>NZ_FMCH01000523.1 GCF_900091855.1 Streptomyces sp. DvalAA-14
GGCGGTCGCGGTGAAGGTCGCGCTCATCTGCTGCCCGGGAACCGTGGTGGTCATGGTGACCGGGCCGCCGCCCACCGTGGCGGTGGCGGTGGCATCCGCCGGCACCAGGTAGATCTGGATGGTGAACTTCCCGGTCGCGATGCCCGGCGGATCGATCGCGATGGTGTAGGTGCCCGTGGTCGGGAGTACCTGGGTGGGATAGAGCGTCGGTGGCGCGTCGAGATAGCTGAACGAGAAGAAGGCCTGGGACCAGTCCGTCATGTTGTAGAAGGTGTAGCCCCCGTTGGCATTGGCCTCGGTCTGCGTGCCGCTGATGAAGACCCGCTGGTTGGCGGTCGCGTTGAACGTGATGTTCGCGTTCTGGCCGACCGCGGTGGTCGAGACGGAGACCGCCGGACCGCCGACCGTTGCGGTTGCCGTGGCGTCGGGCGGCACCGAGTACACCTGGAGCGTGGTGCTGCCGAATTCCATGAGCGGCGGGTCGATGGTGACGGTGTACGTTCCCGCGGCCGTGAGTGTCTCCGAGTCGAAGAGGGTCACCGGGTGGCTCGTGGACGTGGGCGGCGGGTAGCACTCGAGATCGCCGAGGCCGGGACCCACCGCGTGCCCGGACGGATCCAGGAGGCTGAACTGGACCTGGTCGGAGTCGCTTGTCAGGGGCAGTGTCTTCAGACAGGCGATGTACACCCGCTGGTTGGCCGTCGCGGTGAAGGTGATGGTCGCCTTCTGGCCGGGCACGGTCGTGGTCACGGTCGCCGCCGGACCGCCTACTGTGGCTGTGGCCGTGGCAGTCGGGGTGGCCGCTACCGAGTGGACCTGGATCGTGACGGTCCCGGTGGTCACTCCTGTCGGCGTGAGCTTGATGGTGTTGACGCCCGTGCTGGTCACCGTCGAGGTGTCGATGAACGTGTCCGGAACACACTGGTTGTTGTCGTACCCGACCGTGGCGCCCGAGGGATCGGTCCACCGGTAGCCGAACCCGCCGGTGCTCGGGCTGAGCGAGGAGCCGGCGCAGGTGAGGTAGACCGTCTGGCCCGCGGTCGCCTGGAAGGTCACGGTCGCCGTCTGTCCCGGCACTGTCGTTGCCACACTGACCACGGGGCCGTCGACCGTCGCCACGGCGGTGGGGTCGGCGGGCGGGCTGAAGACCTGGATCGTGACGCTGCCGGTCGCGGTACCCGGCGGAATGATCTGGAGCTTGTAGGTGCCCGCGGCGCTCAGCGTCTGACGGCTGAACAGAACGGGCGGGGCGCAGTAGTAGGTCGAGCTGACCTGAGTGCCCGTCGGACCCAACAGGTTGAAGGTCGTGAAGGTGCTGCCGCCGGTGTTGACCAGGTTGGTGGCACAGGTGATGAGCACCTGCTGGCCGGCGGTGGCGTTGAAGGTGACGTTGGCGCCCTGGCCGGGCGTCGTCGTGGTGACCGTCACGGCGGGCCCGCCGACCGTGGCCGTGGCGGTCGCGTCCGGAGGGACGGTGTGGATCGTCGCACTGACGACGCCCGCCTCGGCGCCCTCCGGTTCGACGAAGTACGTGTAGGTGCCGCTGGTGGTGAGTGTCGCGGTGATATTGCCGCCGTCGTCGTACGCGAGGTAGCTGCCGCTCGGGGAGATCAGCCACGCGTCGACGGTGGTACCGGCGCTGCTGGCGATCGACGCCTCCGCCAGGATCTTCTGCCCGGCCGTCCCGCTGAAGGTGAACCCGATGTGCTGGCCGTAGCTGACCGTGCCCTGATAGGTCTTGTTGGCGACCGGTGCGGCCACCGTCGTGTCGGCCGGGACTGCGAAGAGCTGGACCGTCACCGCTCCGGTCAGCGTGTCGGCCGGGTCGATGACCACCTTGTACGTTCCGGTGTCCGGCAGTTCGGTGGCGCCGATACCGCCGATGCCGCTGTAGTTGAAGGCACCGCTGAGTTCCGCCCCGTCAGGTCCCAACAGGCTCGCGTCGAACGACGTGTAGGTGTCGGGAGCCGACGTGTGGGTGACGGTGACGACGGTGAACACCTTGACGCCTGAGGTGCCGGCGAAGGAGATGGCCGCGTTCTGCCCCATTTTGTCGAAGTTGAGCTGGACCGCGGCGCCGCCGATCGAACCGGTCAGCGCCAGGTCCGCGGGGACACTCGTCACTTGCGCCCGGTAGGTGGCAAGGCCCGTTTCCGGTGCGATCACGATGGTGTACTGGCCGGTGGCGGGCAGGGCGGCCGTGTCCAGGGAGGCGACGTTTCCGGGAAAGGACCACACTTTGCTGCTGGTTGCCAGCACCGCGCCGGTGGGGGAGAGCAGTTGCGCCGCGGCGTCGTCCGCCGCGCCCACCGTCGTCAGCGTCGTGAACACCCGTTGGCCCGCCGTGCCGGCGAACTGGAAGACGGCGTGCTGCTTGGCGACGGTGGTGCCCAGGGTCACTGTGGGGCCGTCGATGACGACGGTCGCGGTCGCGTCCGCGGTCGCGGCGGCCGGGCGGACGGTGTCGACGCGTGGCCGGGGAAGCGTGCTCGGACCGATCGGGGGCGTCGCCGATGTCGTGGGCGTAGGTCTGTCCGTGGTCGACGCCGGTGAGGTGCGCGCTTTTTGAGGCGCGGGGACCGGAACGAATGCGGAAGCATTGGGTCCGGATAGAAGTGCCAAGATGAAGACGGAAAACAGCGTGCATAAGCCCAAAGCAGGTCGTCGCACAAGCCCCCCAGTAATCAATCGCAACAACGGCAAACAGTTAAGCATGCTCATGGCCAAGCTTGTCAACAGATAAATGGCCGCGCGTAGATGCCGGCCCATCGGTTCCCCGGATCCAGGGTGGGTGATATGCCCGCCCGGTTGACGGAATGTCGATTATGGACGGCTTGATGTGTCGCGCATGACGACTTTTCGTACCGCTTCCTGTCTTGTCACCACCGCTGGGCGCGGCTCAACGTCGCTTCGTTGGTGACAGCTTCCCCCGAGCGGGTCGTGAGGTGTGGCGGCCGGCTCTGTCCGGATCGCTGACCAGCGCGCGGGCCCGGCTGAGGCAGGCCCCGCTGCGGCTGCTGTTCGACCGGGTCGCCGGGGCGAGCGGGACCGCGGTCACCCCGGGGGCGTTCTGGCGCGGCCTGCGCCTGGCCTCCCTGGACGCCACGCTGTCCGACGTGCCCGACAGTGCGGCCAATGCCGCGGCCTGTGGCCGGTCCTCCAACGGAACCCGGCCCGGACCGTTCCCGCAGGTGAGGCTGCTGGCGCTGGTGGAGTGCGGTACCAAGGCGATGATCGGCGCGGTCTTCGACTCCTTCGCGGTGGGCGAGCGGACCCTGGCCTACCGGTCTCCTACGTTCTGTACTACCGCGCGTGTTTGGGTTCCCCGGTTGCCGACTCGGGACGGAGGGTGACCCCTCGGACACGGGATACCCCGGGATGGACGACGGGGCGGAATGGCGGTGTTGAACCAGGTCTGCACGTAGTTGCCGACGGCCTTTTGCAGCAGGATGAAGTCCCCTTCCTTCCAATTGGGACCGCTGCGGTCCGAGACTGTTCCGACTTCCTGGTGTGTCCGGCCTTTGGCGCAGTAGTGGTCGTCGCGGGCCTGGAAGGTGGCGTGGCCGAGGAAGGCGAGGTGGACGGTGTCGATTTCGCCGTGTTCGGGATGGACGGCGGCGAGCTGGATTCCGTCATAGCGTCCCTGGTGGATCGTGGGCGAGAAGCGGATCCGCAGGCGGAGCGGGCTGCGGCCGCGGAGGCGGCGTAGAAGGCATCTCCGATAACGGCGGCGCCAGCGAGCGGAAAGTGTAGTGCCTTGGTGAAGAATCCCAAGCGTTAAGTGGCAGGAAAGTCCTTGAATTAAGATAGGATTTAGCCTCGATTCGTCAGCGGGGGTCGGTCGTTGATCGATCCGGCGGTTCGCCCGCAATGTCCTTGGCCGGTGCAGGGCGGGCCGTCGCGTGACGCCGCGGGTGCGCCGGGTTCCACGGGCCCGGAGTGTTGCCGGTCTTCTCCTGTCTGGTCCTTGTCGGGGGGGGTGCCCGCCGTCAGGTGATGGCCGGGAGGGCGGTGAGGCGCTGCCAGCAGGTGGTGAACGCTTCTGCCCAGGGCCAGGTTGCTTCGATCCGCAGCCAGTGGCGGCGGGCGTGGTCGGCGAGGCGGGCGGGCAGGTGATGGAGGCGGAAGCGCATGGTGTCGGGCTCGGCGTCGGCCAGGCCGTCGACGTCGTGCAGTGCCGGCAGCCGCACCCAGGCGTCGAGATCGGCGGCGGGGTTCGCGGTGAGCATCCAGCCGCGGTTGACCTCCCACGAGGCGGACGGCAGATTGTCCAGCCCCATGGCCTTGTTGGTGCGCACCCGATCTTCCACCCCGGCGTGCGAGCGGTGCAGTACGTCCAGGAACTGGCTGTGGCCCGAGCCGGCGATGCCCCACATATGGCGGATGTTGGTCGCGGTGATGCAGTAGCGCCAGCCGGTCCTGGTCTCGAACGTGGTCAGCTTCTTCAGGTGCCGCCGGGACGGGCGAACACGGCGGACGATCAGTCGCATGCCCTCCGGCCAGTCCTCGCGGGTGTTCAGCCCGGTCAGCTCTGCAACGAAGTAGCCCTCCTGAAGGCTGCCGTCCTGCTTCAAAGAGGTCTCGCAGGCGCTTTCGGGCAGTCGGGCGATGGCCTGCTCGTCGGCAGCGGTGATCTTCCAGCCAACGGTGTAGCGGACCGTGCGCCGGGTGGTGTTCAGGGCTTCGAGATGTTCCAGCAGGCCGTGGGTGGCTCCGGCGCCGTCCACCCGGATGAGGATCTTCGCTGCTGAGGAGCCCGGGATCTGCGCGAGGGCGTCGGTGAGCACGGCGATGTGGTCGGCCACCGTGTTCGCTCCGGCGTTCCCAGGCCGCAGCAGCATGGTGCGGGAACTGATCGGCCTCGACTACTGACCGAACAGTGGGTTTCGGGCTGGACGGAGCGGCTGCCCACGCACCCGCGTATCGGTCGCCGCCAGGACGGGCTCAACCACCGGCTCCACGAGCTCTTGGGTTGCCGGGCGACGGACCAGGACCATCAGGACGGCGTAGCCGGCCAGAAAGGCGGCGACGGTCACGCCTGGGCCAGGCCGGCGACGCCGAAGCTGATTCCGAGCAGGTTGGGGGTCAGCTGGTAGGGGGACGGCTTGCCGCGTTGACGGGCGCTCAGCCGCGACATGACCGGCTCCGCCCTGGCCCGGCTTCCCGGGTCGCCGGCCGAACCCGTCGTCCGCCTGCCGGCAGCACGCAGGCCGCGGCCGTCCCCCCGACGCAATCCCGGACCGATGAGAGCCACGGGTAACGACGAATTCGCCCTGCGCCATGAGGATATCGCGCTGGTCACGACGTAGCCATGACCGGCATGGCTCCGCGGCCCCCGTGCCCCTAGGGGTTACTGCTCGGTGCCGCGCTGGTCGCCGGTGCGCATCCGTTCGGGATTCTCCGAGCGGATCGACGATCGTGACGTTTCATCGTCCGCGTCGATTCGGCGCGCCTCGGCGGTGACTTCGGCCAGGCTCCCAGCGGGGATGACGACGGCGCCGGAGCTGTCGGCATAGACATAGTCGCCGGGGACGATGCACACCCCGCCCACTTCGATGGGGACGTTCGCCGCCCAGGGGGCGATCGTGTCGCCGCCCCAGTGGGTGGCCTCGCCCGCGCAGCGGACTGTGAAGTCGTAGGCGGCGAGTTCCCCGAAATCGCGCAGCCTGCCGTCGGTGAGGACTCCGGCCAGGCCGTGGTTCTGCACGCGCGACAGTTTGGTGCCTCCGCCGTGCGAGGCGTCCGGGTAACCGCCGCTCGACAGCACCAGCACCTTGCCTTGCGGGTCGTCTCCGACGGCGCGGTAGAACCATCCTCCGAACCCGAGCTCGTTGGTCTCGGTGAAGTCACTGCGGTACGGCACGTAGGCGATCGTCACGGCTGGGCCGAACAGGGACCGCCCGGGGGTGGGACTGACCAGGCTCAGGATGTGTGCCCGGTGCCCGTGGACGCGCCCCATCGCATCGACCAGCGAGGCGCAGGCCAGGCCCTCGACCAGGGCCATGGGATCGGAGTTCTGTTCGATCATCCCGGTGTCTCCCTCGCGGATCAGCGGCGTGCCGTCGGTCGCGCAGGGCGGCTCCAGGGACCGGCGGTCCCACCGTGCCCGCACGGCAGCGGCCTCGTACGTGCTCTGGAAGAAGTCCATCAGGGCGCGGTTCGGCTCGCCAGCGGTGCGCACGGCCCCGGACCGGAGCCGAAACCCGCCGGTGCGGGCGCCGTACGCCGCGGTCGGTGGCAGCCACGGGTGCCGGGGGCGGTCCGCGGACACCCGGCCGGGAGCACAGGAGGGAGCACAATCGACCCCCCTTGGACCGTCCGGGTGATCCTCGGCGATGCGCCAGCCCACGGGACGTGGCTCCCGGTGCCAGCGACCACGATGGTCTGGGTGGTCCGCCGTGAATGGAAACGGCGGCAGGATCCGGGGAGCACTCCATGGCTGACCAGGCGGGAAGCACCGAAAGGCCCCCGGCCCGCTACGACGACCTGCGCGCGCTGTTCATCAACTGCACGCTCAAGAAGTCGCCCCAGCGCAGCAACACCCAGGGGCTGGTGGACCGCAGCACCCGCATCATGCGCGAGCTGGGCGTATCCGTCGATGTCGTACGGGCAGTGGACCATGAGATCGCCACCGGCGTATGGATGGACATGACCGAGCACGGGTGGGAGAGGGACGCCTGGCCCGCTTTGCACCGCACCGTCATGGCGGCGGACATCCTCGTACTGGCGGGGCCGATCTGGCTCGGCGACAACAGTTCTGTGACCAAGAGGGTGATCGAGCGGCTCTACGGCGCCTCGAGCCTCCTCAACGACCGAGGCCAGTACGCCTATTACGGGCGGGTGGGCGGTTGTCTGATCACCGGCAACGAGGACGGCATCAAGCACTGCGCGATGGACATCCTCTACAGCCTCCAGCACCTCGGTTACACCATTCCCCCGCAGGCCGATGCCGGATGGATCGGCGCTGCCGGACCGGGACCGTCATATCTCGACCCCGGTTCGGGCGGCCCGGAAAACGAGTTCACCCAACGCAACACCACCTTCATGACCTGGAACCTCCTCCATCTCGCCCGCACCCTCAAGGACGCGGGCGGCATCCCCGCTTACGGCAATCAGCGCACCGCTTGGGAAGCCGGCTGCCGCCACGACTACGAGAACCCCGAACACCGCTAGGCCGTGTCTGACAAATCCCGCCTGCCCCGCGACGCCTGGCACGCGCGCTCGCTGCGTTGTCGGGGTCGTCCGAGTAGCCCACTACGAGGACACCCCTCCGCCTTGCGATCGCACGCACCAGACGCCGCGGGGCCCCGCCCTGCGGGCGGACGGCGCTATTTGTCAGACACGGCCTAGCGCTCTGACCGCGTACCTTCACCGGATCGGCTCTGGGCACGCGATCCCGGCCTCCTGTCCAGGACCGCCTATGCTCAGCCCGTGCCGCCGCTCTCCGACCACAGCGATCCGCTGATCGCGGCGTTTCCAGCCGATTTTGCTGGCGATGTCGAAAATGTGCTGGCGGTGATGCCAGCTTCTCGCCGGGGACCGGTCAACCCGTTTTCGGTTGTCGTCGAGGGCCAGGAAGTGTCCATCCCCGGGCGTCTCTACCACGACGAGCCGCCGGCTGACGTGGTCGCGTCGCTCTCGCCACGTCAGCGGCAGCTTCTGCACTGCCTGTACTCAAGGCACTGCGATGGGAGGGTCAGGCAGCGCCACTTGGCCAAATTCGTCGGCTCCGTGGACCCGTGGGTCCTTCCGCACGTCGTGCAGTTGGCCGGCGAGTACGTCGTGGAGATCCTGATTGCCATCATCGATGAGCTCCGAGATCTCGCAGCGCCAGGCAACCCCGGCCACCTTGCATACGGGCAGCTCATCGTGGAGAACCCGCTCTTCTTCGCACGCACCCAGCGCCGGGTCGTGAGCTACTGGAACTGCTACTACCGGTCGGCCTGGGCGAGCTTCCGTGACTACCCGGGCTGCGCTCTTCTCGATCTCCTGCGGTCCGCTGCCTCCGACAGAGCAGGCCGTCCCTGGCCCAATCTCGCTCCAGCGGTCGGCACCCGGGCGGACGGCTGTCGCTGAGGCTCAGCCGTGCAAGCTCGCCCAGCCGATCAAGCTGCGCAGGCAATCGGCCGGCCGCCGGCGACGAACACCTCTCCGGCGTGGAACTTCAAGTCCACGATCGTCATGGACCGCAGCGGCGTCCGTGCCTTCTCGTCGAAGTAGGCCGCCGGTGGCCCACACATTTTGTAGGCCTCACTCCACTTTACGCCTCAAAATTGGAGCGTCAACTACAAAACCTGAGCCCCTATGGAAGGTATTTCGCACCTACGCCGCATTAGGTCGTGTTCACCCGGCCGGACGGCTTCGGCCCTGATCCCTGGGATGGGTCGGACAGCCAGGCGTGTCGGAGTGCGTGAGATCGATGATGACGAGGGCAACGGCCTGGTGCGGAGCGTGCGCCGCGTCGGTGGTGACTTGGCGGGCGGCGCAGATGGTGGTGCCGTCGACCCCGGATGTGGACTTCGCGGTCTCGCTCGACTCCGCTCCGCCCGGGTCGGTGTCCGGCCAGAGCGGAGTCGGCCAGTTCTCGTGACCGAGCTTCGGCGTTTGCTGCTTCGCGGGCGAGATGTCAGACGGCGAGGCGGCCGCCGTCGACCGGCAGCAGTACGCCGTGGATGAAGCTGGCCTCCTCGGTGGCGAGGTAGGCGATGGCGGCGGCGATCTCCTCGGGCTTCCCGACGCGCCCGGCCGGCGCGGCCTTCGCGAGCTGGTCCAGCGCGTCGCCCATGGGGATGGTGCCTTCGGTGCGGGTGGGACCGGGGCTCACGGCGTTCACGCGGACCCCGGCGGGGCCGAATTCAGCAGCCCAGGACTTGGTCAACAGCATGAGAGCGGCCTTGCTGGAGCCGTAGAGGCCCATCCCGTTCATGCCGAACTCCGACACCATGGTCGTGACGTTGATGATCGCCCCGTGGCCGCGTTCGGCCATCGCGGGGGCCAGTGCGGCCACCAGCAGATAGGGCGCCTTGACATTGACGGCGAAGACCTCGTCTATCTGATCGGTCGAGGTGTCGGCGGTGGCGCCGAAGGGGAAGACGCCGCCGCTGTTGACGAGGATGTCGACGTGGTGGCCGCCGCCCGCCTGGGCGGCGTGGGCGGCAAGTTCCCTCACGCTGCGTTCGTCGCCCAGATCGGCCGCGACGAAGTCCGCGGTCCCGCCGGCGGCGCGGATACCGGCGACGACGCCGTCGCCGCGCGCCTTGTCCCGGCCGGAAACGATGACGTGCGCCCCGAGGGCGGCCAGACGGTCGGCGGTGGCTTTGCCGATGCCGCTGGTGGCGCCGGTGATCAGGGCGGTGGAACCGGTCAGATCGGTGGTCATGGGAGCCTCTCAATTAGTGGAGCGAGCACTCCAAACCATGCTCCGACATTTTTGGAGTGTCAACTCCAAAGTGGAGTATGCTGAACCCATGGACCAGCCGATACCCGAAAGGCAGACAGACCGCACGGATCGGACCGGCGCGGTCGTCGAGCCCACGCCCAGGCCAGCGCGGAAATTCACGACGAAGGGTCTGGCAACCCGGGCTCGCATCGTCACCGCCGCCGCCGAGCTGGTGTTCGCCCACGGCGTGGCCCGCACCGGCATCGAGGACGTCCAGCGTCGAGCGGGTGTCAGCGCGTCGCAGCTGTACCACTACTTCGCCGACAAGGACGACCTGATCCGGGCCGTGATCGCCCACCAGACCGACGGCATCCTGGCCGCCCAACGACCTGTCCTCGACGAACTCGACAGCTTCGACAGCCTTTACCGCTGGCGTGACCTGCTCGTCGACCTCCAAGAGCAGCGCAACTGCGTCGGCGGCTGCCCCATCGGATCGATCGCGGCCGAACTGGCCGACAACGACCCCCACGCACGAGCGGACCTCGTCGACGGCTTCGAACGCTGGGAGGCTCCGATCCGCGAGGGCCTGGCCCGCATGCGCACCCGAGGCGACCTGCGCCCCGACACCGACACCGACGCCCTCGCCCTCGCCCTGCTCGTCGCACTCCAGGGCGGACTCCTCCTCACTCAGACCCGCCGCAACACCACCCCCCTGCGCACCGGACTTGACGCCGTCCTGGCCCACATCCGAACCTACGCGACTGAGCAGACACAGCACCGTGATCCCAGCTCGGCCGGCGGCAGTAATTCCCGATGACGTGGCCCGGATGACGCTCAGTACCTCCCAGGCCGCCCGCGAAAGCCGCTTCGCCGGGTCAGACCCCCAGCCGGGTGAGACTTCTCGGCCGCGAACTGCACACCCTCGCCCACCAGTTCACGCCGCCTCCGCAGTGAGCCTGGCGGGGTCGACCCTCGAGAAGTAGGACTCACTTCGATCGGCCTCGCGCTCCGCGAGCGCGTCGGACTTGGGCATCAGGATGTACAGCACGTCGAACAGCGCCTGCGCGAAGTCCTGGCGCGCGACCTACCTGGTCCTCGCCGCCGCCCTGGCCGCCGTGACCATCCCCGCCCACGCCCTCGCCCTCAAGGCACCCTGGCCACCCGCCCCCAACACCGCCCACAACAGTGGCCTCGGCCACGCGGATCACGTCGGCCGCAGCCGCCCGTTCTGGACCCTCGCCCTCGCCCTGACCCTGTCGGCGTTCACCATGTCCGCCGTCGTCATCGCCCTGGTCCCCCCGCTCATCGGCCGCAGCTTCACCACCGCCCAGGCAGCCTGGGCCCTCGGCCTGGGCGGCGCCGGGCAAACATCCGGCCACACACCCTCTACGCCACCATCGCGCGCCACACCGGACCAACCGCCCGCACCACCATGCTCATCACCCTCGGCGGCGGCGCCACCACCGCGATGCTCGCCGTCGCGCCCGGCCCCTACCCACTGCTGGTCGTGCTCGCCGTCGTGGCCGGGATGGTCCGCGGCAACCTCACCCTCTTCCAGGCCACCGCCACCACCGACCGCTGGGGCACAACCCACTACGGGCGCCTGTCCGGCCTCCTCGCCGCCCCCACCACCACAGCCTCGGCGCTCGCACCCTTCACCGGCACCGCCCTCGCCTTGCCGCTCGGCGGGTACCCCGCCCTATTTTTGCTGCTCGCGGCCATGCCGGCACTCGGCGCCGTCCCCCCTGGCCAACCGGGCATCAGGCGAGCTCACCTAACTTGATCTTTAACGACTGGGCTGTGGTCAGCCGCTTAAAAGGGTCGAGGGGATCCCAGGCCGTCTGGGACCATCTCGGCATGCGCCTGGTAGCTGATGGAGCCACGCCGACCTCACGGTTGGTACTGGTCGAGGACCTCGAAACCGACGACGGATATGCCTTCGAGCTGGCGAACCCGCTCTTCCTGGCTGCTGGTGATCGAATCGCTTTCGAAGGCGCCAGGCTGGTCGTCGTGCGGGCTGGTGGAGCGCGGCTGTCGCCGGCCGGTGACTGGTCGACTCGCTGCGGGCCCGGATCTCTGCGCTTCCGGTAGAAGCCGCTCCTCGAACGGTTGCGTCGTACTTGATCACTCAGCTCGGTAACCGCCGTACACGGAAGCCGTTTTCGTCTGAACATGTGCTCCGACCAAGGAACACACACATTCAGCGCGAAGGCCGTGAGGATGAGTCTGCTGCATCGTGATGCCCATCGAGAGGCGTTGCTGGAACTGTCACGCTTCCGGGGCGAGTTCCACTCCTGTCTCACCGCTCGTTCGGACGCGTTGTTCGAGCTGGCGGATGCGGTTTTGTGCGGGGACGGTCCGGTGAGGTCGCTGGTGGAGCTGTCGCTGGTGGGCGAACACCGCCGCTGTCACGGAGGGCTCTACGCCGCACTCGCCCAGGGCCGGATCGACGCGGACCGGATGCGGCGGGACGCCCACACCTCACCGGAGCGCTGCAGCAGCGAACCGTCGTTTTTGGCCTCGCTTTCCACGGAGAGGAAGGTGATCACCTGTCCCCGGTCGATGTGATGCCATGATCTCGCCGTGGCTGGTGTGATCACGGCCTCGGAGCCGTCCTGGATAGCCCCGTTCACGGGGCTGAACATGCAGCAGTTCGGCAAGCTGCTGACGGTTCTGCGTCGGGAGGGTTCGGACACGGTCCGAAGGGGCCGACGGTGGAGCCTTCCGTTGAAGGACCGGGCACTGCTGGTTGCGGCGTACTGGCGCACGAACCTGACGAGGCGACAACTTGCTCCGCTGTTCGGGGTCTCCAGGTCAGCACTAAGCGTTGTCCCGTAAATGATCTACGACGGGCTGGTTGACCTGGGTGTCCGACAACACCTGATCCACCGTGCGGGACCCGGCCTCTCGGGCCGGGTCCCGCATGCAGCGCTCGGCGAGCCGCCTCGTCGGCGAGCCGGAGGGCGAGGGCGGCACCCGTCGGCCGAGTGGTGGGACTTGGTGGCCTCCCACCATTGGCACCGAGACGACCGGGGCTCTTGAGGACCCAGGCCATCGCGACCTGCGCCATGCGCCCTGCGGCTCCCCGCGATCTTCCGCAGGTGTAGACGATTACCCTCCGAGGTCGCGCGCCCATGAAGCGTGGGCACCATCCGTCAATAATAACTCCACAGGATAAAACTTGTATTGCACCTTTTGCGAAATACTGGC
This sequence comes from Streptomyces sp. DvalAA-14, assembly GCF_900091855.1. GTDB lineage: Bacteria > Actinomycetota > Actinomycetes > Streptomycetales > Streptomycetaceae > Actinacidiphila. The sequence continues at coordinate 12,590 of NZ_FMCH01000523.1, forward strand.
TTCTCCGCCATCCCGGTCCACGGCCGGAACGTAGCCCGTCAAGGCACTTCACAGAGTAACTACCAGGAAAAACTGCGCCCGTTCACGGCGCCACAGCTATTGACGCTCATGTTTCGGGGAGGTTAGATCGGCGTCGTTGTCCACACCTGCGTTCAAGGAATGAACTCAAGATGTGAAGCAGAGCACGGGTTGGACTCACTCCAGCCCGTACAAGATCCCTACTCTCCCGAGGGGTTTCATATGTCCGTTTCCCGTAGATCGGTGCTCAAGCTGACCGGAAGCGGTGTGGCCGCCGCCGGGGTGGCGACCGTCGGTCCGACGGCGGCGAACGCGGCCACCCCCGCCGCGGCGGAAAAGGCGGTGGTGTCCGGTCCGGTCCCCACCGCCCCGGTCACCCAGCCGGGCTCGGCGGCGGCGGTCAAGAAGGCGAAGGCGCTGGTCGCCCAGATGACGCTCGACGAGAAGATCGTCTACTGCCACGGCGTGCCCGCGGGTCAGGGCTACACCGGGCTGATCCCGGCCAACACCCGGCTGAACATTCCGGCGCTGCGCCTGGGCGACGGACCGAGCGGGGTGGGCAACGGGTCGGTAGGCGTCACCCAGTGGCCGGACTCGAAGACGCTCGCCGCGTCGTGGGACATCGCGCTGGCCAAGGCCTACGGAGCGGCCTACGGCAACGAGCACGCCGCCAAGGGCCACAACGTCGCGCTGGCCCCCTGCATCAACATCCTGCGGCGTCCGCAGTGGGGGCGGTCCTTCGAGACGTACACCGAAGACCCCTACCTCAATGGCCAGTTGGCAGCGGCCACCACGCAGGGCATCCAGTCGAACCACGTCATCGCCACCGTCAAGCACTTCGTGGCGAACAACCAGGAGACGCTGCGGAACTCGATCGACGAGATCATCTCCCAGCGCGCCCTCGAAGAGCTGTACTTCCCCGGCTTCAAGGCGGCCGTCCAGCAGGGCGGCACCGGGGCCATCATGACCTCGTACAACAAGGTCAACGGCACCTGGGCGTCGGAGAACCGGGCCACCGTCCAGGACACCCTGCGCGACACCTGGGGCTTCGACGGCATCGTGATGTCGGACTGGGGTGGCACGCACAGCACCGTGCAGACCGCCAAGGCGGGCTCCGACATCGAGATGCCCGGCGGCACCTACCTGAACGCCGCCCTCAAGACCGCGGTGCAGAACGGCTCGGTCAGCACCGAGCAGCTCGATGCGATGGTCACCCATGTGCTCACCGCGATGTTCCGGGTCGGCCTCTTCGACCATCCGCTGGTGGACCCTGCGACTGTCGTCTCCACGGTGGTCAGCACACCCGCGCAGCTGGACCTGGCCCGTCAGATCTCGGTCAGCGGAAGCGTGCTGCTGCGCAACCACAACAGCATCCTGCCGCTGGCGAAGCCGAAGTCGATCGCGGTCATAGGTGATGCCGCCGACGCCCATCCGCAGAGCCACGGCGGCGGCTCCGGCAGCGTCAACGCGAACGGCACCGTGGTCTCGGCGCTGGCGGGCATCAAGGCGCGTGCGGGCGGCATCCCGGTCACGTACACGACCGGCACGCTGGGCATCACCGCGCCCCCGATCGCTCCGGCCTCGGTCTTCGGCGGCGGCCTGACCGCCACCTACTACGGCACCACCGACTTCACCGGTGACCCGCTGGGCACCGAGACGGTGGCGAACCTGGACATCAGCGCCACGCCCGCCCCGGTGGCCGCCGTGACCACCGGCTGGTCCGCCCGCTGGACCGGCACTTTCACCGCGACCACCGCGGGCGGCTACCGCTTCTCGCTCAGCGCGGGCGCGGTCGCCACGGTGAGTGTGGACGGCACCACGATCCTCACCTTCACCCCAGGCGCCGAGAGCGTCCAGAACGGCCTGGTCACCCTGACCGCCGGCAGCCACGACTTCGCCGTCACCTACGTCTCGCCCGCGCCGGCCGCCGGCGGTCGCGCCGCCCGCACCAGCCTGCACCTCGGTCTGCAGGCCAACTACGACACCCTGATCGCGCAGGCCGCCGACGCGGCGAAGGCAGCCGATATCGCCGTGGTGGTCGTCGGCGACGTCACCAGCGAGGGCATGGACCGCTCCACCCTCGCGCTGCCCGCCGACCAGGACCAGCTGATCTCGGCCGTCGCCAAGGCCAACCCGAAGACGGTCGTCATCCTCAACACCTCCGGCGCCGTCCTCATGCCGTGGCTGTCCGAGGTGCGGGGCGTCATCGCCAACTGGTACTCCGGCCAGGAACAGGGCAACGCGGTCGCCGCCATGCTCTTCGGCGACGCCGAGCCCGGGGGCCGCCTCACCGAGACCTTCCCCGCGAGCAACGACCAGGGCCCCGCGAAGACCACGGTGGAGTTCCCCGGCGACGGCGTACAGGTGTACTACGACGAGGGTCTGGCCATCGGGTACCGCTGGCACGAGAGCTCCGGGGAGAAGCCGCTGTTCCCGTTCGGCTTCGGACTGTCCTACACCACCTTCGAACTGACCGACCTGCGCACCACGCGCGCCTCCGACGGCACGGTGCGCGCCACCGTCAAGGTCCGGAACACCGGCAGCCGCACCGGTTCTGAGGTCGTCCAGCTCTACGTCAAGTCACCAGCCGCGGCGCTGGAGCCCGCCAAGCAGCTGAAGGCGTTCGCCAAGGTCACCCTCGCGCCCGGCGCATCCCGGACCGTCCAGCTCGATCTGCCGGCGGACGCGTTCGCCAGCTGGCTGAACGCCAGCACCGGATGGACCGTGCTGCCGGGCTCCTACGGCATCTACGTCGGCAACTCCTCGGCGCAGCTGCCGCTCCGCACGCAGATCATGGTCAAGTAGTCCGCGTCGTGGTCCGGGGGGAGGCGGCCGTGCTTCCGGCTGCCTCCCCCCGGGGCGTTCCGGGCGATCGGACAACGCCGGCCACACGATCAGGCAAGGAGCCGTTCGATATAGCACTCCGCGGCCAGGACAGCTGCGCCCGCCGGTACGGCGCTGTTCGTGAGCACGCCGGGCCGCACGTCGAGACCGTGGTGGGTCATCGCCGACGTGCGGTGCTCGATCGTCTCCCGCAGACCGTCGGCCACCGCCTCCGCGGCCGGGCCGAGGGCGCTGTCGACCACCAGAAGGTCCGGATTCAGCATGGTCACGAACCCGATGAGCGGCCGGGCTATGCTCCGGCCGAGATCGGTCAGCCAGCGCCGGACCATCACGTCCCCGCCGGCCGCCAGCGACAGGACTTCCTCCAGCGCGACAGTCCGGCCGAAGGCGGTGGCGATGTCGTCCACCAGACTCGGGCCGTTGCGGCGCGCGGTGGTGAAGCAGCCGCGGTTGCCGCACAGGCAGAGATCGCCGTCCTCACGGACGCTGATGTGGGCGAGTTCGCCGGCCACTCCGCCGGCGCCACGGAACAGCCGCCCGCCGATCACGATGCCGGCACCGAACCCCGGAACGACGCTGAGGTAGACCGAGGTGTGGGCGCCACGTGCCACCCCGTGGCCCGCCTCGCCGAGCGCGGCGAGATTGATGTCGTTCTCGATCACCACCGGTATACCGAGCGCTCGGCTGAGGAGGTCCGACGGATCACTGAGCAGCCACTCCGGGCGCGGGTATCTCGGCCGGGTGAACGGTGTCTCCCCCGGCGGATACATCGGAATCGGCGGCGCCCCGACACCCTGCCGGAACGGCATGGCGACCGAGACGACCACGACGTCGGGACTCCGGCCGGAGAACCTGTGCACAGCATCCGCCAGGTCCTTCACCGTGGCCTCGAACGGCTGGGTCAGATCAAGATGAAGGTCCCCCCTGTCAAGAACACGGCCATCAAGGCGAACGAGCGTGACCGACTGCTGGGTGCGGCCGAGCTGTACCGCCGCAGCAACCCGGCCGGCCAGGTCGATGCGCACCGTCGCAGCCGGCCGCCCCGCCCCACGCGGACCGTGTGCGCCGACCGTCTCCGTGAGCACTCCCCGTCCGATGAGCAACGCGACCGTGGCGGTGACGGTGGTCAGCGGAAGCCGCGTGAGCTCAGCCAGCTCCCGGCGGGTGGCGCCATCACGGTCGCGGAGCACGGAGACGACATGCCGTTCGCCGGGACGGAGCGCGGCGAGGATCGGGACGGGGTCCATCCCGCGAAGATTAGCCGCTCAACCGCACACCACGGCGCCGGGGCACGGCCCAGCGCCGCCGCAGAGCCGGGTTCGAGAACGCGACCCAACCGCCGGCGTCTCGGACCCCACGGCACTTTGCTGACCCCACGAACTGACCGAGCCGGGCAGACCGTCGCGGCTCTCGCGCGCTCTGCGTAGGACGGTGTCTTCTCCGCGAACATCGTCGGTGACCTTATGCGTGAGGAGGGCTTCAGCCGGCAGGGCAAGGCCAGAACCCTGGAAGGCGGCAGAATCCCGACCGGGACCGCCAGTTGCACCACGCTGGCCTCGCACCCAGGGTCTTGATGGTGCAGTGGCACCTGAAGTGCCTGAGACATTGCGCGACGGAAGCGGTCACGCGTCCACCTCTTCGGAGCAGGCGCGCCCAGTGATCACAGGGCCGCGTTCACCGGTTCTGCCTGTCGACGGGGCCGGGGTTGCCCGCAGGCGTGGCGTTCTCGGTGGCGGCCCAGCTGGCGAGGAGGCTGAGGGCGTCGTGGTCGGGCGTGCCGGGTGCGGCGCTGTAGGCGGTGAGGGTGAGGCCGGGCTGCGCGGGCAGTTCCATGGCGTCGAAGTCGAGGGTGATCTCGCCGACGGCGGGGTGGCGGAACGGTTTGCTGCCGGTGTGGTGCAGGCGCACGTTGTGTTTGGCCCAGGCGGTTCGGAACTCTTCGCTGCGGGTTACGAGTTCGCCGATCAGCCCGGTGAGGCCGCTGTCGTGCGGGGCGCGTCCGGCTTCGGTGCGCAGCAGGGACACGGTGGTGTTCGAGGCGGTCTCCCAGTCGGGGAAGAAGTCGCGGCCCGCGGGGTGCAGGAACTGGTAGCGGGCGATGTTGACCGGGCGCGCGGTGTCGTCGGCGTACAGGGGTGCGTACAGGGCCCGGCCGAGGCGGTTGGCGGCCACGATGTCCAGACGGCCGTTGCGGATGAATGCCGGTGAGTCGGTCATGGACTCCAGGACCCGCAGGACGCTGTCCGGGACGGGCCCGCGGGCCCGCCGTGGGGCGCGGGCGGGGCGTTTGGCGGCGGCGCGGGCTAGGTCGAACAGGTGGGCGCGTTCGGCGTCGTCGAGGTGGAGGGCGCCTGCGATGGCGTCGAGGACCTCTTCGGAGGCCCCGGCGAGGTTGCCGCGTTCCAGGCGGACGTAGTAGTCGATGCTGACGCCGGCGAGCAGGGCGACTTCTTCGCGGCGCAGACCCGGCACCCGCCGGTTGCCGCCGTAGGCGGGCAGGCCCGCCTGCTGCGGCGTGATCCTGGCGCGGCGGGAGGCCAGGAACTCGCGGATGTCGCTCTGGGTGCTCACGTCTTCCAGGTTAGGCCGGTCGCCGGCCTGGTGGGGGGCCCTGTCAGTACCTGTAAGGCCAGACCCTCCTCCACCTCTGTCGTCAGCGGTTTCCTCGATAACGGCAGCGAACGCCGCCTGCGGCACCACGCCGGTGTGTGATGCCGGAGCCGCCCGCAGGGACCCTCTCTCCACCGGAGACTGACCTGCGCCGATGTGCACCTTTCCCGTCTTGGAGGAGTCCCATGCCGAAGATGTCCGCGCCCCAGGAGCTGGCCGCCATCGCACCCAAGCTCGTCGACGTCACTGACGACGTCCTGTTCGGCGACATCTGGGAGCGCCCCGAGCTGTCCCCGCGGGACCGCAGCCTGGTCACCGTCAGTGTGCTCGCCGCGCTCTACCGCACCGAGCAGCTCGGCTACCACCTGGGTGCGGCTCTGGACAACGGCCTGAGCGTCGAGGAGCTGTCCGAGGCGATTACCCACCTGGCCTTCTACGCGGGCTGGCCCAACGCCATGACCGCGATCAACCAGCTCAAGAAGATCGCCGATGACCGTTAACGCCGACTGACCGTCCCACCCCATCCCCGATCGGAGTCCTCCCGCATGAGCAAGGTCTTCTTGATCACCGGCGCCGGACGCGGCCTGGGCACCGACATCGCCCGCCAGGCCCTGGCAGCCGGCCACCAGGTCGTGGCGACCGGCCGCCGGCCCGCCCGCGTCGTCGAGGCCCTCGGCGGCGAGCAGACCAACCTGCTGGCCACCGCCCTGGACATCACCGACCCGGCCGCCGCGCGGAACGCCGTCCGCGCCGCCACCGACCGTTTCGGCCGGATCGACGTGCTGGTCAACAACGCCGCCAACTTCTACGCCGGGTTCTTCGAGGAGATCTCCGACGCGCAGATGCGCCAGCAGATCGAGACGAACCTGTTCGGGCCGATGAACGTCACCCGCGCGGTGCTGCCCGTCATGCGAGCCCAGCGCCACGGCCACATCATCACCCTCTCCTCCGTCGCCGGCGTGACCGGCCAGGAGTTCTGCGTCGCCTACGCCGCCGCGAAATTCGGCGTCGAAGGCTTCATGGAATCCCTGGCCTACGATGTCGAGCCCCTGGGCATCCGCACCACAATCGTCGAGCCCGGCTTCTTCCGCACCGAACTGCTGGTCGACGCCTCCACTACGTGGGCGGAGCTGTCCATCGACGACTACGCCGAGCGCACCGCCGCCACCACGAAGGAATGGCAGTCCATGAACGGTCAGCAGACCGGTGACCCGGCCAAGCTCGCCGCCGCCCTGCTGGCCCTGGCCGACCAGAAACACCCCCCGGCCCGCTTCGCCGCCGGAGCCGACGCCATCGACGCCGTCACCGCCAAGGCCGGGCGACTGCTCGCCCAGGCCGATGCCTCACGCGAACTGGGCCAGCACCTGGCCCACGACGACGTCATTGCGGCCTGACACACCAACCCGTACCCACGACGCCGAGAACCGGCCCGCAACCAAGCACCTCAGCAAGGAGAAACACCCCTCATGGAACTCCTCAAGAAGCAGCCCACCACCAAGGCCCCCTCGGACTGGTTCGCGGGCGACGTGTGGTTCGACGTCATCGTCGCCGGCCAGGAACCGTCCCGGATGCGTGCCAACCTGGTCCGCTTTTCCCCGGCGGCACGGACGAACTGGCACTTCCACGCCGTTGGCCAGACCCTGCACGTCACCTCGGGCATCGCACTGATCGGCACCCGCGACGGCACGATCATGGAAACCCACCCCGGCCAGACCGTCACCTGCCCGCCCGGCGAGCAGCACTGGCACGGCGCCACCCCCGAACTCTTCATGGAACACATCGCCCTGTGGGAAGGCAACGGCGACGGCACCCCCGAGACCACCTGGCTGGAGCCCGTCACCGAAGAGCAGTACAACAGCCCCCGCACCAGCACCCACTGACCGCGACGCACTCGCCGGTCCCGGCCCCCACCAGGCCGGAACCGGGCACCGCCGTCACGCGCCAATCGCGGCAGCTTGCTCAGCAGACCCTCACTGTCCACACTCCGACCTGGTCGCCGACCGCACTCGCACCGTCAACCGGCTCCGCGCCCACCTCACCGGCATCTTCCCGGCACTGGACCGGGCCCTCGACCTCACCAACAATGGGCCGCTGACGCTGCTGACCGGCTATCAGACGCCCGCCCGCCCTGAGACGCCTCGGCGCCCGGCGCCTGGAAACCTGGCTGCGGAACCGCAAGGTTCGCAGTGCCGGCCAGCTAGCCGAAGCAGCACTGGACGCCGCCGGAAGCCAGCACACCAGCGTCCCCGGGCGAGAAGACCGCGGCCCGGATGGTCCACACCCTGGCCAGCCAGGTGATAGGGCTCAACCAGCAGATAGCCGAGATGGACAAGCTCATCGCAGCCCGGTTCCGCGATCACCACCACGCTGAGATCCTCGCGAGCCTGCCGGGCCTGGGCCCCATCCTCGGGGCCGAGTTCCCGGCCGCCACCGGCGGCGACATGGACGCCTTCGGCAGTCCCGACCGGCTCGCCGGCTTCGGCGGCGTCGCACCCGCACCCCGCGACTCCTCGCGGTCGCCCCGCACAGTGGCCTCGTATGCCCTGCTGGTCGCGTAGTGGTGCCCGCCGTCAACCTCCAGCACCACACGACGACCGTTCGGCAAAAGCATGAGGAAGTCCATCCGGTGGTTCAGCAATGCCTTCACCCCACGCTGCTGAACGGTCTTGTGGTCCCAATGCAGCCGGACCTCGGGCAGCAGTGCGGGAAGATCCCGGGCCCGAGCGCCGTAGCTCTCGTGGTAGATCCGGTAAAAGTTGCGTCGAGGAGAGACGTCGTCGGCCGGAGTCGACTTCAACAGACGGTCGTAGAGGGTCTTCTTGGCCTCCTCCTCGTCATTGATTCCCTTCTTCTCCTGCCACCACTGCTGCAGGTCGTGCCAACGGATGCCGTCCGGGCCCACTGGGCGGTCGTAGACGAGGATCTGGTCCATGTCCTGCAAGACTTCAATGTCGTTGTCGACGACGCTCACCAACCGGATGTCCGGCTTGACGGTCGTGGCGAAGATCAGAGTCTTGGGGCGGCGGACAGCACCTGGTCCTGTGCGCACCAGTTGGAAATACGGATACCCATCGCGGTCGCCCGTCTGCTCCAAGCGGGCTCCGGCCTTCGCCAGCACCACGTTGACCGTCTCGACGACACGGCCCTGCGCTTCGGCGTCCGGCAGTGTGACTGGATCGACCAGGCCATCAAGAAAGCGGCCGAACCTGGCGAATACAGCCCTGCTCGGTTGCTGCTGGCCCTGCCACGACCCGCTGATCGTCGCCTGAATCGGCCCGGCAATCACCGCCCGGGACGGGCCCGTCGTGTGATCCAGAGGCCCAACTGTCCGCCGCCTCCCGCGCACGCGGCCAGCAGAAACCCAAACATCGCGGAATCCCCCCAGCCCCTGTGCATCCACCAGTGGTTCACCGCCGCATACACGGCCCCTGCCACCGCCCAGATCCCCGTCACCGCCAGCACTCGCCAGAGCCTCATGCCTTCCCGCCTACCCGCCCGGGATGACCGCACCTCTCGCACACAAGTCACGCAGCCATCGTCTGACCCGAGGAGATGCCTTGAGGTTCTACCTGACCACCCACAAGCGCACGTGGGTCGAAAAGGCCACGGTGCCGCTGTTCCTGAAGTACGAGCACTTCGGGGTCCGCACCGCCCGCAGCCTCCCGCGGGCCATCGGCCCCTACGCGATCGACTCCGGCGGCTTCACCATCCTCCAGAGGTTCGGCCGCTGGACGATCCCGCCCCAGCAGTACGTCGATGACCTGCGCCGCATCCGAGACGAGGTGGGACCGTTCGGCTGGGCCGCACCGCAGGACTGGATGTGCGAACCGGCAATCATCCACGGCGGCACCTTCGCCGGGCAGACCTTCACTGGCACCGGCCTGTCGGTCGCTGAGCACCAGGCCCGCACGGTCGCCAACTACCTGCTCTTGCGGGAACTCGCCCCAGAGTTGCTGATCATTCCCGTGGTACAGGGCTGGGGCTCCCGGACTACGAACGGTGCGTCGCCCTCTACGCCCGTGAAGGCCAGGTTCCTCATCCGCGACCGCGACTCCAAGTTCATGGCTGCCTTCGACGCCGCGATGACCGACGCCAGCGTGCAGGTGGTCACCACCGGCATCCAGACGCCGCGGATGAACTCGATCATGGAGCGCTGGATACAGACCTGCCGGCATGAACTCCTCGACCGCACCCTGATCTGGAACCAGAACCACCTCCTCCACACGCTCGGGGAGTTCAAGACCTTCTACAACGGCCACAGCCCCCACCGGACCCTGAACCAAGCCGCTCCACTCCGGCCGCTCCCCCACCCCGACGAACCAGCACAGATCAGACGTCTTGTGGTCCATCGACGAGACCGACTCGGCGGCACACTCCACGAGTACCGACATGCCGCGTGATCAGGCCAGATGATTTATCGGCACCCACACCGCCGGTGAGGATAAGGGCGACCAGCGCGGCGCCGCCGGTACGCGCGAAGTCGGGCAGGTAGAAGACCGCCGCCCAGCCCAGGGCGATGTAGCACAGGGTGTGGAGCCGGCGTGGTGCCTTGATCCAACCAGGGTGTGGAGCCGGCGTGGTTGGATCAAACCGGGTGCTCCGCGGCGGCAGATGGTTCGATGAGCATGGAGTTGCCGGGCCTCCGAGCGGGTCCGCAGTCATCCGACCTTCAAGGTCGATGACGCCGGATTCCGCATGGCGCGTTCCCTCGTGCGACGACCGGCTCGTGTCCGTCCTCGTCTGCGATGCCTGCCGCGTGAACGGAACCAGGGACGCAATCATCTACTGCGCACCGCAGCCCCTCGCCGCGGTTGCCGGCCCCCTCGGCCTCGCATGACCCGCACCGACCCGCGATCAGACGACTTTGCAATCGCCCCGGCTCCTGGACGAACTCGGAGCACCTTGAGGGGCGTTGCCTGTCCGATTATGTGGGTCAGATGTCCAGATCGGGGTGGCAACAACGAGCAAGTTACATAAGTATTAGCTACCGGCGACAGGATAAATCGTTGTGCCGCTATTTCCTCGAGCCAGAATCCGCACGACCCCGGGACAACCGGCCGACCCGTACCAACGACCCACCTCGGCGAGTACCAAAACACCCCTGGAACTGCTGAACCCGACGCCCGCCCGAATGGTATTCGGACCATCGGCCTGCGCATCGGCAGAACACACCGAGAACCGCCACGGAGGAGCTCGGTTTTATTCCACCTAGGAAGGACACAATCAATGCGAACTTTCAAGAAGATCCTGCTCGGGACTACCATGGGCCTCGCGCTTGCCGTCGGTGTCGCCGGCGCTGGCGCGGCTCATGGTTCTAGCGCCTCCGATAGTTCTGTTTCCGCCTTCGGAGGTCTTTGCGGCTACCCCGCTTTCTGTGGCGCCATGTAGGTGAGTCGAATCGCCCCGAGATAGCGGAGATATCGGGACGTGCTGTTCTATCGACAGTTCAATTTGCGGTTTTATTCAAGAGTTCCCGATTAATGATTCTTCACTACTGTTGGGCATCGGGACGGGGCTTCCTGCACGGCTTGTGGTGCTGAACCATCCGAGCCCGAGGAGGCCTCGTCCTGTTTTATGCCTCCGGGGAGGCCGGGACCGCCGTGTAATGATGTGAAATTGTTTGTCAGTGCTGATTCGATGCCGCCTGGAGCGGCGACGACCTGCACGTTTCCTCCGTGGCGCTTGTGCTCGCCCGACCACCACAGATCCAAGCCGTGGGGGCGGGCTGCGGCCACGCGGTCCGTGCGGTCCAGGTTGAGGTGGCATACCCGGCTGCCGCCGCACCGAGGACGGATCGGGAGCGTGCTCTGGTGGCACCGTCACCCCTTCGTGCAGACAACGGTGGGTGGTCGGTACCGGGACGCCATTGTCCCGAGCGAGTTGGACCAGCCGGGTACCGCCGACGAACCTGCGCAGCATGAGGTCCGCCGGCCCGAAGAAGCCCAGCGCACGGGTGCCGTTGCGGGTCCCGCGCTGTTTGCGGTGCCCGGCCAGCAGCTTCGCGAGATGCTCGGCGGTCGCCCTGGGGACGTCGAGCATGGCGGTGCGGGTGATACCCGACGCCACGTGGAGCCTCTGGTTGAACGGAACGTGATCTTCCCGGACCCGTTTCTACCAGGGGCTTCACTCATGTTAGGCACCGAGTCGCCGTCCGCCGTCGAGAATTATCACACACCGCAACGCCGTGTTCTCTGGGGGAGACCTGTGGTGCCGCACGGTTCGGGGATCGATTGTGCAGCTCAGCGGCTATGCGAGGGAGCGTAGCGCCCGCAACAGGTGTGGCGCTATCGCCAGATCGGGTGACTACGCGACGGCTTGGTGCTGAACGCCGTGGTGCCTGGACCACCCGGTACATCGGCGCCGCCGTCGCCCAGCTCCGCAACGAGGGGCACGAGGTCCGGGACGAGGACATCGCGCGCCTGTCCCCGCTCAAGCACAAGAACCTCAACGTCCTCGGCCGCTACAGCTTTACCGCGTCCGTCCCTGCCGGCGGCAGCCTGCGGCCGCCGTGCGACCCGGACGCGGTCGAACTCGACGATGACGACGAGGGCGCCGACGGGTGAGCCGAGTTGTCCGCCGGCATGGATCGTCGGCACCTGTGGCTGTGCCTCGAAGGGCGGGGGGCGAGTCTGGCGGGTCAAGGCGTGAGGGGTGCGAGCACCTGATTGTGGGTGTGTTGGTAGATCACAGAGGTACGGAATCCGACGACTTCGCGACGCTCGGTGAACTTGTCCATGAGGAAGCCATGGAGGTAGTCAACGCTTGGCGCGGAGACGTGCACGATCATGTCGTCGCCGCCGGTGACGACATAGACCGTGCTGACCTCAGGCAGGGCAGCGGCATAGGTCTTGAACGCCTCGATGACCGCCCGGCTGAGGGGGCGGATCTGGAAGTGGATGAGCGCTTGGACGTGGCGGTTTAGGGCGGCCGAGTCGATAGCGGCGTGGTAGCCGGTGATGACTCCTCGGGCGCGCAGTTGACGGATGCGTTCGAGGCAGGTCGACGGGGCGATGCCGAGGGTGCGGGCGAGGTCGCGGTTGGTCTGCCGCGCATCGTGCTGCAGATGCCGGACGATCGCCGAATCAAGTTCGTCCATGCGACGAGTATGATCCCCGCGCCGAATTCTATTCGTCTGATCGCTCATAACCTTGTTGGAACGGCTAGCTTCACGCCATGACAGTTGCACTTGAGCAAGCTCTGTCCCTCAACGTCCCGAATCCCTCGCACGAGTTGGTACAGGTCGTACGGGGCAGCCGCAGTGGACTCGCGATCACCGTCGCGATCCACTCGACCGCTCTCGGTCCGGCAGCCGGCGGGTGCCGGATCGCTCACTACGCTGACCCGGCCGCCGCGATCGCTGACGCGCTGCGGCTGGCGGCGGCGATGACCGAGAAGAACGCGCTGGCCGGTCTGGAACACGGCGGCGCAAAGGCAGTCGTCGCCCTCCCGACCGCAGCACGGCCGGCCGGAGGGGAGCGCACGGCACTGCTCCACGACCTCGGCGACGCCATCGAATCGCTCGGCGGCCGCTACATCGCAGGCCCGGACGTGGGAAGCAGTCCGGTCGACATGTCCGTGATCGGCAGCCGCACCACTCATGTCTGCTGCCGACCCGTAGAGGACGGCGGCAGCGGCGAGTCCTCCCTCCACACCGCGCGCGGCACCCTGGCGGCACTGGGCGCGGTGGCCGACGAGGCCTTCGGCTCACCGGAGCTCGCCGGCCGGACCTTCGGGGTGATCGGCCTCGGTGCGGTCGGAGCCCACGTGGCCCGGCTCCTGGACCGGGCCGGCGCGCGGCTCGTCGTGACCGACGTCAACCCGGCCACGCGCAGCCTGGCCGAGGAGCTGGGCGCGGCCTGGGTGGATCCGGGCGACGCCCTCACAGCGGAGGTCGACATCCTCGTGCCGGCCGCGCTCGGCGGCCTGCTGACGGCCCGCACGGTGCCGCTGCTGCGGTGCGCCGCCATCGCCGGCCCGGCCAACAATCAACTCGACGAACCGGCCACCGCCCGCCTCCTCGCGGCACGAGACATCCTTTGGGCGCCGGATGTAGTCGTCAGCTCCGGCGGAGTCATCCACGCCACCGGTGTCGAACTGCGCCAGGAATCCGAGGAACGGCTGACCGAGCGCATCCAGGGCATTGCAGCTACCCTCCGACAGGTCTTCCACACGGCCCGGACCCACCGGACCACGCCCGCGATCGCGGCCGGGCAACTCGCCGAGCAACGGGTTCGCCAGGGACGCTCGCACCCGACTCGCGCCGCAGCGCTGCCCCTGACCTCGCGGGCTGCCGGGCCGATGGAGTCCGTGCCGCCGACATCCCACGCGACAACAAAGGAGTGCTGACATCATGGCGAACCGCTGGGGCGGGGTGACCATCGACTGCATCGACGTAGAACGGGTGGCGGCCTTCTGGAGTGTCCTCCTCGACCGCCAGAGAGGGCCGTCCGAGCCTGGCTGGGTTTACCTCGGCCACCGCGGCGACCCGCAGCCCCGCCTCGTCTTCCAGCCGGTTACAGAGCCGAAAGCCGGCAAGGCGCGCGTGCACCTCGACGTCGTGGTCGACGACATCGACCGGGGCATCGCTCAGGTCGTCGCCCTCGGCGGCCGGTTCACCGGCGAACGCCACGACTACGACAAGGGCGTGGTCGTCGTGATGGCCGATCCCGAAGAACACGAATTCTGCCTGGCCCAGTACTACTGACCCGCGCCACGCCCCCATGCTCTGGGTAGCGGCGCAGACCGGCAGCGGAGCTTCAGCGGGAACGCGTGGGCCACCGCCAGCGGCGCGACGCCAAACTCATCGAACGCCGCACCTCGTGCAGTGGAATCATCCCCGTGCGCGACACTCGTCGCGCACGGTGATTCTCGTAAACGGCCAAAGTTGTGGCGCTCGCGGGGTTATTGCTGGCTAGTACTCCAGGCGCACTTCTCCGTATGCCCTGGTCAGAAGGCTCTTTTTGAGTCTAGTTGTCTGACGTGACGTCAGGGTGGCGGTGGTTCGTGACTCACCCGATCGGGGCGCGTTGAACCGGTTATGGAGTCGGAGAGCGATGTCGAAGCAGGCCTATGAGACGACGAGTTAAGGTCATTGCTCCTGCGGGTGGGTGAGCGCGTCGGGCGGGTCGAGCCGCGTCGGCACATGCGGGACTACGTGCGCGGGCTACTGGGTCCGGTGGGCCGTAAGAACAGCTGGCAGATAGCCGAGCATGCGGGCCATGGCTCCCCCTATGGTCTGCAGCGATTGCTGTCGTGGTGCCAGTGGGAACCGGACGAGATCCGCGATGACCTGCGGGAGTACGTGGCCGAGCGGCTCGGGCAGCCGGACGGCGTGGTGATCGTGGACGACACCGGCTTCCTGAAGAAGGGCACCGTCTCAGCCGGGGTGCAACGGCAATATTCCGGGACGGCCGGGCGAACGGAGAACTGCCAGATCGGGGTGTTCGCCGCCTACGCCTCCGACAAGGGCCGGGCCCTGGTGGACCGCGAGCTCTACCTGCCCAAGTCCTGGACCGAGGATCCCGACCGGTGCCGCGCCGCCCGGATCCCCACCGACGGCGACACTTCGACCTGGGCGCAGGCCACCGGGCAGTACCGCTGGATCTCGCAGGTGGACCCCGGCGCCCAGCGCTCGGTCAACCTGATCACGCTGCTGAAGCCGGACGACAAGTTCGCCGCGCAGTTCCACGTGGACTCCTCCGCGGACGGTTCCTCCTGGTACACCGTCGCCCGCCACGGCGGCAGCGCCGGCGGCCTCATCGCCGTCCAACTCGACCATCCCACCAAGGCGCGCTACCTGCGGGTCATCGTCCACCGCCCCGATCAGTAGTGACAAACCTGCGGTGCCGGGGATGCCACGCATCCCCGGCACCGCTCTGCCAGCCGTGGCTCGGCGATCCCGTACCCACCGAATCGAAATCGCCGCCACCTCGTCGGCGGCCGGTGATCGCCGGCGGCTCAGTGCCCGGGCCAGTGCGGCCGGCGTTTCTCCTGGAAGGCGCGGACGCCCTCGCGGCTGTCTTCGCTGTCGAGGGCCGCCATCAGTGCCGGCAGCCGGGTTGCCCGCGCCTCCTGGCTGGTCAGGTGCGCGGTGCGCTGCACCATCTGCTTGATGGCGCGCAGCGAGGTGGGAGCGCAAGCGAGAATCTCGGCGACCCAGCGGTCGACCGCCTCGTCCAGCTGCTCTGCCGGCACCACCTCGTTGACCAGTCCCATCCCGGCGAGCTCAGCCGCGCTCGCCCGCCGCCCGGTGAGCAGCAGGCCCATCGCCTGGCTGTGGGACAGACGGCGGACCAGCTGGGTGACTCCTCCGTCGAGCGGGACCCGTCCGACCCGGGGCTCGGTGAGCCCGAACCGGGCGTGGTCGGCGGCTACCACGATGTCGCATCCCAGGACCAACTCCATGCCGCCGCCGAGGGCGTACCCGTTCACCCGGGCGATCATCGGGACATCGAGGGTGGTGCGCAGGGACAAGCCGCCGAAGCCGTTGGGGTCGAGTGCGGCCCAGTATTCCAAGCCGGTCCTCCCGGCCTCGTCAGCTGACATGTCCGCGCCGGTGCAGAAGGCGCGGTCGCCTCCGCCGGTCAGGACGACGGCACGGATCCCGGGGTCGGACTCGATGCGCTCCCAGATCTCGTTGAGTTGCCGAAGGGTCCTGGCGGCGACGGCGTTGAGCACTTGGGGCCGGTCGATGGTCACGCGGGCGACGTGCTCGTCGATCGCCAGGCGCACCTCGTCCGTGGCGGGCGCGGCGGTCACCGCAGAACACCGCCCTCCGTGAGTGCGGCGATCCTGGCGTCGTCGAAGCCGTGTTCTCTGAGGACTTCGGAACTGTGCTCACCGAGTTGCGGCGGGCAGCGGCGGACGGTCATGCGGGCGCCGGAGAGCAGGATGGGCGCGGCGACCGCCCTGACCGTGCCGGCCACCGGGTGGTCCATCTCCACGACCATGCCGTTGACCGCCGTCTGCTCGTCCGCGAGGGCCTCCTCCAGGGTACGCACCGGGGCGCAGAGGATGTCCTGCTCCTCCAGTCGCCGGATCCAGTGGTCCGTGACGTCGGTGGCGTACCGCTGCCGGAATATCGCCTGGAGCTGCGGGCGTCGTTGGAACTGGGCCTCCATGGTGGCGTACTCCTCGCGCAGCGAGAGGTCCTCGTCGATCTCCAGGGCCGCGCAGACCGCGCGCAGCGGGTTCTCCTTGAACGCCCCGACCATGCAGACCGCGCCGTCCTTGGTCGGGAAGACGCCGCTGAGCGGCATGCCGGCCCAGTTGACCTCGTAGCCGCGGTTCAGCTGCGCGCAGGCCTCCTGCATCTGCATGTGCAACATCGAGTCGTACATGGCGACTTCGACCTTCTGGCCCTCCCCGGTCCTTGTCCGGGTGAACAGCGCGAGCAGAATGCCCTGCAGCAGATGCATGCCGGTGGTGTAGTCGCCCAACGGAGTGGGATACACGGACAGCGGCAGGTCCGGTGACTCGCGGCGCCACATCACCCCGGAGTAGGCCTGGCTGATCACGTCCTGGCCGCCCTTGTGGCTGTACGGTCCGGCGGCGCCGAAACCGGTGCCGGAGGCCCAGATGAGACGCGGGTTGATCGCCCGCAGCTCTTCGTAGCCGAAACCGAGCCGTTCCATCACACCGCCGCGGAAGTTGCTCACCACCACGTCGGCCGTGCGGGCCAGGCGCAGAATCACCTCCCTGCCCTCGGGTGCGCGGACGTCGACGCAGACGCTGCGCTTGTTCCGGTTGATGGCGAGGAAGATTGGCCCGTCGAGCCCGTCCCGGTCGGGGAAGGACGTCCGGGAGAGGTCGCCCGTTCCGGGGCGCTCGATCTTGATGACGTCGGCGCCGTAGTCACCCAGCATCTGGGTACAGCTGGGGCCCATGAAGACCTGGGTGAAGTCGAGGACGGTCACACCGTCCAGGGGCAGGCCGTCGGTGCTCATGAAACGACCGTCCTTTCCGCACTCCTCGGGGACAAGGGTGTGACCTCTTGGTATCGGCGGACACTCATGCGTGGGGCCTCCACTGGGTTGCCCGGATCGGCCGGGGGTCGGCAAACGGTGTGCGGGAGGGGGAGGCGACGCCCCCGCGGGGTTCCGGGAGCCGGGACCCGAGGCGCCTGCCGCGAGGAGCGCGCGGAGGAGAAATCGCCGTGGAGTCGCCGGAACCATTCATGGCCAATCCGTCACGCATGTGCATTCAGTCGGAGATGACGTCTTCCGCGTGGATGCCGCGCGGGAAGTAAATTTCCTCGGCATCACGCCCCTGCGGAGTGCTCACCCGGAGATTTCCCGTACGTCAGACAGGTCAGGGCCGGCAGATCATGTACGGGATCTCCTTCCCCGCCCGGCCGTGAACCAACGGACGGCGCCATTCACTCCTGCGAGGCGCAATCGTGCGAATTCGACACGCACCATCCCCTCCACCGCCGGGGGCGCACAGGACGCCGCCGTACCGCGACAGCACCAGATCGGGCCTCTCCCATCAGCGCCTCCGCGTATCTCAAGTCGCTTCAGCGTAATGAAGATGCCCGCGCCGTCAAGGCTTCACTCCAGCAACATCGTGCAGCCCACCGGGCTCGTTCCGCATGACCGGAAGGGTGCTGATATTTATCAGAATTGCCGACCTACCCATTTTCGGGACACGGTGGATCCAAACATCCCCGCACCGCAATTTTGTGTGACGTGCATCACCATTGACCTTCAAATCGGTCTGGGATCTACTTTTGCGCGACGAACCCTCAATTCGCGATGAGCCGCGATATTCCTGGGCCTGTTGCCTTGACAGATACCCCGTCCCCCGACGTCGCGTCGCACCGGCGTCCCGACGAAAATGCGCGAGTTACGACGAAAACCCGCCGCTCGACGGGCGCCTCGTCCCTGCCCTCGCGTGGGCGTTCCGTCGCTCTTTCGGGTACACACACCACCCAAACAGGTTACATACACGTGTTTCGCCGTCTTCCTTTCTCATGAAGGAACCCTGTGCCTCGCATCGCCACCGGCCACGTTCCCCCGTCCGCCCCGTCCGCCTCATCGGCGTCAGGCCCCGCCGGCGATCCCTCGTCCCATCCCGCCCCCCTGTCCTTGGCGCAGGAGCGGTTGTGGGTCCTGGCGCAGATGGGTGGGGAGGCCAGCGCCGCGTACCACGGGCGCATGAACTTCGACCTCAGGGGGCCGCTGGACGCGGACCTGCTCGTCCGGGCACTGCACCTGCTCGCCGCCCGGCACGAAGCGCTCCGCACCCGGCTGGTGCCCGCCGAGGGCTCGGCGCTCCAGGTCGTCGATCCCCCGGAGACGGGCTTCCCCGTCACCGTCGAGGATCTGACCGGGCTGCCGGACGCGGGCGAGCGCCTCGCGGAGGCGCAGCGGGCGGTGGGTGACACTCCCTTCCGTCTCGGGGAGGAGGCCATGACGCGCGGCCGCCTGCTCGTGCTCGGCGAGGACCACCACGTCCTGCTGCTCACGGCCCACCACCTCATATTCGACGGCTGGTCCCAGTCCCTGTTGCTACGGGAGTTGAGTGCGCTGTACGCCGCGCTGCACGGCGGGCAGGACGTGTCGCTGCCGGAACTGCGCTGGCAGTACAGCGACTACACCCGCTGGCAGTGGGACTGGATGGCAGGAGAGGAGCCCGCCGCGTGCGCCGAGTACTGGACCGGTGCGCTGGCCGGGGTCCCCGCCGTACTCTCCCTGCCCACCGACCGGCCCCGTCCTCCCGAGCAGGATTTCCGCGGCGGCCGGGTGCCCGTGGTCGTCGACGACGACCTCGCCCAGGCGCTGCGAACCCTGGCGAAGGACCACGGGGCCTCCTTGTACGCGACGGTCCTGACCGGCTGGTCGGTGCTGATGTCCCTGCTCTCCGGGCAGGAGGACATCGTGATCGGCGCGCCGACGGCCAACCGCCGGCGGGGGGACGTCGCCGGACTCATCGGCTTCTTCGCCAACACCCTCGCCGTGCGCGCGGACCTGTGCGGCTCACCGACCGTCGGGGAGGCGCTGCAGCGGGTGAACCGGCGGCTGCGTGACGGCCTCGCCCAGGTGGACCTGCCGTTCGAACGGGTCGTGGAGCTGGTCAACCCGCCGCGGAGCCCGGCCTGCACGGCCCTGTTCCAGACGATGGTCGCCTGGGTTCCCTCCATGGGGCAGGAGCTCGAACTCCCCGGCGTGAGCGTCGAGGTACGCGAGGACGACGCACACGTCGCGGCGAAGTTCGACCTGGTGGCGGTCCTTGCCGACGAGGGGCAGCGCCTGGTCGGCGGGATCGAGTACGCCACCGCCCTCTTCGACCGGACGACCGTGGAGCGGTTCGCACGCCAACTGCTGCGCGTTTTCCGGCTGATGACCGAACGTCCCGGAGCGGACATCGGCGACCTCACCCTGCTGGATGAGGACGAGCAGCGGGATCTCCTGGCGGCCTTCAGCTGGGGAGGCGATCCGGTGACACCGGCGCCGGCCGCCCTGCTGGAGCGGTTCGCGGATCAGGTGCGGACCCGGCCAGGACAGCCGGCGGTGGTCGCCGGTGACGCGGAAGCGGACTACGCGACGCTGGATCTCCGGGCCAACCGGCTGGCGAACGCGCTGATCGCCCGCGGGGTCCGCCCCGGCCAGGTGGTCGGCCTACACGCCGGGCGCACGCTCGAGCTGGTCGTCGGGGTCCTCGGCATTCTCAAGGCGGGGGCCGCCTACCTCCCGCTCGATCCCGGGCAGCCCGCAGAACGGCTCGCGGCCATGGTGGCCGACGCCGAGCCGGCGCTGGTGCTGACCGACCACGCGGCCGCGGCGGCGGGCAGCGGACCCTGGCAGGACCTGGCGGCTGTCGAGGCGGAGGGCACGCGGGAGGACGCGCCGCGGATCGACCCGGACCCCGGCCGGTTGGCCTACGTCATCTACACCTCCGGGTCGACCGGCGGCCCCAAGGGGGTGGCGGTGACCCACGGCAGCGTCGTCAATCTCCTCGACCACTGGCGCGAGCTCATGGGCGACGCCGCGGGCGAGGCCGCGTCGGCCTGGTCGAGCATCGGCTTCGACGCTTCGGTGCACGAACTCCTCGTGCCGCTGACGACCGGAGCGGTCCTCCACCTCGTTCCCGACGAGCTTCGCGGCGACCCGGGGGCCCTCATGGACTGGCTGCGGGAGCGGCGGGTGACCCAGGCATTCCTGCCCCCGTCCTACATCCTGTGGATCGACGAGGACCCGTCCCGGCGGCTGGCCGGGCTGAGCCTGCGCCAGCTCCTCACCGGCGTGGAGTCGCTGCCGGAGGCCGCGCTGCACCGCATGCGCGAGCAACTGCCGGGCCTTCGTGTCTGCTACGGCTACGGACCGACCGAGGCCACGCTCTACACCACCGCGTACACCGATCCGCAGGACCGCTCGCGATCGTGCCCCATCGGACGGCCGTTGCGCGGCACACGCCTGTACCTGCTGGACGACCGCATGCGCCCGGTGCCCGTGGGAATGCCCGGCGAGGTGTACGTCGGAGGCGCGAGCCTGGCACGCGGGTACCTGAACCGGCCCGACCTCACCGACGAGCGTTTCGTGCCGGACCCGTTCGTGCCCGGGGAACGCCTCTACCGCACCGGCGACTTGGCGCGCTGGCTGCCGGACGGCAACGCCACTTACCTCGGACGCAGCGACGACCAGCTCAAGCTGCGCGGCTTCCGCATAGAGCCCGGCGAAGTGGAAGCCGCGCTGCTGGCGGTGCCCGGTGTGCGGGAGGCGGTCGTCCTGGCGGACCGCCGGACGCCGGGCGACCCGCTCCTGGTGGCTGGCGTGGGGCGCGACACCGGGCCCTCGTGGACGCCCCACGAATGGCGTCGTGCGCTGGCGAACCGGCTGCCCGACTACATGATTCCCACGGTCGTCGCCGAATTCCCGCGGCTGCCGCTGAACCGCAGCGGCAAGGTGGACCGGGCAGCGGTGCTGAGCGCGGCCGCGGAGAGCCGTTCCCGGCAGGTCAACACGGCCGCGCCCCGTGACCACGTCGAGATGGCCCTCTACCGGATCTGGCGCCGGGTGCTGCTGCACCGGGACATCGGGGTCTCAGACGACTTCTTCGAACTCGGCGGCACCTCGATCTCCGCGATCAAGATGGCCCACGCCGTGCAGCAGGAGTTCGCAGTGGCGTTGCCGGTCCGGGACGTCATGCTGCGCCCCACGATCGAAACGCTCGCGGAGCGCGTCCGCAGCGCCCCGTCCGAGGCGTCCGGGCCCGCCGGCCACAGCAGCCTGGTCGAGTTCCGCGCCGGGGACGGCCCGCACCGCGTGGTGTGCGTCCATCCGGCCGGCGGCACCGCCTTCTGCTATCTGCCGCTGTCCACGGCGCTCCCGGAGAGCATCGGCGTGCTGGGCCTGCAGGCGCCGGGGATCAATCCAGGCGAGTCGGTGCTGCCGGACGTCGAGGCCATGGCCGTGGAGTACCTGCGGCTCGTCGATCCCCGCCCGGACGAGGCACTGGTGCTGTGCGGGCTGTCCTACGGGGGGCTGGTCGCCTACGAGATGGGCCGCCTCCTGGTGGCGGCCGGACACGCGAGGGTGAGCGTGGTCCTGCTCGACACCCGGGGCGTGGAGGGCGCGGAGCAGCGCGCCGCCATCACGCCGACGGGCATGGCGGAGTTTCGGGAGAAGCTGGTGCGCTTCAACGGCATGTTCCCGGGTATCGACGACGACCAGGTCGCCCGCTACCTCGCGGTGTACAACCACCATCAGGCGACCGGCCGCGACTACGCGGTGCCCGACTCGCAGGCCCGCGTGGTGCTCATGCAGGCGATGGCCGTGGAGGACGACAACAACGGTGACGCGGCTGCCCGGCTGCGCGCCTTCTGGCGACGCCGGGCCGGCGGCGGCTTCGCCGTCCAACCCGTGGCCTGCGGTCACTGGGACATGCTGGAGAGCGACGAACTGCCCCTCGTCGCCTCGGTTCTCACGGCCGAACTGGTCCGGCTCGGCGTCGGCGCGGACAACTCCACCGGCCCGGCCGAGGCGCCGCCTTCGTCCCTCGCCGTCACGCGGGAGGACTGATGGCGGACTCCGACGAGACCCCCGAAGCTCCCGGCGCCGGGAACCCGGGCTCCCCGGACGGCCTGGCGATGCGGATACACCACCAGGCCCTGCGCGGACCGCGGGCCCCCGCCCTCGCCGACGGCGACGTGCGGCTGGACTACGCATCGCTCGACGCCGCGGCCGCCGCCGTGGCGCAGGCGCTGCGCCGCAGCGGCGTCGCCCCGGGGCAGGCGGTGGCGGTGGCGCTGCCGCGTTCGTGGCGGCTGGTCTGCGTCATGCTCGGCATCCTCCGGCTGGGCGCCCTGGTAGTACCCCTGGACGTCCAGAGCCCCGCGGAGCGCCGCCGCTACATCCTGGAGGACTCCGCGGCGGTGGCGCTGGTGCACGGCTCCGACGCGACGGCCACGGAACTCCCGCGGGATGTTCGGGCGCTGGTCATGGACAGTGTGCTCTCGCGGGTCCCGGAAGAGGGCGCGGCCACGCAGCCGCCGTCCGCCGCGGGCGAGGTGTCCTTCGTGTTCTACACTTCCGGAACGAGCGGACGTCCCAAGGGCGTTGAGGTGCGCGAGGCCGGAGTGCTGCGGCTGGCGCAGCCCGGCTACATCCGCATCGAGCCCGGCATGCGCTTTGCCTGCCTGTCCAACCCGGCCTTCGACGCGCTGAGTTTCGAGGTCTGGGTACCGCTGCTGACCGGCGGCTGCTGCGTGATCCTGCGCGATGTGGACGTGCAGACACCCGAGTTGCTCAACGCGGCGCTGCGACGGGAGCGGATAGACACCCTCTTCGTCACGGCCGCGCTGTTCAACGCGGTGACCACCGCCGTGCCGGACTGCTTCGCCACGGTCGGCCAGGTCCTGGCGGGCGGAGAGCAGCTCAACGCCTCGGTGATCCGGCGCTGGTACCGGCACAACACCGGCAGCCGCACCCAGCTGTTCAACGTCTACGGCCCGACGGAGACCACCACCTTCGCGCTCTGCCACGCGATTCCGCGGGACTTCGACGGCGAGGTGGTGCCGATCGGCCGGCCCCTGCCGCGCACGGCCGCGATCCTGGTCGTGCCGGGCCGCGAGCGCGTCGCCGCGCCCGGAGAGGTCGCCGAACTGCTCTTGAGCGGGGACGGGTTGGCGGCCGGATACCGCGACCTTCCCGAGGAGACACGGCGGCGCTTCGTGCGCGTGCCCTGGCTCGACGGCGGCCGGGAGGCGTACTACCGCACCGGCGACCTGGTCCGGAGCGACAGCGAGGGCCGGCTGGAGTACGTCGGGCGGACCGACCGCCAGGTCAAGGTCCGCGGCTTCCGGATCGAGCCCGGCGAGGTGGAGCGGCACGTCCTCGCGCACCCGGCGGTCCTGCAGTCGTACGTCTGTACACGCCGCCTCGGCGAGGAGGGGCCGAACGAGTTGCTGGCGTTCGTCGTCCTCCGCCAGGACCTGACCTACGAGGAGTTCACCGGCCACCTGGCGAACCGCCTGCCCACGTACATGCGCCCGCACCACATCCATCTGGTCGGGGAACTGCCGCTCACCGCTAACGGCAAGGTCGACCAGGCATCGCTCCTTGAGCGGGCCGGCCGGCCCTGGCGCCCGGCCCGGCCCGCCGGTCCGCCCGCGACCCGACGGCAGCGCGAGGTGCTCGAGTTGGCCGAGCAGGTCCTGCAGACCACCGGCCTCCGGCTCGCCGACCGGTGGATCGCCTGCGGCGGGGACTCGCTGAAGGCCCTGCGGCTCCGCTTCGAGATCCGGCGGCGGTGGGGCCGCGAGGTACCGCAGGCGAGCGTCCTCCATGGGGATCTCGCAGCGGTCGCCCAGGCCGTCACCGCGGCCGGCCGGGGCGCCGGGAGCGGGTATCCGGTGCCGGGGGTCGCCGGTGCCCGAGTCGGGCCCGCCACCAGCGAGCAGCAGCGGCTGTGGCTCGTGCACCACCGCGCGCCCGGCTCACGTGCGTACTCCGTGAACCAGGCGTTCCGGATCGAGGGGCCTGTCGACCCCGCCGCCCTCCGGGGCGCGTTGCGGAATCTGGTGCGGCGCCATGTGGCACTTCGGACGGGCTTCGAGACCGGGCCGGAGGGCCTTCGTCAGGTCGTGGGCGACCCGTACGAACCCTGGCACGACCCCGGTGACGCGCGGCCACGGGACGAAGCGGGAGCACGGGCCTTCGCCGAAGGCTTCTTCGCCGAGCCGTTCGACCTGACGGTGCCGCGCATGCTCCGGGCTTGCTGGCTGCCCGGCGAGGACGGCGCTGACGGCGCTGACGGCGCTGACGGCGCTGACGGCGGAACGCTTCTGCTGCACCTGCACCACATCGCCGTCGACGGCTGGTCGATGACCCTCCTGCTGCGGGACCTGTCCGCCGCCTACGCCGGCGCCATCACCGCCGACCGGCCCGGGACCGCGCCGACCCCGCTGGACGTCGCCGACTGGCAGGCCGACTGGTTCGCCACCCCGGCCTACCGCGCCCGGCGCGACCAACTCCTGGCGTACTACCGCGGACTGGAGGAGCCCCGGGAACCGCTCCCCGTCGAGGACGACGGTCCGGCACCGCGGCCGCGGCTGCTCCACACCTCACTGGACGTCGTGCGCCGTGCCCGCTTGGACCACGTCTGCGCCGAGCTCGGGCTGACCCGCTTCCAGGTGCTGTTGGGCGCCTTCGCCTGGAGCCTGTACGGCGTGACCGGCCTCGTGCGTCCACGCGTCGCCGCCCCGGTGGCGGGCCGCCCGGTACGCGAGTTCGAGGACAGCGTCGGCATGATGGCGAACACGGTGCTGCTGCCCGTGGCCGTCGCGCCCGACGAGGAACTGCGCTCGCAACTGGCCCTCGATGGGGGCCGGTGTGGGAGAGGTGCTGGAACGTCAGGACGTGGCGCTCACGGACGTGCTGACCGGCTGGGACTCGGCGGGCGACACCCCCTTCGACGTCCTCTTCGTCCTGGAGAACACCGACTTCGGCGCGCTGCGGCTCCCCGGTTGCTCGCACCGGCCCCTGTGGTGGGCCGCGTCGGAGGCCAAGTGCCCCCTGACGGTCTCGGTGATCGACCACGCCGACGGCCTCGACCTGGTGTGGGAGTACACGCAGGACGCTCTCGCCGACGAGGCCGTCGAGGCCATGGCCGAACTGCTGCGGCGCGGCGTGGACGCGCTCGTGTCCGGCGGGCGGCGGACCCCGCGGGAACTGGTCGCGCCGTACCGGAAGTCGTTGCCGGAGCACGGCCGCGGCGGCGACCCGGAACCCGGCTTCACCACGGTCGCCGAGGGCTTCGCCCGGCAGGCCGCCCGCATCCCGGACACCCCCGCCCTGGTGGCGGCCGACGGAAGCACCATGAGCTACGCGGTGCTCGACGCCCACGCCGCGGCGCTCGCCGCCGAACTGGCCGCCCGGTACGCGATTCCGGCGGACGGCGGACCCTGCCAGGTGGCCTTGTACCTGGACCCGTCCGTCGAGCATGTGGCGGCCCTGCTGGCGCTCGCACGGCTGAACCTCACCGCCGTTCCACTCGACCCGTCCTATCCGCCCGCCGTGCTGCGCGGCGTTCTGGAGCGGGTCGATCCGCTGTGCGTGCTGGTCATGCCCGGCAGCTCGCCGGCACTGGACCTGCTGCTCCCCGACGGCGTCGTACGCCACCCGGTCGTCCTGACGGGCGCCGCGCCACCGCCCGCACCGCCCGCGGTTCCGTCGCACGAGGGACGTGTGCACGAGGGCGCCCGGCCGCTGTACACGCTGTTCACCTCCGGCTCCACCGGCGTGCCCAAGGGCGTCCGGATCTTCGACCGCACGCTGTGCGACCTGCTGCGATGGCAGGCCGGTCCGGGCGGCTTGGGCGCCCCGGCGGCCACCCAGCAGTTCTCGATGCTCTCGTTCGACGTGTCGTTCCAGGAGATCTTCGGGACGCTTTGCGGCGGCGGCACCCTTCACCTCGTGCGTCCCGAATGGCGCCAGGACGCCCCCGCGCTCCTGGAACGGCTGGAGTCGGCGGGGACCGAGCGGATCTTCATGCCCTATGTGGCGCTGCAACTACTGGCCGAATACGGGGTCCGGCTGGGCGTTTTCCCGTCCCGGCTGCGTGAAGTAATCACCGCCGGCGAGCAGTTGGTGTGCACCGACACGATCCGCCGCTGGTTCGCCCAGCTGCCCGGCGCACGTCTGTTCAACCACTACGGGCCGACCGAGACACACGTGGTGAGCGCCCTGTGCCTGGCCGCCGATCCACACCGGTGGCCCGAGCGCCCCGCCATCGGCCTCCCGGTGGCGGGCGCCCTGCTGCGCGTGGTGGACGCTCTCGGCGACCCCGTACCGCCGGGGTGCACCGGGGAGTTGCTGATCGGCGGCACGATGACCACGCGCTGCTACCTCGACGACGCCGTGCCCGGCGACCCCGTGTCCAGCGACCCCGTTCCCGACGACGAACGCTTCGTCGACGTGCCCGGCGAGGGCCTGTTCTACCGCAGTGGGGACCGCGCCCGGTTCGACCGCCGCGGGCTGCTGCACTATGTGGGCCGGGACGACCAGCAGATCAAGCTGAGCGGGCACCGGCTGGAACTCGGGTCGGTCGAGACGGCGTTGCTGCGCCATCCGGCGGTGGTGAACGCAGTTGTGACGCATGTCGACGGCCGGTTGACCGCCTGCCTCGAGTGCCGCGACGAGACCCCCTCCGCGGACGACCTGACGGCCCACCTGTCCGCGCTGCTGCCCGCCCACATCCGCGTGCACCGCTTTCTGCGGCTTGACGAGTTGCCGCGCACCCCCAGCGGCAAACTGGACCGCAGGGCGGCATCCCGGGCACGGGGCGAGGAGATACCCCGTTCCGCCGTCGCCCGCACCGGGCTGACGCGGGCGGAAGAACAGCTCACCGCCGCGTTCGAGACGGTCACCGGAGCGAGGATCGGACCGGACCAGACCTTCTTCGAGGCCGGCGCCTCCAGCCTCGCCCTGATGCGGTTCCACCTGCGCTGCACCACGGAACTCGGCCTGCGCTTCGGCGTCACCGACCTGTTCGAACACGTCACGATCCGCGCTCTCGCCCGCCATCTCGCCGCGGACGGCTCTCCCGGTACCGGGACAGCGCACACGCGGGCCGCCGTATCGGGTGGCGCACCGGACACCGACGACCCCATCGCCGTCATCGGCATGTCGGTCCGCCTGCCCGGCGCCGGTGACCTGGCCGCCTTCTGGGACCTGGTGCTCTCGGGCGGCACCGGCATCCGCCATTTCGACGCGCCGGAGGGGATCGTCGGGGCGCACAGCATGCTCGACGGCCCACTCGAGTTCGACCCGGGCCACTTCGGCATCAGTCCCCATGAGGCCCGCTTGATGGACCCGCAGCAGCGTCACCTGCTGATGGCATCCGTGCAGGCCCTGGCGCACGCCGGGCTGGCGGATCCGCCGGCCGCCCGGGTGGGACTGGTGGCGAGCGCGGGGGAGAACACCTATTTCCAGGCCATGCTCCGTGAGGCCGATCCCGGTTCGCTGCCCGACGGCTTCCAGCTCGCCCTGCACCACGAGAAGGACTTCCTCGCCACCAAGGCCGCCTACCACCTGGGCCTGACCGGTCCGGCCTTCAGCGTGCAGGCGGCGTGCTCCGGTTCGCTGGTCGCCGTCCATCTGGCGGCGGGCATGCTGCGGCAGGGCGACGCCGAAGTGATGCTCGCCGCAGGAGTGCTCGTCGACCCCGGACTGTCCGCCGGCTACCGGTACCGCCCGCAGCACATCTTTTCCGTGGACGGCGCCTGCCGGTCCTTCAGCGACGACGCGACCGGAACGATCGGCGCGAGCGGCGTGGGGGTCGTGGTCCTCAAACCGCTGCGGCGGGCGCGGCGCGACGGCGACACGGTCTACGCGGTGATCAGCGGCTCCGCAGTCAACAACGACGGTTCGGCCAAGATGAGTTACAGCGCCCCGTCCCTGGCCGGACAGCGCGAGGTGATCCGCACAGCCCTCGCCCGGGCCGGACGTACCGGCGCGGACCTCGGCTACGTGGAAGCGCACGGCACCGGCACCCGGCTGGGCGACCCCATCGAGGTCGGCGCGCTCCGCGAGGCGTTCGGGGTGGCCGAGTCCGGTCGCTGCGCGCTGACCTCCGTCAAGAGCCAGCTCGGGCACATGGGCGCGGCCGCCGGCGTGGTGGGGCTCGTCCGTGCCGTCCTGTCCGTGCACCACGGGACCCTGCCGCCCAACATCGGCTTCCGCTCCCTCAATCCCGAGATCGGCCCCGACCCCACGCCCTTCTACGTCCCCACCCGGGCCGCGCCCTGGCCGGACGGACGAGAGCGGGTGGCCGCGGTCAGCAGCTTCGGCATCGGCGGCACCAACGCCCACGTGATCGTGGAACGCGCCGCCACCCCCGACACGCCCGGCGCCTCCGACATCGCCAGGGCCGGCGGGGTGCCGCGATGCCTGGTGCTCTCCGCCACCAGTACGGACGCGCTGCGCGCCGACGCCGCCCGGATCGCCGACTACCTCCGGTCCCGGCCCGGACGTTACGACGAGGTACTCCGTCACCTGCAGGCCGGTCGTCCGGCCCGCGGCCTGCGGGTCGCGGCGTCGTGTCCGGACGCCGCCTCCGCGGAGCACTGGCTGCGCGCGGTGGCCTCGGGAGACGTCCCGCACGGCGCCGCGGACCGGGACGCCCCACCGGTTCCCGCAACGGGGCGCGCGGCGCAGCGACTCGCCGAGGACTGGACCGCGGGGCGGCCCTTCGACTGGCCCGCGGGCCCCGCGCCGGCGCCGTGGGACTTCCCACCCCCGTCCTTCGCGCTGGCGGAGTACGACTTCGAGCGGGCGGCCGGGGCCTCCACGACGGGGCCCTCGCGGCTCCCGGCGGGCGAATGGCTGCACCAGCCGCACTGGGTCCGGCTGCGTCGCGCGGCCACCACCCACGCCGTCCGGCCGGACCGCCGTGCCGCCGTCGTGGTGATCGTGAGTGCGGAGCCCTTGCCGCCGGCGGCGTACACCCCCTTTGAAGCCATGGCCCCTCGTGTGGTTCGGGTGCACACGGCCGATGCCTTCGCCCGCAGGGGGCACGACGTCTTCGAGGCTGATCCCGCCGATCCGGAGTCCCTGCGCCAGGTGCTCGACGCCCTGGCACCGGAGGGCCCCGGCGCAGGCATGGACGGCGTCGAGTGGGTGCACGCGCTGCCGCTGTCCGTGGCGGGCCCGGTCGGCCCCGGCACGCTGGAACGCGCCCGCCACGCCTGCCTGGACACCACCGCGGCCCTCGCCCAGGCACTGTCCGGCCGGACCGGATCCCCCCGGGTCTGGTGGCTGTCCTACGGTGCCCGGCCCGTGACCGGGCCGGTCGACCGACCGGAGCTGGGGCTCCTGGCCGGACCGGTCGAGGTCGCCCCGCAGGAAGGCGTCCTGGACGGCCACTGGCTGGACCTCCCCGACGCCGAACTCAGCAACTGGGCGGGGCACGTGGCCTCGGTCGTCGGCGGTGCGGAGCAGCCGTGTGCGGCCGGTTCCGGCGGCCCGGCCCCGCACCGGCAGCTCGCGCTCCGGCAGGGCTACTGGTGGCGGCCGGGCAGCACGCCGGTGACCGCGCGGGAGGCCGAACCCATGGCGCTGCCTGGGAGCGAGGGGGTTCACCTGGTGCTGGGCGGCACGGGCGGCATCGGCCGCGCCATCGCCGCCTGGCTGCTGGAGCACACCGGCGGCCGTGTCCTGCTGCTGTCGCGCACGTCCGACCTGCCGGTGGAACTGACCCGCTGGGCCGACCGCGTCGCCCTCGTCGCGGCGGACCTGGCGACAACGCCGGCGCACCAGATACTGACCGCGGTCGCCGGACACACCGCACGGCTGGACGGTGTGATCCACGCGGCCGGGGTGGGATTCGGTGGCCTCCTGGTGCAGCGCCGGGCCGCCGCGATGCGTGAGGCCGCTGCCGCACGGGAGAACGGCGCGCTCGTCGTCGAGCAGGCGATCCAGAGGTACCGTCCGGCGTTCGCGGTGTACTGCTCGTCCATGTCAGCGCTGCTCGGCGGCGTCGGGCAGTACGACTACGCGGCCGGCGCGGGCCTTCTCGACGGCTTCGCGCAGTACCGTGGCGACGAGGCGGAGAGCACGGCGCGGATCGGCATCAACTGGGACGCGTGGCGCGAGACCGGGATGGCGACCCGCGTGCCGGCTGCGGACAGCAGGCACCAGGCGCACCTGGAGGTCGGTCTGACCGTGCGCGAGGGCACAGAGGTCTTCGCCCGTGCCCTCTCCCTCCAACTCCCGCAGGTGTTCGTCTCCACCACCGGCATCGAGGCGTCCCGCGCCTTCTACGCCCCCGCCGTCCGGAACCGGGCGCAGCCGGCCCCCCTGCCGGAGCGACCCGGCGCGATGGCCGGCGCCCGCGGCACGGCCGGCGCCGGCGACACCGGCGACACCGGCGACACCGGGGATACCGAGGGCCGGGCCCGGCTCGTCGGCCGGTGGCTCCGTGAGTCGCTCGGCGTCGAGCACCTGGACCCCGACGACCTGCTGTACGACCTCGGTGCCGACTCGCTCACGCTGCTGGACCTGATCACGAAGGTCGACGAGGCCTTCGGGGTCGAACTCGACCTGGCCTCGTTCAGCCACCGGGTCAACCTCACCGAGATCCTGAAACACCTCCAGGGAGCCCTCGCCCTGGCCGAACCCGCCCCGGGGACCGCACGTCACGCCGCCGTCCCGGGCGCGCCCGGGGCGGCGCTCGACGTCTGGCAGGAGGGCACCGGCCCGGCCGTCCTGTGCCTGGTGCATCCGGTGGGCGGCGACGTGCAGGCATACCGGTCGCTGGTGGCGTCGCTCGGGCCCGCGCCGACCGTCTGCCTGATCGCCGATCCGGCGCTGCGCGATCCCACCGCCCCGCAGTGGTCCCTGGCCGAACGCGCACGGCACTACGACACGGCACTGCGGTCCCGGTTCGGCGGCCCCGAGAGCCGCCTGCGGCTCGGCGGATGGTCCTTCGGCGCCAGGGTGGCCATGGAGATGGCCGGTCTCGCCGAAGCCGCCGGGCAGCCGGTCGACGCGCTCTACCTCCTCGATCCGCCGCCACCGGAAGCGGGCGCTCTGGTCTCCGCGTACGACGAGACCCACCTCGAGGCCGTCTTCGCCGCCGAACTCGACAGCGGCGGCCAGGCGGCGTCACGCGCGCACGGGCGGGCCTACGCCGAACGGCTCGCCCACTGCTGCCGGGCCAACCTGCGCGGCATGGCCGGGCACCGGGTGCGTCCGCTCATCTCGACCCCCACCGTCGTCTGGTGGGCCGAGCAGCCCTCACCCGGCCTGCCCGCTCCCGTCGATCCGCGGGAGACGGCCCGCCAGTGGGACGCCTGCCTGCCGCCCGCCTCCTCGCGGCGGTGGCTGCCCACCGGCCACTACGGCGTCGTCGCGCCACCCCACGTGCACACGGTGGCCGAGGCCATCAGAACAGCGCTGCCGGATCCGGTCGCCGGATCCCGGCGCGGCGACCGCTGAGGGCCGCGGCACACACAGCCCGCATCCGGCCCTCGCCGGCTGCCGGACAGACCAAGGAGGAACGCATGGAGCAGTACGAGCTCGAAGCACTCGAAGCGGTGACGACGCGACCCGCACACCCGTACAGAACCCTCGCGGTTCAGCGGATCACCCCGGTCCTCGGGGCGGAGGTCTCGGGCGTCGACCTGTCGAAGGAACTGACGACCGAGCAGTGGGAAGAGGTGAGGATCGCCTTCCGCGATCACCACGTGCTGGTCTTCCGCGACCAGGCGCTCACTGCCGACGACCACATGCGCTTCGCCGGCGGCTTCGGCGAGTTGCGGCCGGTGGACCCGCCGCCGGCCCAGGGCGACCCCCACATCCTGGAGATCCGCACGAGCGCGGCGGCGGCGAACGTGGCCGGGAACGGCTGGCACACCGACGGCAGTGCCGACGCCGAGCCGTCGCTGGGGTCGATGCTCTACATCACGGAGGTTCCGGAGCCCGGCTGCGGCGGCGACACCATGTTCGCCAACATGCACCTCGCGTACGAGATGCTGTCCCCGGCCATGCGCTCGCTGCTGGACCCGCTGACCGCGATCCATGACGGTGCGCAGGCGTTCCAGGGCTACACCCTGCCCGAGGGCTACGTGGTGCCCAGGAGCGAACACCCGCTCATCGCGAGGCATCCCGAGACCGACCGCAAGCTGCTGTACGCCAACAGGGCCTATACCTCCCGTATCCCGCAGCTGTCACCCCAGGAGAGCCGGGCGCTGCTCGACATGCTCTTCGAGGTGACCGCGGGCCGGCCGGTCCTCCACTGCCGTGTCCACTGGACCCCCGGCACCCTGGTGTTCTGGGACAACCGCTGCGTTCAGCACCACGCGATCTACGACTACTACCCGTACACGCGGTACGGGCAGCGGATCGCCATCAACGGCGGTGCCGTGAAGGGCTGACGGCCTGGCAGGCGGGATGAGCCGACCGCCGCGCGGAACCCCGAACTCGTCCGACCCCACAGGAAAAAGGATCGAGAGTATGGAACTCCACCAGTTCGCCGCCCTGTCGGCGAATCTGACCGGCTTCGACTGCAGGGACCTGCACGAGACCGGCATGATGCACACGTACCGGCAGGTCGTCGCGGACCGGGCGGGGGCCGAGCGGCTCGACCGGCTCGCCGCCTCGGTGACGGGGGCCGCCGACGGCACGCCGCGCTTTGAGGACGACTCCGCCCGGGAGCTGGCGCGGGCGATCACCCACCTCTGGTACGTCGGCACGTGGCCCGGCCTGCCGCACCCGCCGTCCCCGGACAACGGAGCGCCGGCGCCGCAGGCCGGGCCGTACGTGGTCTCGTCCCTGGCCTACGAACAGGGCCTCGTATGGCGTGCGTTCGGCGGGAACGCGCCCGGCACGGCGGCGCAGGGTCACGGGAGCTGGGCCGACGCGCCATCCGCGGCAGCGCATGCGGCAGCACATGACACCGGGTCGGAGGTCGCGCGATGAGCGGTCCGGAGAGCCGGAGGTGGGACGCGGTCGTGGTCGGTGGGGGCTTCGCCGGTTCCCTGGTGGCCAAGTGCCTGGGCGACCACGGCTGGCGGGTCCTGGTGCTGGAGGCCGGGCACGGCGCGCCCGGTCCGGAAGGGGGGCACGCGGAGGCGGTCGAGGCGTACCGCACGGCGTTGCTCAAGGTGCCCAACTCGCCCTACCGGACGAGCACCGCGGCGCCGTCGCCGGCCATGTCCGACGTCGGCGAGTACTTCGTGCAGAACGGTCCGCTCCCGTACGGCAGCGGATACCTGCGGGCCAACGGCGGCACGGGACTCGCCTGGACCGGACTCGCGCCCCGGATGCACCCGGAGGACTTCCGCGCCGGCGACTTCGGGCAGGGGCGGAACTGGCCTGTCGGCTATGACGACCTGGAACCGTACTACCGCGCGGCCGAGCGGGAGATCGGGGTGGCCGGGGACGCGGAGGAGCAGCGGGCGGAAGTCGGCCTGCCGTTCCCGGAGGGCTACCGATTCCCCATGCGGGCCATCCCGCAGAGCTACCTGGACCAGGTGATGACGAAGTCCCTGGACGGGGGGACCGTGCGAGATCCCGGGGCGGACGATCCGGTCCGGCTGCGCGTCGTCACGACACCGCACGCCCGCAACGGACTGCCCCATCCCTCGTACGACGACGGCGCCGGCTATCGGCCCGCGCCGGCGCCGGGGCAGCCGGACCGGGGAACGCTGTGCCAGGGCCACGCGAGTTGCGTACCGATCTGCCCGTCCCAGGCGAAGTACACCCCCCTCAAGACCCAGGCCCGCTGGGGCTCGTCCGTCACCCTCGTCACCCGGGCGGTCGTCACGCGGGTCCGGATCGGCGCCGACGGGCGGGCGGACGGTGTCGAGTACCGGTCCTATCGCGAGGACACCGCCGAAGCCGTGACCCACAGCGTCGACGCGGACCTCGTGGTCCTGGCCGCGCACGCGATCGAGAACGCCAAGCTCCTCCTGGTCTCCGGGGCCGCCAACAGCAGCGACCAGGTCGGCCGCAACCTGATGGACCATCCGGTCCTGCTGACGTGGGGCCTCATGCCCCAGCAGGTCGGCGCCTACCGCGGACCCGGATCGACCTCCGGTCTTGAGGGTTTCCGCTTCGGCACCGCGCGGTCCCGGCGCGCCCCGTTCCGCGTGGAGATCGGCAACTGGGGCTGGACCTGGGCCGAGGGGCCGCCCGACCGGCGGGTCGCCGAATTGCTGAGCAGCGGAGGGTCCGACGGCCGCGGCATCCTCGGGACGGACCTGCGGCGGGCGCTCGGCGATCGGATCGGACGTGAATTCGCCTTCCAGTTCGAGATGGAACAGGAGGCGGACCCGGCGAACCGCGTGACCGTCGACCCTCGCCACCGCGACACGCTGGGCACCCCGCGGCCGGTCATCCACTACGACCTGTCCGACTACGTCAAACGCGGCATCGCCGCCGCGAAGGCCGTTTCCGACCAGCTCTTCGAGCTGCTGGGCGCGGAGGACCACACACGCTTCGAACCGGGGCCGGACTGGCCCGGCTACTACGAGTTCGAAGGCCGCCCCTACGCCTACCGGGCGGCCGGGCACGGGGCCGGAACCCACATCATGGGCGACATACCGCTTACCTCTGTCGTCGACGCGTGGCAACGCTGCTGGGACCATCCCAACCTGTACGCCGTCGGGTGCGGCAGCATGCCCACGGTGGCCACGTCCAACCCCTCACTGACCATGGCGGCGCTCGCCCTGCGCAGCAGTGAGGAGATGCACCGTGACCTGCTCGGCCGGCGCCGCATCGCCTCCGCCGGGCACCCCGCACCACCCACCTCGTAACCCTGCGTTCCCGTGGCCCACCGCAGCCCTCGCCGCCACCCTCACCGCCTTGTAGGCACCCGACAAGGGGAGGAAGGAGCAGGAACACCCGGCGCGCGCGGGCGGGCTTGTGCTCCCCCACGTCACGCCCCTAGCGCACCTAATACCGCCGGCGGTGCGTGGCAGTCCCTCGGCATGCACCGATGTCGATGTCAGCCGTTGATGTCGCCTGCGGCTTGTTGCGTACGAACTTGGGAGAGCCAAGCGACCTGCGCGTTCAGCAGAGGTACCAGGGTTGACCAGCTACGAGGCGGTCACCGTTGGTCGTTGCCGGTGAGCCCTGCCTAAGCGTTGTCCCGTAAACGATCTACGTCTCAGGGGCGTCGCGGGTAGTCAGGGTGATCGGCGTAAGGTGACGCGAGATCGAGCAGGTCATCGCATGGCCAGGTCTCGCCGTCGTACTGGCAGTCATCGCTGTTGTCCCACGGTAGTTCAGGGTCGCCCGTGGCAGGACTGAGGACATGGCGGGCGAGCACTCGTCGCTTGGCCTCGACCTCCCGCAGGATGCGAGCCGGGTCATGCAGCGCGACGTGTAGGGCGATCGTGGGATGGAAGCCGGAGAGTTCGCCTTGGCAGAAGTCGACCGTGTGCCCGGTAGCGGTCCACTCCCCGCAGTCATCACCGTCGCAGCGTCGGGCCAGGTCGGCCTCTTCGTCCAGCCGTATGTGGAGGAACGTCACCAGGTCTTGACTCATGAGGTCATCCTGGATGATGCGCCAGGCCCGGTCGCCTGATTTCCATACTGTGGGCAGGACCTGGTCTGCCAGGCCGACAGTGGAATGATCTTGCCGTGGCTGGTGTGATCACGGCGTCGGAGCCGTCTTGGATAGCCCCGTTCACGGGACTTTGCGGATGGCCCACCTGCTGGAAGTGGCGACCGGGTTCCGCTCCGGTGACCCGTTCCCCTCGGGCCTGGGTGAGCCGAGAAGCGAGTAGGACCCGGCGACGACGACGTCGGCCTGCTGTGCGGCGGCTCATCGAGGACGGCTGCACTGAGGCGATCCTCACCGGGCAGGAACGCCTCACCCCGGAATTGCTCGCGAAGACCCCTATCCACCTGGGCAACCTCGGACGACCTCGACCCCGGTGAGGTCCCCGCGCGGAGTTGCCCAGGTCCGCCGCGAGCGCCTGCACGACGCGCTGGTAGTCCGCCGACAACGCCGACCAGGCAAGGCCCCACGCCACACCGGCACCTGCGACCTCGCCTTGGCCCATCCCCGGGCGCTGGCACATCCGCGCCCAACAGGTCTGAAGCGACCTCTGTATCAGCGGTGCCGGCGCCGGGAGCCAGGACCGCGTCGACCCGCCTGTCGGCAGCCGTTCACTCCTGCCATTCCTGCTCGGCACGGCCAGCTCGGCCTGAATCCGATCGGCCTCCTCCCGCAGCCGGTCACCGAGGTCCACACTGCCACGGTGCGGCCGCGCCGGGGCGGCCTACGTGCCCATCGACAACCGGGCCCCCGGCGCGCGCCGCGACTTCATCCTCGCCGAGACCGGTGCCCGCCTCCTGGTCACCCACTCCGGCAGCGCCGCTCCCGCCTCCCCGCCGCGTCTCGATGCCGACCTGGTGCCCGCGCCATCGGGCGGGCCGACAGGCCCGCTCGACGGCGCGGGCACCGCGGACGCCCTGATGTACGTCCTCTACACCTCGGGCACCACAGGCGAGCCCAAGGGCGTCATGGTCCCGCATGCCGGGGTGTCCAACCTGCTCGCCTGGATGGTCCATGAGTACGGCCTGGACGCGTCGGACCGCATCCTGCAGAAGACGCCGTACACCTTCGACGCCTCGGTGTGGGAGCTGTTCGCCCCGCTCGTGGCCGGCGGCACCGTGGTGATGGCCCGGCCGGGCGACGAACGCGAACCGCGCCGCCTCGCCGAGACCGCGCCCGCCGAGCGGATCACGGGCATTCAGCTGGTGCCGACGATGCTGCGCCACCTGCTGGCCGAGCCCGCTCTCGCCGGGTGCGGCGCACTGCGCCAGGTGTTCACCGGCGGCGAGGCACTCACGCCCGCTCTGCGGGACGCCTTCTTCGAACGGCTCTCCTTACCCCTGCACAATCTCTACGGTGCCACGGAGACGAGCATCCAAGTGCTCACCCATACCTGTCTCCCACGGCCCGAGCTGGAGGGCGAGGAACTGGCCGGGCTGTTTCTGAACACTGTGCCCGTGCGGGCCGCGGCGACGGCCGACGAGTGGGCGGAGCTGTTCGCCGGGATCTTCCGATCGGAGCAGGGGCTGATGGCACGGCGGCGCTACCCGTTGGCGGACATCCTCAGTCTGGCCGGGCGCGGCGAGTTGTTCGACACGGTCTTCAACTACACCGATTTCCACGTCTACCGGGACGCCTCGCACGCGCCGGTGCGGATCACTGGTGCCCGGTATTTCGAGATGACGAGCTTCCCCTTCGTGGTCCATGTGCACCGCGACCACTTCGCCGGCCGTACCTCGCTCACCGTGAACCACGACCCCGCAGCGGTGTCCGAAGAGGCCGTCGTTGCTTACCTGGAGGCGTACACCGAGGCGCTGGCTTCGGCGGCCGCAGGCTTGCGGCCGGGGGGCCCGCGGCCGACGGGCGCCGGGAGCGGCGAGCTGGAAGAGCGGCTCGCCGAGACCGTAGGAGGCTCGCTCACCAGTGGCCCGATCGGTCCCGATGAGGACTACTTCGCCCACGGCCTCGACTCCATCTCCGCCATCCGAGTGGTGGCGCGTATCAAGCGGCAGGGCATCCCGATCACCCTTCAGGACG
The DNA here is from genome assembly GCF_900091855.1 of Streptomyces sp. DvalAA-14. Taxonomy (GTDB): domain Bacteria; phylum Actinomycetota; class Actinomycetes; order Streptomycetales; family Streptomycetaceae; genus Actinacidiphila. The sequence goes on from NZ_FMCH01000523.1 coordinate 50,603, forward strand.
TGTTCGCGCACCGTACCGTGCGGTCACTGGCGGCCGCGCTGACGGCCGGGACGCGCGAGGCGGTCAGCCGGGAAACCGCCGGCGAGGCCGTGGCCGGCCCGGCCGCAGAAGTCCTCCCGCCCGGCGCGGAGGACGCCTGTCCGGCGACCGCGCTGCAGCTGGAGATGATCCGGCGACACGAAGCCGACCCCCGGCAGGCGGTCTATCACGACGTGTTCGCCTACCGGCTGGCCGTCCCGCTGCGCGAGCAGCGACTGCGCGAGGTGCTGGACACGCTCGTCGCCGCGCATCCGACGCTGCGCACCGCGTTCCTGACCGACGCCCGGCCGGTGCCGCTCCAGGTGGTGCACGCCCCGGCGCCTGCTTGGCTCGTGGTGCACGATCCCGGGTTCGGCGAACTCCCGGAGGCCGAAGCCGAAGCGAGGTTCGACGCCTGGTTCGAGGCCGAGAAGGCGTCGGGCTTCACCTGGTCCCGGCCGGAGCTGATGCGGTTCCACGCCCACCGGCAGGGGCCGGACGCCTTCACCCTCACGCTGAGCTTCCACCATTCCGTCATCGACGGCTGGAGCCTGTCGCGCCTGCTGGCCGAGTTCGTGCGGCTCTACACCGCCGGGGGGACGGTGCCAGCGCCGGTGCGCCCCCCAGCCGGTCCCCGGGAGTACGCGGCCACAGAAGTGGCTGCTCGGGCGGACGAGCGGTCGCGGCAGTTCTGGCTCGCAGAACTGCGCGGCGCCCCGGCGCCCGGCTTCCCGGCGCCCGCCGCGGACGGGAAGGTGCGAAACCGGTGGAGCGAGGCCGCGATCGAGGTGGATGCAGCCACGGGACGGGGACTGGCCGCGCTGGCCCACCGCGCCGGGGTACCGCTCAAGCACATGCTGCTCGCTGCCCACTTGGGAGTGCTGCGCGGGCTCGAGCGGCGGCCGGACCTCCTCACCGCCGTATTCAGCGGCGGCCGCCCGGAGGTCGAGGGCGCCGAGGACATGATCGGCATGTTCCTCAACTTCCTCCCGCTGCGGGTCCGGTTGGAGGAACGCCCGCAGTGGCAGACGCTGGCGGCCCAGGTGTTCGAGGCGGAGCGCCGGGCCCTGCCGCACCGCCGCTTCCCGGTCGCCGAGCTGTACGCGCCGGACGGCCCGGCAGCTCCTCGTACCGCCTTCAACTTCACGCGCTTCGAGGCGTACGGCGACCTGGCCGCCGACGGGACAGCGGACGGGATGCGGGTGCTGGCTGGAATCCGCTGGTTCGAGCACACCCATTTCGCGCTGCTCGCCAATGTCGGACACGATCTGCGGCAGAAACGGCTGATCATCACGCTCAACGCGGACGGGCGCGTACTGCCCCCGGACGCGGTGCGCGAGATCGGCCGAGCGTGGCAGGACGTGCTCTCCGACATCGCGGCCGAGAGCGGCGCGTACCACGGCTCCTGACAGCGGCGGCCCGCCGGTCCCCGGCGGGCCGCTCCCCGAAGAAAGGAAGCAATCCCTTGGCCATCCACCGCAACCCCGTGACCGTCCACCAGCCGGTGGCGGGCTACGACCACCAGATTGAGGTGGAGAACCCGGCCCGCTGGCTGGTGCTCTCCGGGCAGATCGGCATGCGCCTGGACGGCACCGTCGATGAGGAGCCCATCGAGCAGTTGCGCGTCGCGCTGGACAACCTCGGCCTCAACCTGGAGGCGGCCGGCCTCGGCGTCCGCGATCTGGTGAAGCTGACCTTCATCCTGGTCGGCGACATCGACCCGGGGCGGCGCCGAGACACCGTGGACGGCTGGCTCGGCGGCCACCGCCCGTGCACCACCCTCTTCTACGCCACCGGACTGGCCACCCCGACTCTGCGCGTGGAGATCGACGCCTGGGCCGCGGCGCCCGCAGCCGGCTGATCCCGCCAGGGGTGCCCGGGGCGCGGGAGCGGGCACACCCGCGCCTGGAATTCGCCCCCGGGTGCCCATCGAACACTCCGAAAGGTTCTGACATGACCGACACCGCACCCCTCACCGAGCCCCTCATCGGCACCCACCACCAGTCGGACGGGTACGACTCGCACTACCGCCACTGGGGCCCCGCCTCGGGCGAGGACGCCATCGTGCTGCTCCACGGCGGAATCAGCCACAGCGGCTGGCAGGGACCGCTCGCCGAGCGCGTCACCGCCACCTCCGACGCGGCGTCTACGCGCTGGACCGGCGTGGCTCGGGCCTCAACGCCCAGCGCGGGCACCTGCCCTCGGTCGACCGGGAGCTGGAGGACATCGCCTCCTTCCTGCGCTCGCTGACCGGCTCCTTCCGGCGGGTGCACCTGGCCGGCTGGTGCTTCGGCGGCCAGATCGCCTCCATCGCCGCCGCGCGCCTGGCCGGCCAGGGGGTCGTGGCAAGCCTGATCCTCGTCGCGCCGGGCTACGCCTTCACCGAGCGGTACGCGGACGTACTGCGGCTCTCCATGCAGGGCATCTTCTCGGCCCTGGACGCGCTGGAGATCAAGCCGGAGCCGGACCGCGCCTTCGTGCCCGTCCCGCTGCAGATCAGCGACTTCACCGACCGGCCCGACTGGCAGGAGTTCGTGGCCTCCGACACCCTGCGGCTGGAACGTGTCACCGCGACGACCGTGGACGTCTGGGACCAGCTGGCGGCCCTCTCGCGGGGCGGGGTCCTCTCGGAGCTGGGCGACATCCCCGTGCTGGCGGTCCTTGGCAGCCGGGACCGGCTGGTGGACAACGACCGCGTCGCGGCGATGCTGGCCGAGCAGGTCCGCGGCACCGCCCCGGTCGTGCACCGCCTGGACACCCACCACGCCGTGCAGTTCGAGGAGCCCGACGCGCTGGCCCGGCACATCACCGATTTCGTCACCGGCGCGCGCTGACCCGCGACCCGCAGCCAGTACCACCAGGCGCCGTCACCCGGTCCCGCCGTGGTGCCACCGGCCGGTGTTCACCCACGCCGACCTGGCGATCGAGGGGCGGACAAGCCGAGGCGGGACGGGGTCGAGCCGTCCTCGGGCACTGCTGTCGCCACCGGGCGAGGACACCTCCTCACGTTCACACACCTTTGCTCCGATGTCTGTTCAGTCGTGTTTGCTATGTCGCGCCATTGCGTTGACACGGCTCCCGGAACTGCCCTTTGCTGTGCGGGACCCACCCTCCGCCGGTTCAGCCGCAGCCGTCCCGTCCGTAACGTGGTGCACACGCTGAAGGCCGCATGTCTACAGGAAGGGAGTGAGCAGTGCTGTGGCGATGCCGGTCAGATGGTCGGCGAGGGCGCGGGCGTCGTCGGGCATGCCGTCGTCCAGCCATTCGATGATCACTTCTGAAAGGCCCGCCGCCAGCGCGACGACCGCGCGGTGGTGCCGGAGCGGGTCTCGGGGGTGGCGCTGCAGGGCCGTGCTGATGAACGCGCTGAACCGCCTGGCGTCCTCCCGTATGACCTCGCGGCGGTGCGGTTCCATCTGCGGGGCGCTGAGGTAGATGATGCGGGCCGACCGGGGGTCGGCGGCGAGCATGGTGGCCAAGGCGGTCATCATCGGGCTCAGCAGCGCCCTGAGGGTGGCGGGGTGCCGAGGGGCGGCGGCTTCGAGGCCGGCGAGCAGCCAGTCGTTCCGCTCCTTCTGCACCGCGACGAGCAGGGCGCTTCGGTCGGTGAAGTGCTCGTAGAAATAGCGTTTCGCCACTTTGGCGTGGGAACAGACATCGGCAACGGTGACGTCTTCGTAGGAGCGAGCCGCAAACAGTTCGAGTGCGGCCTGCATGAGGCGCCCGCGCCGGTCGGCCGCGCGTTCGTCCGGGGTCCGGCCGAGGTAGGTACCGCGCGTGGAGGTGGCGTGCGAAGCAAGCGCGGGGATTGTAGGGGCGGGTGCGTCCACGGCTGCATCGTATGCACAGGCGCCGAGCCGCTGGTGCGGGGGTGTCGGCTGACAGTGGCTTTCGCAGGAGGTGGCCCGGTAGCCCGTCGTGCCTGTGTGGGGGTGATGCGACCCGGGCCGGCCGTGCGTGAGGTGCGCGGCCGGCCCGGAAAAGGCCGTTCTGTCAGCCGAAGCTGGGTGCGCTCGGATCAGGGGATGGCCCAGTGCTGGTTGTTTCCGTTGTCGCAGGTCCAGATCAGCAGTTGGGTGCCGTTGGCGGTGTTGCCGCCGGGGTCGTCCAGGCATTTGCCGGAGGCGGGGTTGACCAGGGTGCCGTTGGTGACGGTCCACTGTTGGGCCCCGGTGCCGTTGCAGGTGTAGAGCTGCACCGGGGTGCCGTCGGCGGTGCCGGCCGCCTGGACGTCCAGGCAGGCGCCGTTGATGCGGATCGTGCCGTCGGCCTGGCGGGTCCAGGTCTGAGCGGGGGTGCTGTTGCAGTCCCACATCTGGACGTGCGTGCCGTTCGCGCTGGAACCGGCGTTGTCGTCGGCGCACTTGTTGCTGTTGACATCGGACAGGATGGTGCCGGTGGCCGGAGTCGGCTGGCTGCCGGTGAGGGTGATGTCCACCGTGTGCGTGCCGGTCAGCGACGCCGGCACGGAGTTCGCGGTGCTCGCGGCGCCGTCGAGCTTGAAGGAGCTGACCACGTTGCCCGCGCCGTGCAGCGCGATGGTCAAGGTGGCGCCCCGGTACTGCACACCGGACAAGGTGGCGTCTCCCCAGCCGGCCGGCAGGGTGGGCTTGAAGGTGATCCCACCGGTGGTGAAGTTCAGCCCGAACAGGTCGTTGTCGATCATCCGCAGGTACGCCGTCGCCGACCACGTCTGGTCCGGGGCGGCGCCCCAGTGGCCGCCGGTCTGCCAGCCGCCGTCCACTGCGCCGGTCTGGGCGTTGTAGATCTCGGCGAACTGGCCGCTGGTGTTGGCGAGCCGGGCGAGGTTCTGCACTTCGTTGGCGAAACGCGGCTGGTTGCCGGACTGCGCGGCGGCGTCGGCCCAGTACCCCTCGACCATCGGCCACACCACGACGTTGTGCCGTCCCGGCTGGGCGTCGCTGTAGCGGGCGTAGTTCGGGTAGGTGTCGACGATGCCATTGGGCTGCAGGTGGGCGTTGGCCAAGATGGACTGGGCCTGGGCGGGGCTGGCGATACCGAAGAGGATGGCGAAGGACAGGCCGGTGCCCTCCTCGGTCGGGTCGAGCTGGCCGGACAGGCTGTCGTTGCCGTGGACGAAGTAGCCGTACAGGCCCTTGCCGGCGTTCCACAGGTGGTTGTTGATCGCACTCTTCAGGCTGTCGGCCTGCGAGTTGAGGGCATTGACCTCGCTGGCGGACTTGCCCAGCGCCGCAGCCATCAGCGCGGCGCTGCGGTAGGCCTGGTAGTACACCGCGTTGGTGCTGAGCGTCATCATCGTGGACGTGGCCGCGTAGTCCCCGACGTAGCCGCCGTGGCTCTCGGTGGCGTCCGCGGGCGGGGCCGGATAGCCCGCGATCCCGTCGTTGAAGAAGGCCGGCCCCTGGAACAGGCCGTAGGAGGAGTTGTAGTTCGCGCTCTTGCGGGTGTTGAGGGTGTTGGTGGTCGCCTGGTAGGCGTTGGTCAGGAAGGACTGGTCGCCGGTGACCAGGTAGTGGTTCCAGGCGCCGATCGCCCAGACGACCTGGTCCCACTGCTCGTTGTCCTGCTGCACGATGAGCTGCCCGTTGGACTGCTTGACCACCGCCGACCACAGGGTGTTCGCAGCCTGCTTCGGTTCCAGCAGGCTGGCCGCGTTCCAGGAGTTGACCGCCGCGTCCCGCGTCCACGGCTGTGCGTAACCGCCGCCGGCCCGGATGAACGTCTGCGGGTTGCTGGTCATCAGCCCGGAGGAGTTGTAGACCGACGGGTCGTACGACACCGTGTTGGTGTCCAGCAGGTTCGTCAGCGCCTTGGTGTAGGCCGCGCCCAGCGTCGACTGTGTGGTCCCGTTGGCGAATGTCAGGGTCGGGCGAGGAGCACCCGTCGCGGCCGCCGCGGTGGCCCCCGGATGCCCCACGCCGGACACGCCCGCTGCTGCCAGGGCCAGCGCGCCGAGGCCGACCAGCAGACGTGAGCGACGCCGCGGAACACCGGACACCGGGATGCGGCCGCCGTACCCTTCGGGCTTGGTGGGCTTCGGCCCCGAAGGTGGTTGTGGGTGGTGACGTCTGATCATGTACGACTCTCCGATGAGAACGTTGTCGGTCTCGGGTCTCGGGTCACGGCACGAAGTGCCGAGGTCGGTCGGTCTCGGCTTCCAGCAGATGTCGGCGACGGGAGCGGAAGCGAGACCGTCGAGCGGGGCGGCGGGTCAGGCCCGGCTCCACTTCTGGTTGGCGCCGCCGTTGCAGGTCCAGATCTCCAGCAGGGTGCCGTCGGTCGTGCCCTGGCCGGTGGCGTCCAGGCACTTGCCCGAGGCGGGGTTGACGACGGTGCCGTCCGGGTTCAGGGACCACTGCTGGGCGCCGGTGCCGTTGCAGTCGTAGATCTGTACCGGGGTGCCGTCGGCGGTGCCGGCCGAGCGGACGTCGAGGCACTTGGTGCCGTAGACGGTCAGTTGTCCCGAGGCGGTGGCCCAGGACTGGTTGGCTCCGCCGTTGCAGTCCCACAGCGCGACCTGCGTCCCACTGGTCTGAGCGGCGTTGGGGACGTCCACGCACCGGGAGGACTCCTGTCCGCGCAGGACGCCGGTTGTGGACTCTGTGCCGCTTCCCTGCGCGGCGACGAGCGCGGCTGCTGCGCTGGCCTGGCTGGTGGGGGTCCACTGGGCGAACGGGCCGACGAAGGAGTTGCCCTGCTGGCCGGAGCTGCTGGTGTCGTTGGTGATGATCGAGTTGGCGGTCGTGGTGAGGAAGGAGTCGTATTGGGTGGTCCTGGCCGCGGTGGCCAGGGCTCGCAGGTAGCGGGCGAAGATGCCCTTGAATGCCTGCCCGTCCCCCGTGCAGTTGGGTTCGCAGCCCTCGTACAGCACGCCGTTCTTGTTGAACCGCTGGGTGGCCGCGGTGGCGATCGACTCGGCCGTGGTCAGCAGGGAGGTGTCGCCGGTGGCGCGGGACTGCTCGATGAGGCCCTGGAGGATGACGCCCTGGTTGTAGGTGTAGTTCGCGGTGTTGAAGGTGCAGCCGGAGACGTTGATGCCGTCGCGGACGAGGTTGCCGTTGATCAGGCCCGAGTTCTTGAACCAGTTCCATTCGCTGGTCGCCCAGCCGCCGTAGGTGGTGTCGCCCGGGATGCGGTTGTGCAGTCCGGCACTGGCGGCGAGGAAGAGTTCATTGGCGATGGAGGCCTTGTACTGCTTGGCGGTGCTCCAGTAGACGCCGCCGCCACAGGCGCTGTCCCAGTAGTTGTGCATGTAGTTGGTGGTGGTCTTGGCCATGTTCAGGTAGTCGGTGTTGCCGGTGAGGTCGTAGGCCTGGAGCCACGCCAGGGCCCACCAGCCGGTGTCGTCGATGTAGTCGTTGGTGAAGTTGCTGTTCTTGGCGTACGCGCCGGTGATGGCGTAGTCGTAACTCCGGTCGCCGGTGGTCTGCTCGTAGGTCATCAGGGTGCTCAGCGACACCGCCGAGGTCCACCAACCGCCGGCGTCGATCCGGCCGCTGTTCGCGTCGTAGGACTTCATGAGGACGGCGATGCTGTTGGAAGCCGGCGTCGAAGCCGCCCGGGCGCCGCCGATGGTGTTCGAAGCCACCACCAGCAGCAGGCCCAGGAGCGGGACCACCGACCGGAGCAGCCATCTCTTCAGAGTGTTCGCGTTCATGTCGACTTCCACTTCGTGGGGGGATACAGGAATGTCGTCCGTCGGGCTTGCGGGGTGTGAGGGCGGCTGGCGCCCGGGCAGGTGGCGTCGGCGGCCGGCGGACCGGCCGGCCGTCGGCGTCCCGGGCAGCGCGTCAGCCGGGGAGGTTCCATTGCTGGTTGGCGCCGTTGTCGCAGTCCCAGATCTCCAGCGGGGTGCCGTCGGCGGAGTTGCCACCGGTGGCGTCCAGGCAGCTTCCCAGGACGCGCAGGCTGCTGTCGGACTGCACCGACCAGTACTGCGCGGCGTTGTCAGACAGGGCGTCGGGGGCCGTCGGCAGATGCGCGGGGCCGGAGGGCCGCCCGCGGCGGGCTCGGCCGCCATGTGGTGCCCGGCCGGGGCGGGTGCGGGCAGGGCACCCGCCCGGGCCGGGGTAGGAGGAGGACCGCTCAGCTGCCGGGCAGCTTCCATTGCTGGTTGCTGCCGCCGTTGCAGTCCCAGATGTCGAGCTGGGTGCCGTTGTCGGTGTCGAAACCGGGGATGTCGAGGCACCGTCCCGAGGCGGGGTTGACCAGCGTGCCGCCGGTGATCTGCCACTGCTGGTTGGCCCCGCCGTTGCAGTCCCACAGCTCGACGAGCGTGCCGTTGGCCGTGCTGCCCCCGCCGGTGATGTCCAAGCACTTACCCGACGCCTGGAGACTGCCGTTGCTGTAGGTCCAGTTCTGGGCCGGGGTGTTGTTGCAGTCCCATATGTCGGCCTTGGTGCCGTTGGCCGACGAACCGGTGTAGTCGTCCAGGCACTTCGTGCCGTTCAGACCCGAGGAGATGGGACCGGTCGGCGGCTGCGCGGTGCCGGTGCCCGGCGTGATCGACAGGTTGTCGAACTGGTCGGTGCGGTAGCCCTGGATGCCCAGCCCCGCCTGCCCGGACAGGAACGAGGAGTCGGTCACCGATCCGATCTGCTTGCCGTCCACCTTGGCGCTGATCGTCGTGCCCTGGAAAGTGAAGGACAGGTTGTGCCACGTCTGCGTGCCCAGCGCGGTCGTCGTCCCGGTGGCCAGCGTGTGGTTCGACCCGTCGGTGTACATCTTCTCGATCCACCACTGTCCGGTGTCCCGGATGCGGAAGTAGTACGCGTTCATGTGCGACTGCGGTCGCTGCTGGGTGTTGGCCCGTCCCAGCAGCTCCGTGGTGCCGGCGCTGCGCAGGTACACGTCGGAGCTGACGGTGTAGTTGGACCACGTGGTGTCACCGATCAGCGAATAGGTGTCGGAGTCGTCCTGCCACTCGATCGGCTTGACCGGTGCCATCTGCTGGAGGCACTGACCGGAGCGGCCCGAGCACGGCTGGGCCTCGAAGGCGCCCTGCATGTCGGACAGGTACGTCGCCTCCGAACCCGACGAGTAGCCGTCGAAGTTGTCGCTGTAGGGCAGGGCGAGCGCGTGCCCGGCAGGACCGGTCGCTGTTCCCTTGCCCTGCCCGGTGGTGGTGGTCACCGTGTATACGTAACCAGGCTGAAGTGTCAGGGAGTAGGAGCCGCCCGCAGGGGTGACGTCCTGGGTGTGGACGAAGTCCGTCGCCGCGCTGGGAGAGTTCACCCGGGTCGCCCACACGTGGGCGGTGCCGGTGGACAGGCCGCCCTGGACGTGCAGGTTCACCGTCTGCGCGGCGGTTGCGGTGGTGGTCTCCAGCACGGTGGAGTAGTCGCTGCCGTTCGGGGACTTGAGCGTGATGTAGGCGCCGTTGGACTCGGAGCCGCCGAGGTAGCCCGAGGCGGAGTCGATGAACTTCCAGCCGGGCTGGGCGAATTGGGTGACCTGCGCGGTCGCCCAGGTGTCCTCCCCCACGGAGTACGCCCCCGACCAGGGCGAAGGCGCGGTGAGCAGGCCCACGGTGCTGTAAGGCAGGTTGGGGTAGATCGCGGCGATGAGCGGCCAGTTGAGGTAGGCGGTCAGCTTGGCGTCGGTGTACCCGCGCACGATGGAGCGGATCAGT
>NZ_FMCH01000519.1 GCF_900091855.1 Streptomyces sp. DvalAA-14
GAGCGGGCCGTCGAGGTCCACGTCGTACGGGCCGGCGTCCGCGTCCCGCGGCTGCTTGGTGAAGCGCAGCGGCAGTCGGCGCACCGGCGAGTCGTCCTCGGGGGCGGGCGGCTCCTCGTCTTCGAAGAAGTCCTCCAGCGGTACGGCGTCCGGGTCCGGCGGCGCCGCGTACAGGCCGAGTTTGGTGCCGGCGTACCGCAGCCGCTGCGGGATGGCGTTGACCGGGGTGGCGGTGACCACCAGCAGTCCGAAGAGGGTGAAGAGCAGCAGCAGCGGCACGGCCAGCGGGGCGCCCACCGTGTAGAGGAAGGGGGACGCGGTGGCCCAGCCGATCAGGCCGCCGGCGTCCCGCAGGGCCTGGGCGCCCTGGTCGCGGCCCGGGGAGCCGCACGCGATGTGGATCAGGCCGAGCAGGCCGATCACCAGCGCGGACAGGCCGATCACGATCCGGCCGTTGGCCTCGGCCTGCTCCGGATGGCGCATCAGCCGGACGGCGATCGCGCCGAGCAGGAAGGGCACCAGCAGGTCGAGGCGGCCGAAAGCGCCGGTGACCAGCATTTTCACCAACTCGCCGACCGGGCCCTGCAGATTGGACCAGGTGCCGGCGGCGACGACCAGGGTCAGACCGATCAGCAGCAGCGCCAGGCCGTCCTTGCGGTGCGCCGGGTCCAGGCCGCGGGCACCGCGCCCTATGCCGCGGAAGATCGCGCCGACACTGTGCGCCAGGCCGAGCCATATGGCGCGCACCATGCGGTAGAGGGGGTTGGTCGCTGACGGGGCGGGGCGGGGCGCGGGTCTGACCGCCGCGGCCGCCTTCTTGGCGGGCGCCTTGGCGGGAGCGCTCTTCGCCGCGGGTTTCTTGGCCGCGGTCTTCTTCGCCGCAGGCTTCGCCGGGGCTTTCTTGGCGGTGCCGGACGTACGGGAGGCCATGGTGCCGAGGTTACCGCCCTTTGACCGGCCGACACGCCTGCCTGTGGATACGCCCGTCCGTGTCGGATGCCGCGCTGATCGGACGGCGGCCGGACGGCGGCCGGACAGCGGCCGCATGGTGGTCCCATGGTGGGCGGATCACCGTCGGTCGCCGCCCGGGTGACGGGACGTCATCGGACGTTCTCGGGCGGTCCGGCCGCCGACCTGCCGGCCGGTCAGCCCGCCCCCCAGGTCGGCGCGCTCGGCCTGACGGCCCGTCCGGCTCGGTCCCGCTCGGCCCGACGGTCCGTCCGGCTCCGCCCTGCTTGCCTCGACCGTGTCCGGAGCGGTCCGCCGCCGATCCGGCTCAGTCCGAGTTCTGCTGCTTGACGACGCCGCTGCCGGTGCCGGGCTCCAGTGCGTCCAGTGCCCGGCGCAGTCCGGTGAGTTTGCGCTCCAGGTGCGCGGCGGTCGCCACCGCCGCCCCGTCGCCGGATTCGTTGAGCTGCTTGCCGAGCGCTTCGGCCTGTTCCTCGACGGCGGCCAGCCGGGCCGACAGCTCCGCGATGATCCCCACCGACTCCCGGCCGCCGCCGTTGGTTCCGGCGCCGGCCGGCAGGCCCTGCTCCAACTGGAGCCGCAGCAGCGCCGCCTGCTCGCGCAGCTGGCAGTTCTTCATGTAGAGGTCGACGAACACCGACACCTTGGCGCGCAGCACCCACGGGTCGAACGGCTTGGAGATGTAGTCGACCGCGCCGGCCGCGTAACCGCGGAAGGTGTGGTGCGGGCCGTGGTTGATCGCGGTCAGGAAGATGATCGGGATGTCCCGGGTCCGCTCCCGCCGTTTGATGTGCGCCGCGGTCTCGAATCCGTCCATGCCGGGCATCTGCACATCGAGCAGGATCACCGCGAAGTCGTCGGTCAACAGCGCTTTGAGTGCTTCCTCCCCGGACGATGCCCGCACCAGTGTCTGATCGAGCGCCGAGAGGATCGCCTCCAGCGCCAGCAGATTCTCCGGCCGGTCATCGACCAGGAGGATCTTGGCCTTCTGCACCATGGCCCGCCCTCCTCGCCCCGGCCCTGTGCCGGTCGCCGCCCCCGGGGACAGCTCCGTCATGCCGCCCGTCCTTGTGCCGGTCATGGTAGCCGCACCCCGCCGTTCGCCACACCCTGTCACCGCCAGGTCACTCAACACGCACCGGAAACGTAGGCGGAGACCAGAAGGTTCCCCGATTCCAACGCTCTCACACCTCATCCGACACACGGGTCGGCAAAAGATACGCCTCCCCGTGCCGCGCCGCTCAACGGGCGTGCATCCACTGTTCCATGAGCGTGAGCAGATGGTCGGTGTCCACCGGCTTCGTCACATAATCCGACGCTCCTGAGTCGATGGCCTTCTCCCGGTCGCCCTTCATCGCCTTCGCGGTGAGCGCGATGATCGGCAGGCCGGCGAACTGCGGCATCTTCCGGATCGCCGTCGTGGTCGCGTAGCCGTCCATCTCCGGCATCATGATGTCCATCAGCACCACGGCGATGTCGTCGTACTGCTCCAGGACCTCGATGCCCTCCCGGCCGTTCTCGGCGTAGAGCACCGTCAGCCCGTACTGCTCCAGCACGCTGGTCAGCGCGAAGACATTGCGGATGTCGTCGTCGACGATCAGCACCTTCTCGCCGCTGAAGCTGCCGGTGAAGCCGGCGAAGGCGTCCCCTTGCGACTCGTCCGGCCACTGCTCGGGCTGGCCGATCCGGGCCTGTCCGTATCCGTGCACGCTGCCCGGGCCGCTGCCGTGCCCGCCCTGGCCGCCTCCCTGACCGCCCGGCTGGCCGTTGCCCGGCCCGTTGCCGTGGCCGTTGCCCTGACCGACGGACTGCCCGCTGCCCTGGCCGTGGTTCTGGCCGTTGCCCTGGCCGTTCGGGTGGCCGCAGTTGGCGGAGTGCGGGGCCGGGGGCACCGCGGAGCGTCGGCGCAGCCGGGCCAGGCTGCTGCCGGGGCTGCGGGTACGCCCTTGCGCGCCCTGCTCGCTCTCCGCGCCGTAGCCGCCGCCGACCGACAGCTGCGGCAGCGCCGGGGGCACCTCGCCGAGGCTCAGCGGCAGGTACAGCGTGAACGTCGATCCGCGTCCCGGCTGGCTGTCGGCGTGGATCTCCCCGCCGAGCAGCCGGGCGATCTCGCGGCTGATCGACAGCCCCAGGCCCGTACCGCCGTACTTGCGGCTGGTGGTGCCGTCGGCCTGCTTGAACGCCTCGAAGATGACCCGCATCTTGCCGGCCGCGATACCGATGCCGGTGTCGGTCACCGAGAACGCGATCAGCGGCTGGTCGGGCTCCCGCAGGGTGCCGGCCTCCAGCAGCTGCTCGCGGATGGACTGCGGCACCTCGGATCCCGCCGGGCGGATCACCAGCTCCACCGAGCCGCTGTCGGTGAACTTCACCGCGTTGGACAGCAGGTTGCGCAGCACCTGGAGCAGCCGCTGTTCGTCGGTGTGCAACGTCACCGGCAGCTCCGGCGAGACCCGGACCGAGAAGTCCAGGCCCTTCTCCGCCGTCAGCGGCCGGAAGGTGGCCTCCACGTAGTCGACGAGCTGCACCAGCGCGATCCGGGTCGGCGAGACGTCCATCTTGCCCGCCTCGACCTTGGACAGGTCCAGGATGTCGTTGATCAGCTGGAGCAGGTCGGAGCCGGCGCCGTGAATGGTCTGCGAGAACTCGACCTGCTTCGGCGACAGGTTGCCGTCGGCGTTGTCGGCCAGCAGCTTGGCCAGGATCAGCAGCGAGTTGAGCGGGGTGCGCAGCTCGTGCGACATATTGGCCAGGAACTCCGACTTGTAGCGCATCGAGACCGCCAACTGCTCGGCGCGCTCCTCCAGGACCTGCCGGGCCTCCTCGATCTCGGTGTTCTTCACCTCGATGTCGCGGTTCTGCCGGGCCAGCAGCTCGGCCTTGTCCTCCAGTTCGGCGTTGGACATCTCCAGCGCGCGCTGCCTGCTCTCCAGTTCGGCCGAGCGCTCCTGCAACTGCTCGGTCAGCTCCTGGGACTGCTTGAGCAGCCCCTCGGTCTTGGTGTTGACCGAGATGGTGTTGACGCTGATCGCGATGATGTCGGTGATCTGGTCGAGGAAGTCCTTCTGGATCTGGGTGAACGGCTGGAAGGCGGCCAGCTCGATCACCCCCAGCACCCGGCCCTCGAACAGCACCGGCAGCACGATCACATGGGACGGCGGCGCTTCGCCCAGCCCCGAAGTGATCTTCAGGTAGCCCGGCGGCACATGCTCGATCAGGATGCTGCGCTTCTCCACGGCGGCCTGCCCGATCAGCCCCTCGCCGGGCAGGAACACCGTGGACCGGGTGCGGCGGGAGAAGCCGTAGCTGCCGATCAGGTGCAGCTCGTACTCCTCGCCGACCTCGGTGGTGTCCTCGGCCAGGAAGAAGGCGCCGTGCTGCGCGGAGACCACCGGGGTCAGCTCGCTCATGATCAGCGCGGCCACGTCGCCGAGATCGCGGCGGCCCTGCATCAGGCCGGAGATCCTGGCCAGGTTGCCCTTGAGCCAGTCCTGCTCCTTGTTGGCCAGCGTGGTCTCGCGCAGCCGGACGATCATCGTGTTGATGTAGTCCTGCAGTTCCAGGATCTCGCCGGCCGCGTCCACGTCGATCCGCAGGTTCAGATCACCGCGGGTCACCGCGGTGGCGACCTGCGCGATGTTGCGCACCTGCGAGGTGAGGTTGTTGGCCATCAGGTTCACCGACTCGGTGAGGTCCTTCCAGATACCGGAGACGTCCGGCACCCGCGCCTGACCGCCCAGGCGGCCCTCGGTGCCCACCTCGCGGGCCACCCGGGTCACCTCGTCACCGAA
>NZ_FMCH01000542.1 GCF_900091855.1 Streptomyces sp. DvalAA-14
CCGGGACCTGGTCCACCTTCTGGAACGGCCACATCACCGCCCTGTGCGGCCTGGCCCGGATCGACGGCGCCGCCTACGTCTTCGCCGGCGCCCCTCCGTGCCGCCGGGCCCCGGACCCCTCCACCCCCATGCAGCAACTCTCGCTGCAACTCACCCCACTCGCTCGATCTTCACGCTCAGCGGCGGCGGCGTCACCCTCACCGTCACCTTCTCTCGCCGGTCGACCTCGGCGATCTCCAACGCCAGAGCGTGCCGCTCAGCTACGTCACCGTGCAGGCCGCGAGCAACGACGGCCGCGCCCACGCGGTGGACATACACCTCGACGCGTCCGGCGAATGGGTGCACGGCGACACCTCGACACCCATCACCTGGGCGCAGCAGCAGGCCGGGTCCCTGACCGTGCTCAGCGCCCAGCCGGCCGGCCCCGGCGTCCTCCAGGAGAGCGGCGACCAGGCATCGTGGGGCCGGCTCGTCCTCGCCGCACCCACCGGCACCGGGCTGACCTGGCAGATCGGCCAGGACACCGTGGTCCGTGCCGCCTCGGCCGGCGGCGGCCGGCTGGCCGGCACCGTCGACAGCGCCCAGCCCCGCGCCATCAACGACCGCTGGCCCGTCCTGGGCCTCAACCGCGACTTCGGCACCGTCAACCCCGGCGCGCCCTCAGCCGAGTTCACCGTCACCCTCGGACACGTCCGGACCCCCGCCGTCAGCTACCTCGGCGCGCAACTCCAGCCCTGGTGGACCCACTACTGGGCCGCGTGGACGGACATGCTCGCCTGGTTCGACGCCGACCACGCCGCCGCGCTCGCCGCCGCCACCGCACTCGACCAGCAGGTCCACGACGCCGCGGCGACCGCGGCCGGCGGCGGCAGCACCGGCGAGCACTACGCGGCCGTGTGCGCCCTCGCCCTGCGCCAGGCGGTGGCCGGCACCGAACTCGTCGACCGGGCCGGCAGTCCCTGGGCCTTCCTCAAGGAGATCTCCTCCGACGGCAACATGTCCACCGTCGACGTCACCTACCCGGCCTTCCCCGCCTACCTGTACCTCTCGCCGGCCTATCTGCGGCTGCTGCTCGAACCCCTGCTGGACTACGCCGAACACGGCGGCTGGCCGAAGGAGTTCGCCGAGCACGACCTCGGCTCCGGCTACCCCGACGCCACCGGGCACAACGACGGCAACGAGGAGGACATGCCGGTCGAGGAGTCCGCCAACATGCTCATCATGGCCGCCGCCGTCATCCAGCGACTGCCCGCCGCCGATGCCGCGGCCTTCGCCCGCACCCACTACCCGATCCTGCGCCAATGGGCCGAATACCTAGCGGCCAACGCGCTCGACCCCGGCTTCCAGAACCAGACCGACGACTTCACCGGCTTCATCGCCCACAGCGCCAACCTCGCGCTCAAGGGCATCATCGGCATCGGCGCGATGGCCGTCGTCGCCACCGCCGCCGCGAACACCGCCGACGCCGCCCACTACAGCGCGCTGGCCCGCGGCTACGTCAGCCAGTGGACCTCACTGGCCGAGGACTCCTCCGGCGCCCACCTCAAACTCGCCTACGACCAGGACGGCACCTGGAGCCTGAAGTACAACGGCTTCCCCGACCGGCTGCTCGGCCTCGACCTTCTCCCCACCGGCACCGCCGCCCGCGAAGCCGCCTGGTACGCCGCGCACGCCGGCACATACGGCGTCCAACTCGACCCGCGCAACGCCTACACCAAGGGCGACTGGGAGTTGTGGACGGCGGCCTGGCTCGCCGACCGGCCGGCCACCCGGAACATCCTGGTCGACGGCGTTTACAACTTCGCCAACAGCACAGCCCAGCGGGTGCCGTTCACCGACTGGTACGTCGTCGCCAGTGCCGCGCAGCAGGGCTTCGCCGCCCGGCCGGTGGTCGGCGGGATGTTCGCACTGCTGCTGTCCCCGGCCGCCTCCACGGTGAGCTGGCACCGCGTCCAGAACCGCAACTCCGGCAAGGTGCTGGCGGTTTCGGGCATGTCGCTGGCCGACACCGCCGAGGTCACCCAGTACACCGACAACGGCACCGCCGACCACGTATGGACCCTGATCGACAACGGCGACGGCACGGTCCGGATCGCCAACCGCAACAGCGGCAAGGTGCTGGCCGTCCACGACCAGAGCCTGGACGACGGCGCCCACGTGCAGCAGTACCAGGACAACGGCACCCCCGACCACGTCTGGCGGTTCGTCGACAACGGCGACGGCTGGTCGAAGATCGTCAACGTCCGCTCCGGCAAGCTGCTCGCCGTGGACGGCATGTCCCAGGCCGACGGGGCGCAGGTCACCCAATGGCCCGACAACGGAACCGCGGACCACCTCTGGCGCCTGATCTGAGCCCACCCGCGCGGAAGCGCGCGGCGCCGACCGCGGACCGGGCCCGTCCACCGCATCACCTGGCCTCCGGGGAGGACCCCGCCTGCGCTGCCGGGACCGTCCAGGAGCCGCCGCTGACAGGCGCCCCCGCGCCGAAGTTCGTGGCGGGAACGCCGGACGCTGGGGCCGCGCCCTTCGCGCGGACAACGCTCTGCGGCCAGCCCCTGCCCGGTCCCGCCGCAGGTCGCGGCCGGGTGCGGGCCGTTGCTGCGATGGGCCGGCCGAAGCCGGCCTGCGCGGCTGCGTGGTGAGGGTTCGGGGGCTGTCGCCAGCCGGAGTGCAGTGGTCGCGGGGTGCTGCGGGTGCCAGCCGGGTGTCCGGCCAGCCGAGGCCGGTCGGCCCGGTGCCGGTTGGCGCCGACCGGGGGGTCGGCGCCGTGGTGGGTCAGGGCCGGGTGCGTGCGACGGGGGCGACCGGTCGGCCGAAGACGGCGGACAGCGCCCGCGGGCCGCTTCCGGGGCCGGGCCCGGTGGAGATGCTGCGCAGCGCGAGTTCACGGTGCTGTTCCGGGGCTGTCGCCCGCCACAGTGCGGTGAGCGCGTCGCGCAGGGTGCGGGCCGGGCGCCAGCCGAGCGTCTGGGTGGCCAGGGCGATGTCGGCCTGCTGCCAGTCGGCGCCGACCGGGCGGCCGGCGCCGCCGCCCGACTCCTCGATACGGCCGGTGAACGCGGCGATCACCGCGAGCGCCTCGGCGAGCGTGCGGGCCCGGACGGCGCGGCCGGAGCCGATGTTGAGGACCGGGGGGAGCGGACCCGGCACGGTGGCGGCCAGGACCACCGCCTCCGCCACATCGCGCACGTCCACGAAATCGCGGTACGCCGCGAGGCTGCCGGTCCGCACCGTGCCGTGCGGCGGCGCGGCGCGGAAGGCGGCGGCCAGCCGGCCGGGCAGGCCGGCAGCGGGCGCGCCGGCGCCCACCGGGTTGAACACCCGCAGCACCACCGCGTCGAGACCGGAGCCGCAGACGGCGAGCGTCCCGGCCAGTTTCGCTGCCCCGTAGACCCCGGTGGGCCGGGTCGCGGCTCTCTCGGAGAGCGCCGACCCGGCCTGCGCCGAGCCGTACTCCGCCGCCGAGCCGAGATGGACCAGCCGGGCCCAGGGCGCCGCGAGCGCCATCGCCTCCGCCAGCACGGCCGGGCCGCGGGCGTTGACCGCGCACAGCTCGCTGGCCGGCCCGGCGAGGGCTCCGGCGCAGTTGACCACCACATCGGGGGCCAGCGTCTCAAGCCCCCGGGCGAGGGAGTCCACCGTCGCCACCGCGAGGTCCACGGTCAGATCGGATCCGGGAGAGCGCTCTCCCCGGAGTATCCGGACGTGCTCCCCACCACCGAGAACCGGACTGATCCGACCGGCGGAACCGGTCCAGCCGCCCAGGTCCCGGTCCGTCCGGCCGGGCAAATCCGGGCCGGTCAGCCGGGCCCGTACCGCCGAGCCGAGGAATCCGCTCCCGCCCAGCACCAAAATCCGCTTCACCGGGCGGTCACGCCCCCTCGAGCAGCAGCTCACACGGACTGCCGGCAGCCGCCCCGCCGGCCGGCGATCCCGCCGCCCGCCGATGGGCGCGCAGACCGCCGCTCCTATGACCGTCCATGCACGTCCTTTCCTGGAAGGCAGCCGTCGGCGGCTGCCTTCCTCCCCATGTCGTCCGCAGATCGGAATCAATGATTCCGGGCACCATGGTGGTGGATTCCGAGCAGGTCATGCGCCTGGTGCGCGGGCGCACGCGGTGGCGGGGACGGTCGGGGCCGGCCAGCGAAAGGCGGTCCTGCCTGCGGGTTTGGGCCGCGGTGTGGGCCGGACGGGCGCGGACCCGCGACCTGAGGGATGAATGGCCGAGCGTATTTACGATTATCGAAGTGAAAGGTAATTGACGAACGAGGTCACATCATGCGCCCGCTGAGCCGCTGAGCCGCTGAGCCGCTGAGCCGCTGAGCGACGGAGCGTGTCTGTCCTCCTGCCGCTCGGCCGCGGGCTCATCCGCCGCCCGTGCCCCGGTCCGGGCCTGCCGCCCGGCCGGGCACGGGTTCGTTGGGGGGCTATCGGCGCGCGGGTGGGGCGCGCTCGATCAGCCGGGGGCTCAGTAGAGCGGCGGAGGAGGCGGTATCGGGTTGGGCCCCGGCGTCGGCGGAACCGGGTCCGGGCCCGGGGCGGGCGGCGTCGGCTCGGGACCCGGTGTCGGAGGCAGCGGGTCGGGGGCCGGGCCCGGAACGGGGCGCGGGCTGGGTGCGGGAACGGGATCGGGCCCCGGCGCCGGGTCCCCGGGACGCACCGGAGGCGTCGGCACGGGGAACGGGTCGGGGTTGGGCTGGGTCATTGGACACTCCCGGTGTTCGGACGGGAACGCGGGTCGTCCCCTGTGGACACCACGCGTACCCCCTCTGTGCGTACCCATGCCCGAGAACCCCGTCGAAATGACCTCTTTGTTGTCCCGGGCCCGAATTCACGACCCGCCCCCCGCCGCTCCCGCCCCGCCGCTCCCGCCCCGCCGCACCCGGGCCGCCGTCCCCGAGCCGGACGGCCGCCCACCGCTTCCGGCCCCGTACGCCGCGTCACCGCGGTCACCTCCGCCAAGGCTGCCGCGTCACCTGAACGGGCCGACCGGGTGCGGGGAGTCAGCCGGCCGCGTCCCCGCCGGCGATGGGCGTGGCGGCGGGGCGAGTTGACGGTTCGGACCGGCTGCCGGGCGGCCCGGCGGCGCCCGGCCGAACCAACCGCGCGCGAGCAAGCCGTACCACCCCCGCCTTTGATGCGAATCAGTGCCGGTCCACCCCATGGACGGTCACCGGACCGCCCCCGGCACCGGAGAAGCCCCATGCGTCCTGGACGTACGACCGCCGCCCTGCTGCTCGCCGGTTCCGTCGTGGCCCTCGCCGCCCCGACCGCGCTCGCCGTGGGCGACGCCGCATCCCTCCCGAGTGCCGTCCCCGCCGCCGCCGTCGCCGCGGCCTCTTCCGCTTCCTTCTCCGCTGCTTCCGCGCTGCCCTCCTTCACGTCCTTGAGTTTCAGCGTCAGCCCGGAGACGGTCGCCCCCGGCGGCCGTGTGACGGTCCGGGCGGCCGGCTGCCCCTCTGCGGTGACGGTGTCCGCGCCGGCCCTCTTCCACGACGTCACCCTGCGCGGGGGCGAAGGCCGCGGCCGGTCCGCCACCGTCCGGGTGGGCGACAGCGCCAAACCCGGCGCCCGGTACGACGTCGCCTTCCAGTGCGGGGCCGAGAAGGGCACCACCCCGCTGATGATCGGCGACGGCACGTCCCGCGCCCCGTCCGCGCCCGCCGGGCCGGCCCGGACCGGCCTCGGCGGTGGCATCGGCGCCCCGAACACCGTCGCGATCATCGCCGGCGGGGCCCTGGCCGGGGCGGCCGGCCTCTACGTGATCGGCCGCCGGACCCGCCGCCGGACCCGCCGACTGTGACTCCGGCGGTGACTCCGGCGGTGACTCCGCCGGTGACCGCGGCCGGCCCGAACCGCGGCGGATCACCTGCCGAACCACAACAATCGAGGCATCGGGTAGATAATGGGCCTGATGGTTGCGGCGCGCACCTGCCCATGACCGCAGATCCGACCCCGGAGCACGCGCATGGCACCTCGTAACCGGCCGGATCCCGGCCCCTACGACCCCCGCGCGGCCCGTTCCACTCCGGGCCGCGAGACGGCCACGCCGCGGATCGGTCCGGAGGAGCGGCTGGCCCTCAATGGGGTGGGAAGTTTCGACTGGGACCTCGAACGGGGCGTCTTCGAGCTCGACCCGGCCGGCCTCGACGTCTTCGACCTGGATCCCGAGGAGTTCGACCGGCGCCCGGAGACGCTGGCGCTGCGGGTCACCCCGCAGGAGCGCGCCCGGCTGGACAAGGAGCTGCGCGAGGCGCTCCAGGAGGGCTGGCGCAGCTACGGCGGCTACTTCCAGGTCGTCCGGCACGACGGCGCCATGCAGTGGACGCACACCCAGGGCACCGTCCTGCGGGACGAGCGGGGCAACGCCTACCGGATCGTCGGCATCGTCCGGGACGCCACCGAGGAACTGGAGGAGGCGCCCGCGGCCGGCGAGCCCGCCGCCGGTCTGGAGCAGTTGCACGTGCCCTCCATCGTCCGGCGCACCACGGAGGCGCTGTCGGAGGCGGTCACCGTGGAGGACGTCACCGCGGTGCTGACCGGTGAGGGCGCGCTGGAGCGGTTCGGCGCGGACGGACTCGCCCTCGGCCTGGTCGAGGGCGGCACTCTGCGCTACGTCGCGGTCTGCGGTGAGGCCCTGACCGGTCTGGGCCTGGAGGACCTCCCGCCCCGCCGCCTGGACACGGCACTGCCGCTCGACGAGGCGGTGCTGACCCAGCGGCCGCGCTACGCCACCGGCCTGGCCGACCTGGGAGAGCGCTTCCCCCCGCTGGGTCCGTCGCCCGACCGGCTCGGCATGGAGTCTGCCGCCTTCCTGCCGCTGATCGCGCAGGCCCGGTCCATCGGCGGGCTGGCGCTGTTCTACCGGGGGCGCAGGGCGTTCAGCCGGGAGGACCGCGAACTCGACGGCGCGCTGGCCGGCATCCTCGCCCAGTCGCTGCAGCGGGCCGTCCTCTTCGACCAGGAGCGGGAGTTCGCCACCGGGCTCCAGGAGTCGATGCTGCCCCGGCACATCCCCCGGTTCGGCAGCGTCGAGATCGCGGTGCGCTACCACGCCGCCCGGCGGGGCCGGGAGGTCGGCGGCGACTGGTACGACGTCGTCGGGCTGCCGCAGAACCGGGTCGGCCTGGTGGTGGGCGACGTCCAGGGCCACGACACGCACGCCGCCGCCGTCATGGGCCAGTTGCGGATCGCGCTGCGGGCGTACGCCGCCGAGGGCCACCCGCCCTCCACCGTGCTCGCCCGCGCCTCCCGATTCCTCGCCGAACTCGACACGGAGCGCTTCGCGACCTGCGGTTACGCCGAACTCGACCTGGACACCGGCACCGTACGGGTGGCCCGCGCCGGGCACCTCGGCCCGCTGATCCGGCGCACCGACGGCCGCACCGGGTGGCCGCATGTCCGCGGCGGCCTGCCACTGGGCCTGGCCACCCAGCTGGGCACGCAGGACTTCCCGGAGACCCGGCTGGACCTGGTCCCCGGCGAGACGCTGGCGTTCTGCACCGACGGCCTGGTCGAGGAGCGCGGGGTGGACATCGGCGTGGGCATGGCGGCGCTCGCCGAGGCGGTGCACCACGGGCCGCAGCCTGTCGAGGAGTTGGCCGACTACATCGCGGACCACCTGTGGGAGCGCTGGGGTTCCGACGACGACGTGGCGCTGCTGCTCCTGCGCCGGACTCCCGACCGGGGCACCGCGGGCGCCCCGCGCTTCCACCAGTACGTCCACCAGGCCGACCCGCAGGGGCTGGCCGAGGCCCGCGGCGCGCTGCGGCGCGCCCTGGCCGAGTGGGGTCTGTCCGAGATCGCCGACGACGTCGAACTCGCGGCCGGCGAGCTGCTGGTGAACGTCCTGCTGCACACCGAGGGCGGCGCGGTGCTCACGTTGGAGGTGCTGCCCGAGCCGGTCCGCCGGGTACGGCTGTCGGTGCAGGACCGCTCCAGCCAGTGGCCGCGCCGCCGGTCGCCCGGCGAGGCGGCCACCTCGGGCCGCGGGCTGCTGATGATCGACGCGATGGCGTCGAGCTGGGGTGTCGAGCCGCGGGGCGACGGCAAGGCCGTGTGGTGCGAGTTCGGCCCCGCGGCCGACGGTCCGTCAGCCGGCCCGGCCTGAGGCCGGGCCGGATCGCGCCTGGTTCAGCTGACGTTGAGGGCGGTGTCGTCCACCACGAACGACGTCTGCAGCTTGGAGCCCTCCACCCCGGTGAACTTGATCGTCACCGACTGGCCGGCGTACGCGCTCAGGTTGAAACTCCGCTGCGTGTAGCCGGAGGCGGCATCGGCGTTGGAGTACGTGGCCAGCGTGGACAGCACCGTGCCGGAGGAGTTGAGCACCTGCGCCTTGAGGGTGTCGTAGGCGGTCGAGCCGGTCTCGGCGGTGTCGATGTGCAGCCAGAAGCTCAGGTTCGCCGAGCAGCCGGCCGGGATGGCGACCGACTGGGACAGCGTGTTGGTGGTGGCGGTGCCGTAGCCGTCCAGCCAGGCCTTGTAGGAACCGCTGTGCGCCGCTTCCTTGGTGGAGTTGCTGATCACGCCGCTGGTGGCGGACCAGGACGAAGTGCCGGACTCGAAGCCGGGGTTGGCCAGCAGCTGCTGCGAGGAGCAGCTGCCGCCCCCGCCGCCGGTCGTGGTGCCGCCGGTGGTCGTTCCCCCGGTCGTCGTTCCCCCGGTGGTGGTGCCGCCGGTGGTGGTCCCACCCGTGGTCGTCCCACCCGTGGTCGTACCGCCGGAGCTGCCGCTGCCGGCCAGCCAGGCGGTGGCGTTCAGAGCGAGCGCCGCGTCGGTGCCCGCCGGGTCGTTCCAGCCGTCGTACAAGGTGTTGCCGGACTGGCCGGTGCCGTCGTCGACCGGTGAGCTGTCGCCCCAGATCGCCACCCGGCCGCTGCCGAAGGTGCTGGTGACGAAGAAGGCGCCGGAGTTGCCCGAGCTGCCGGTGTGGTAGAGCAGGCCCTTGACGTTCGGGTTGTCGTTGGGCTTGAGGGTGAAGGTGGTGCCGTCCCGCAGGATGCTGCCGGTGACGGTGCCGAACGGTCCGTGCAGGACCGGGTCCGAACTGCTGCTGATGGCACGGGGGTTGTCGGTGCTGATGTCGACCAGGTCGACCGAGAAGCCGAACGGGTCGGTGTTGTCGACGCCGTTGTTGGTCAGCAGGTCGTTCATGACGCACGGTGAGTCGCAGCCGTCGTTGTTGCGGTCGCTGCCGTTGTGGTCGGAGATCAGGAACAGGCCGCCGCCGTTCTGCACGAACTTCATCACGGCGGTCTTCTCCGCGGTGCTGAGCTTCACGTTCGGCTCGGTCAGCACGAAGGTGTCGAAGTTGCTCAGGTCCTGGGGGCTGGTGGTGCCGTAGGTGATGGTCTTGCCCGACGGCAGGGTGTTCAGCGTGTAGCCCGCCTTCTGCAGCGTCACGCCCCAGGAGGACAGGGCGCCCGTCCAGTCGGTTTCGGAGTTGGGGGTGGAGTCCTGGCCGAGCGGGTCCGGCTGGCTGGTGCTGATGATCCAGTCGGCGTTGCCGGCCGTCTCGGCCTTGGTGTTGTCGAACAGCACGCGGTGGGTGGCCGCGGCGGCGGGGGCGGCCTGCGC
>NZ_FMCH01000517.1 GCF_900091855.1 Streptomyces sp. DvalAA-14
AAGAGCCTGCGCGGGTTCCAGCGGGTGAACCTCAACCCCGGCCAGTCCCAGCACGTTTCGGTGACGCTGAACGCCCGCAGCTTCCAGTACTGGAACAACGGCTGGACCAACGCGGCCGGCACCAACACCGTGTACGTCGGCTCCTCCTCCCGGGACATCCGGCTGACCGGCAGCACCACCATCGCGGCCGGCGGGGGCGGCGGGGGCGGTGGCACCCACACGGTGCTGTCCCGCACCGGCTGGACGGCCAGCGCCTCGGCCACCGGCGGCGGTGACGTCCCGGCCCGCATGCTGGACGGCGACACCGGCACCCGCTGGAGCACCGGCACGCCGATGGTCAACGGCCAGACGGTGACGGTGGACATGGGTGCGGCGCACTCCATCAGCCAGATCACCATGGACTCCGCGGGCAGTACCGGTGACTACGCCCACGGGTACTCGGTCGCGCTGTCCTCGGACGGGGTGAACTGGTCGGCCCCGGTGGCGACCGGTACCGGGACCGCGCCGCTGGTGACCGTGCCGTTCACCGCGCAGTCGGCGCGCTACATCCGGGTGACGCAGACCGGCAGTTCGAGTTCGTGGTGGTCCATCGCGGAGTTCAACGCGTACACCTGACGCTTCGTCAGCATGACGCTGGAGACAACTGGTGAGTCAGCGGCGGTCCGGGGCCTTCAGGGCCCGGGCCGCCGCGCGCGCGACCGAGCCGGCCACCGCGGCCAGGGCCGGGGAGTCGAGCTTCCACTGCTGCCAGTACAGCGGTACGTCCACCCGCCGGCCCTCGGCCAGGTCGACCAGGGCGCCGGCGGCCAGGCCGGAGGCGGCCTGCGGATCGGGGATCATGCCCCAGCCGAGCCCGGCGGCGACCGCCTCGACGAAGGCCTCGGAGGAGGGGACGTAGTGCCGGGCCGGGCCAGGGGTGCGGCCCGGGGCCAGATCACGCAGGAAGCGGCCCTGGAGGTCGTCCTTGCGGTCGAAGACGACGACCGGCGCGCCCGCGAGAAGGTCGCGCAGCGGGGCCCCCGACAGGCGGCGGGCGGCGAAGTCCGGTGCGGCCATGGCGCGGTAGCGCATGGTGCCCAGCGCCCGCACCGAGCAGCCCTGCACGGGTTCCGGCGAGGAGGTCACAGCCGCCATGACCCGGCCCTCGCGCAGCAGCCGGGTGGTGTGGTCCTGGTCGTCGCGGTGCAGGTCGAAGCAGATGTCGCGGTCGGCCGCGACCTCGGCGAGCGCGGGCAGGAACCAGGTGGCCAGCGAGTCGGCGTTGACCGCGATCGGCAAGGTGGCCGGGCCGGCCGACGCGTCCAGGCCGAGTTCGGCGCCGGCGTCCGCCTCCAGCCGGGCCAGCTGCCGGCCGAACCGTACGACGATCTCACCGGACTCGGTGAGCCGCACTGGTTTGGTGCGCAGCAGCAGGACCCGGCCGGTGCGCTGCTCCAGGGCCTTGACCCGCTGGCTGACCGCGGAGGGCGTGACCCGCAGCGCCCCGGCCGCGGCCTCGAAGGTGCCCTCGTCCACCACGGTCAGCAGCGTCCGCACCTGGTCCAGCGGCAGATCGCGCACCGGCCCCCCTCGCCTCGCGGGCTCTCCCGGTGAGGTCCCGCGCCCCATCCTAAGCTGGGCTGATGTTGCGTAAGAATCATTAGCTGGTCTGATGGCCGTGCCGCTCCTAGCCTCAGGGCATGCCTGACGCTCTTGTCGCAGCCTTGGCGGGTCTTGGCACCGGCCTGTCGCTCATCGTGGCCATCGGCGCCCAGAACGCCTTCGTGCTGCGCCAGGGCATCCGGCGCGAGCACGTGGCGGCCGTGGTGGCGATCTGCGCGGTCTCGGACGCCGCTTTGATCACGGTGGGTATCAGCGGCATCGGCACCGTCGTCAAGCGCTGGCCGGCCGCGGTGACCGCGACCGCCTGGATCGGCGCGGCCTTCCTGATCTGCTACGGACTGCTGGCGGCCCGCCGCGCCCTGCACCCGGCCACCCTCGACGGCGGCGGGGACGGCTCCGGCGGCTCGCTGCGCACCGCCGTCCTCACCTGCCTCGCGATGACCTGGCTCAACCCGCACGTCTACCTCGACACTGTCCTGCTGCTGGGCTCGGTGGCGACCGGCTACGGCGGCGCCCGCTGGTCCTTCGGGCTCGGCGCGGCCGGCGGCAGTGTCCTGTGGTTCGGCGCCCTCGGCTTCGGCGCGCGGCTGCTGCGCGGCGCCTTCGCCCGTCCCGCCTCCTGGCGCGTGCTCGACGCGGTGATCGCCTGCACGATGATCACGCTGGGGGTGGTGATGGCGACCCGGACCTGACCGGCGCCCGCGCCGGCCGGCCGCGGCGGCCCGCTCAGCTCAGCGGTCGGGCCAGCGCGATCGGGCGGAAGCCGATGACGGCGGCGTCGTCGCGGCGCTCGGGGACGGCGGCCAGCAGCCGGGCGCAGAGGGTGGCGAGGGAGACCCCGGCGTCCTTGGCCGCCTCGGCGTGCAGGGCGAGGTCGGCCATGCCGTCGGCGAGGTCGGTGCCGGGCACCTCGATCAGGCCGTCGGTGTAGAGGAGCAGCGTGTCGCCCATGGTGAGGTCGTAGTGCCGGTTGGTACGTGTCCGGGACGGATCGACACACAGCGGCAGGTCGGGGCCGCTGCCCTCCAGGTAGCGCGGCGGGCCGGCGGCCGGCAGCAGCAGGGGCGGCGGGTGGCCGGCATTGGACCAGGCGGCGTGCCAGCCGCCGTCGGCCTTCGGGACCAGATGGGCGTGGACGGCGGTGACCAGGGGCGCGATGGCGAGGCCGTCGGCGACCCGGTCGAGCTGGGACAGGCACTCGGCCGGGGTCGCGTTGCGGAAGCGGTCGTAGGCGATGACCCGCAGCATGCTGCGCAGCTGGCTCATCGACGTGGCGGCTTCCAGGTCGTGGCCGGCGATGTCACCGATGGTGAGGGTGGCCGAGCCGTCGGGCAGCAGCAGCGCGTCGTACCAGTCGCCCCCGATCTCCGCGGTCCTGCTGGCCGGCTGGTAGCGCGCCGCGACCTCGGCACCGGGCACCCGCGGGGTGGGGGTGAGCAGCGCGCGCTGCAGGGTCAGCGCGGTCTGCCGGGTGCGCTGGAGTTCCATCGCCTGCCGCAGCGGTTCGCGCGCCTCGTGCAGCACCTCGCCGAGCAGGGTCAGATCCGAAGGCCCCGGCGGCGGACTGTCCAGGCAGCCCGCGGCGCAGGCGAAGGCGACCACCGCGGCGTCCACCAGGATCGGCACCAGGGTCAGGCTGGTGGTCCGGGCCTCGCGCATCCACTGCGCCGTCACATCGGGAAGCGCCCCGGCCGGCGGCTGTCCACTGGGGAAGACCATCAGCCGGGGCCGGCGGTTCTCGATCATCTGCTGGGCCACCGGACCGACGGGGCGGGACTTGCCGCTCATCGGCGGCAGGGGCGGCAGGCCCTCGCGCGCGGTGGAGGCGACCCGGATCGCGGTGAGCGGAGTGCCGCCCCCGGTCAGCTCGGGGGACGGCAGCATGAACACCGCGCAGGCGTCGGTCAGCTCCGGCACCACCGCGTCGGCCACCGCGGCCAGCGCCTGCGGCAGGTCACCGGCGACGGTGCCGGTCGCGACCCGGGCAAGCAGCCGCTCCCGCAGCCGGTTGCGCCACTGGTCCTCGACGTCGGTGGAGGAGCCGACCCACTCCACGGTCTCGCCCCCGCGCACCACCGGCGCGGCCCGGGACTGGACATGCCGGTACTCGCCGGACGCGGTCCGCATCCGGAAGGTGCACACGAAGATCGTCGGCGTGTCCTGCGACGCCTCCTTCCAGGTGCGCAGCAGGCGGGACCGGTCGTGCGGGTGGACGGCGGCGAGCCACTCGGTGTCGATCCTCGACCGCCACGGCATGCCGGTGAACTCCTCGAAGCCGCCGACCAGTTCGACGATCTGCCAGTCCGGCTTCATCAGCCAGATGATCTGCGGGACCGCGGACATCAGCGCCTCGTAGCGCTGGAGGGTCACGCGCCGCTCCTCGGAGAGCTCCTCGGCCCGCTGGGCCGCCTCGACCTGGGCGGTGGTGTCGACGCAGACGGCCAGCACGCCGTGGCCGTGCCGGGAGCGGACCGGCGAGCAGCTGAAGACGAAGTGGCGGCGGCCCGGCGCGCCGGGCCGGGTGCCCTCCGTGGTGCGCGGTGTGTTGACCTGGCGGGGGGTGTGGTTGTGGTAGACCTCGTCCAGCATGTGCACGAAGCGGGCGGCGTCCGGCTCGTCGTAGACCTCGGCCGCGGTGGCGCCGAGCTTCCGGGGGCCGAACAGTCCGCGGAAGGCGTCGTTGTAGTACATCAGCCGGTGCTCGGGGCCCGCGGTGAGCGCGACGGCGACGATGGCACGGTCGAACACCTCGGGATCGAACTCGGGCACATCGGTGTCGCTGCCGGTCCGCCTCATCCTTCGATCATCGCCTGCCCGGGGGCACCGGGCGCGGCGAACACGGCCCGCTTCGTATGATTGGCTGCTCCGCGCCCTGGGAGAGCGCTCTCGCAGGCCGTGGTCAGGCCGCGGCGGTCCGTCGGGGCCGTCGGTCGACGCGGTCCGTCGGGGCGGTCCGTCGAGGCGGTCCGTCAGGGCGGTCAGGCCGAGGCCCGCACCACCAGCTGGGTGGGGGTCACGATCGAGGACAGGGCGGGCACGCCGACGGTGTCGGCCGGCGGGCGCAGCGCCCGCAGTAACAGCCCGGCCATCAGCCGGCCCATCTCCTCGATGTCCTGGCGCACGGTGGTCAGCGGCGGGTCGGTCCACTCCGCCACGGACACCATGTCGTCGAAGCCGACCACCGCCACGTCGTCGGGCACCCGACGGCCGGCGCCCCGCAGCACCCGCAGCGCACCGGACGCCATCACGTCGGAGGCGGCGAACACCGCGTCCAGGTCGGGAGAGCGCTCCAGCAGCGCGGCCATCGCCCGGGCGCCGCCCTCCGGGGTGAAGTCGCCCTCGGCGATCAGGCCGGGGCCGGTGTCGGGGAGCACGTCGCGGAAGCCGTCCAGCCGGTCGACGGAGGCCGGCTGGTCGAGCGGCCCGGCGATGTGCGCGATCCGGCGACGGCCGAGCCCCAGCAGGTGGCGCACCGCGTCCCGGGCGCCGCCGCGGTTGTCGCAGTCGACGTAGAGGGTCCGGCGGCCGGTGCGGTGGTCGGGCCAGGTGGGCCGGCCGCCGACGACGATCGGCACCCCGGCCTCCCGGGCGAGCACGGTGAGCGAGTCGTCGGTGTGCAGCGAGAAGATCAGCGCGCCGTCCACGTGCCCGCCGGACAGATAGCGGCCGACCCGCTGGTAGTCCGAGGTGCCGTTGGTCAGCAGCAGCACCAGCTGGTTGTCGTGCCGGCTGAGCTCGCGGCTGATGCCGCGGATCTGGCGGGCGAAGAAGGGGTCGGTGAAGAACCTCGCCTCGGGTTCGGCGACGATCACCGCGACGGCGTCGTTCTGCCGGGTGACCAGGGTGCGGGCGGCCTGGTTGGGGATGTAACCGAGTTCCTCCACGGCCTGCCGGACGCGCTCGGCCAGCGGCCCGCGCACCCCCGCTCCCCCGTTAACCACCCGCGACGCGGTCGCTCTCGACACGCCGGCCATGGTGGCGACGGCCTCCAGCGTGGGACGGGACACGGGGATCGGATGGGACAACGCGGGTCTCCTTCACGCCGGGCACGGACCGTGCACGAGCCGATCAGGGCACAGCGTAACGGCTGCGATCTCTCTGTGAGAGCGCTCTCCGAGAGCTGGTGCGGATGCCGTCCGGCACCAGGGGGTGTGACCGGTGCCGGGTCGGGCAGGCGCAGTGCGGTCGCGCGTCGCCGGCGGCGCTGCGGCGCAAGCAGGCCCCCGGCGCCCCGTGCGGGCATCGCCGCAGGTCAGGCGGGTGCCGACGCGTGGGCCGACCGCTATCGAACGTAGCCGGCCCGGACGAAAACGGGCCGGAACCGAGCAGAGGAGTCGCGGCCATGAGCCAAGTCCCTGACATCACCCTCAACAACGGCGTCACGATCCCCCAGCTCGGCTTCGGGACCTTCCAGATCGATCCGGCGGAGACCAAACAGGCGGTGCTCAACGCGCTGGAGATCGGCTACCGGCACATCGACACCGCCGAGATGTACGGCAACGAGAAAGAGGTCGGCCAGGCGGTCCGCGACTCGGGGCTGGCCCGCGACGAGGTCTTCGTGACCAGCAAGCTCAACAACGGCTTCCACGCCTACGGTGACGCGCTGGCCGCCTTCGGCCGCAGCCTGGACGATCTGGACTTCGAGTATCTGGACCTGTTCCTGATCCACTGGCCGCTGCCGAAGGTCGGCGACTTCACCGACACCTGGAAGGCGCTGGAGGAGATCTACCGTTCCGGCCGGGTCAGGGCGATCGGCGTGTCCAACTTCAATCCGCACCACCTCAACCGGCTGTTCGAGCGGGCCGAGGTGATCCCCGCGGTCAACCAGATCGAGATCCACCCCTACTTCGCCCAGGACGATGTGCGGGCCTTCAACGCCGACCACGAGATCGCCACCGAGGCATGGGCCCCCATCGCCAAGGGCAGCATCCTGCGCGACCCGGTGGTCGCCGCGGTCGCCGAGGGGGTCGGGCGGACTCCGGCCCAGGTCACCTTGCGCTGGCACATCCAGCGCGGCGACATCGTCTTCCCGAAGTCGGTGACCCGCTCGCGGGTCGAGGAGAACTTCGGGCTGTTCGACTTCGAGCTGAGCTCCGAGGACATGGCCGCGATCAGCGCGCTGGACCGCGGCGAGCGCACGGGCTTCGACCC
>NZ_FMCH01000515.1 GCF_900091855.1 Streptomyces sp. DvalAA-14
AACGACTGAGCGCCACCGGGCCCCCTCCCGCCGGAGGGGGCCTGACCTGCGCGGTAACTGCCGTGTGTTCGCGATGCGTTCAGCTGCTTGTCGCCGCTGTGCCGGATCCTTCGCCGGGAGCAGGAACACGCTGCTCCTTGCCTGCCCCCCTTTTGTGAGAAAAGGACCGGCTACATTGCGTACGCATTGGCGTAGAAGAGCCCAACTCACCGCAGCCGCCCTGTCCGTCTTCGCCCTCGGCCTGGCCGGCGCCCCGGCAGTCGCGCACGCCCAGGCGAAGGCCCAGGCGGCGCAGAGCACGGTGCGGATCAACGAGGTCGAGTCGAACGGCGGCAGCCCGGGGGACTGGGTCGAGCTCGTCAACACCGGCTCGGCCGCGGTCGACGTGTCCAAGTGGGTCGTGAAGGACAACGACGACTCCCACTCCTACAAGATCGCCAAGAACACGTCGATCGCCGCGGGCGCGTTCCTGGCCCTGGACGTCGAGTCGTCGTACGGGTTGGGCAGTGCGGACTCCGCGCGGCTGTTCGACGCCAGCGGTACTTTGGTGGACTCGTACGCGTGGACCGATCACGCCGCGACCACGTACGGCCGCTGCCCGGACGGCACGGGTGCGTTCACCACGACCACCGCCCCCACCAAGGGCGCCGCCAACGCCTGCGGCAGCACCGGCGGCGGGGGCGGCGGTCAGCCGTCCCACGGGCCGTGGCCGGGCGGCTCCGCGGTGACCGTCGCGGACGGCTCGAACGTCTTCGGGGAGAACCTCAGCGGCCTGTCCTTCGAGAGCCCCGGCGTGCTGTGGGCGGTGGACAACGGCCCGAGCAAGCTCTACCGCCTGGTGCCCAACGCCGCGACGTGGAAGCCCGATTCCGCGGGCTGGTCCTCGGGCAAGTCCCTGCACTACCCGGGCGGCAGTGGCGACCCGGACGCGGAAGGCGTGGTCGTCACCCCCGACGGGACGTTCGTCTCCACCGAACGGGACAACGACAAGGACGGCACGAGCCTGCCGGAGATCCTGCGCTATGACACCGGCTCCACCGCCTCCTCGCTGAACGCGACCGGCGAGTGGAACCTCACCTCCGACCTGCCGTCCGTGCCCGCCAACTCCGGCCTCGAGGGCATCTCGTGGGTGCCCGACTCGTTCCTGACCGCGCACGGGTTCCGTGACGAGCACACCGGCGCCGCCTACAACCCCGCCTCCTACGCCAACCACGGCACCGGCCTGTACTTCGCCGGCCTGGAGGCCAACGGCACCGTCTACGCCTACGCCCTGAACCTGTCCACCGGCGGATACACCCGCGTCGCCACCATCACCAGCGGCTTCCCGGCCGTCATGGACCTGGAGTTCGAACCCGCCACCGGCCACCTGTGGGCGGTCTGCGACGACACCTGCCAGGGCCAGACCACCACCCTCGACATCAACGCCCAGGGCCGGTTCGCGCCCACCGCCGTCTACGACCGCCCCACCGGGATGGCCGACTACAACAACGAGGGCTTCGCCATCGCGCCTCAATCCACCTGCACCAGCGGCAAGAAGCCGGTCGTCTGGTCCGACGACGCCAATGACGACGGCCACGCACTGCGGGCCGGCACCCTGAACTGCACTCCCTGACCGCGGCGCATCCAGGCCCGGACAGGGGCTTAGGTGGGGCGGCCGTCGGCCGCCCCACCCGGGGCGCGCACCGGGCCGGCCGAGCGGCGTACCCACGGCAGCCCGTCCATTCCCCTTGTGGAGCCTAGACATCCGATGTATTGCTGATCAACGGCTTGACACCTCCCGTTCCTGACGCCACTGTGTGGCGCATCACCCCCACATGTTTCACGGGCGCCTCCCCCACGGAGCGTCCGTTGCCTCGGGAGGGGCCTTGCACTCACAACATCTCTCGTTCGGACGCCTCACCGGACGCC
>NZ_FMCH01000511.1 GCF_900091855.1 Streptomyces sp. DvalAA-14
GAGGGCCAGACCCCGGCCACGGGTGACCCCGGGCCGGGGCCGCCGCCCTTCAAGCCACGACCCCCGGCCGGGTGGCCGGTGACGGTCGGGGCCGCCCCCCGGGGCGAGACCCGAGCCGTACGGAGCCCGGCCGGAGGGCCACCCGCTCCCGGTGGGTCAGGTGAGGCGGGACATGAAGACCTGCTGGGTCGCGTCGCGCTGGGGGCGGCGGGCGGCGCGGTCGGTGGTGAAGACGACGACGCCGGAGTGGGCCGCAGGCCAGGTGTTGTTGCCGCGGGTGGTGACCTGGCGGGCCGCCGACCAGCCGGCCGTGAGGTCGAAGGTGGCGGTGAAGACCTTCCAGCGCCAGTCCGTCGAGCGGGAGTCGTACCAGACCGCACGGACCGCGCCGTCCGGGTCCTGGCTCAGCCGGGCCCGCTGGCTCATCGCCTCGGGCGCCGGCCCGACCTGCTCGAAGGCCGTCCACGTCGTGCCGCCGTCGGCCGAACGGCTCGCGCGCAGCTGGAGGTTGGCGCCTGAGCTCTGCAGGGCGCCGCTCTCCCAGATCGCCACGAACGTGCCGTCCGCCGCGACCGCCAGCCCCGGGTGCCGGTCCGCGCGGTCGGTGACCGCGCTGACCTGGACCGGCGTGCTCCAACTACGGCCCGGCGCCTTGCGGACCGCCGCCAGGATCTGCCAGTTGTCGGGGTCGGTGCCGCCGCTGGCGGGCTGCCCGGCGGGCGGGGTGTGGCCGGTCCACAGCGGGTCCGGGTCGAAGCGGTCGTCCTGCCAGGTGACCACCGCGTGCCGGTTCGCGCCGACCGCGATCGCCGGGAACAGCGAGGCCGGGAAGCGCGGCGAGCGCGCGTCGGTCGGTAGGCCCGCGCTGACCGCCTTGCCCGCCGCCGAGATGTTGACCGCGGCCCGGTCCACGCCCACGATCTGCGCGAACACGTCGAAGGCGCCACCGCTGTTGTCCGACCAGGCGACGAGCGGATGCCGGTCGTCGATCAGCGCGATCGCCGGGTTGACCGCGCGCCCCTGGCCCTTGCTGAGCCGCTCGGGCGCTGTGAAGGACGTGCCGCCGTCGGTGCTGCGGGCCAGCAGGATCACCGGCCGGTGCGGCTGCTCGTTGCCGAGTTCGTCCTGCCAGACCACCCAGATGTCGTCACCGGACACGGCGACGCGGGGGAAGCGCGCGGTGGCCGAGTCACCGGACAGCGTCCGCGTCGTGGTGACCCGGCCCTTGTTGTCGAGGCGGTGGTAGACGACCCGGGTGGCCTGGTCCGCGTGCAGTTCGGTCACGACGTGCGTGGCCTTGCCGTGCACGGCCACATCCGGGAATCCGGTGAAGCCGCCCTGCTCGCCGGCCACCGGCGTGGCCGCGTCGGCGGTGGTGTCGGCGGCGGGGAGCGCGATCTCCGGCGTCGGGTCGGCCGGTGCGCCGATCGACAGGAAGACCGGCGAGGTGGCGGCGCGCAACTGGTCGGGCAGCGTGGGGTCCGCCTCGGAGCCGGACGCGGACCCCGGGGACCGCGCCTCGACCCGGTACCAGGTGTGGTCCGCGCCGGCGCCAGGAGCCACCAGCGGCAGCTCGTACGTCTCGTCGGGCTTCTGCGGGACGAATGTCGCGATCGGTCCGGCCGCGCGACCGGGCGCCGCGTACACATGGACGGTGGTGCCCAGGCCGGCCTTGAACTTCACCCGCAGCGCGGCCTTCTTGGGCAGCCGTCCGGCGATCACGATCTCGTCGCCGCCCATCGCCTCGAACACGCCGTCACCGTCGGCGTCCGCCTCAAGGGTGAGGAAGGGGCCGGTGATGTTCTGCGAGACCGTGGTGCGGCCGGCCCGGAATCCGTCGAGGATGCCGCGTACCGAACGCTCGGCGGTGAAGACGTGGGTGGTCGGCTCGCCGGGTGCGTCGATGTCCCACAGTTCACGGAAGTGGCAGTCGCTGGCCGCGGCCACGCCGAAGCGGAAGCCGGCGTTCCAGCGGTTCTCCGCGTAGTCCACCTCGGCGTCGGGGTCGCTGGCCACGTTGAGCACCTCGACCAGGTTCGCGCCCTGCACGCTGGCGTTGTCGTTGACGCCGGCCGCCGGGGTGTACTCACCGTCGTCGGGGTGGGCCTGCGACCAGATCGCGTCCTGCGCGTGCGCGTCCCAGACGGACTGCTGGACGTGGCGGAAGCTCGCGGAGCCGGCCGGGTTGGCGCCGTCGACGATGACGTCCACGTTGCCCAGCACGATGGCGTGCGGGGAGCCGTTCGCCTCCTCACCGGGGAGCAGCAGCAGCTGGGAGGACTTCCACTGCGGGTCCCAGACCTGGTCGTAGGTGCGGTGGTCGGTCAGCGGCATGAAGTCCAGGCCGGTCTTCTCGCCCTCGCCGATCTGGTCCCCGACCGGCAGGTTGCCCGGCAGGGTCTGCTGTGACGTCTGCCGGGGCCCGCTGCCGTCCGACGAGTGGTCGTCGTGGACGTGGGTGTCACCCGCCAGCCACTGGCCCTTGGGCGGCTTGGGCCCCTTGGCGCCCTGCACCGCGGCCCCCTGGGCGGCGGCGACCGGCGCCGCGCTGTCGGACCCGGTGGCCGCGTCGGCGGCGCCCGCGCCGATCCCGGCCACCGCGACCGCGGCGCCGGCCACCACCACGAATCTGCGGCGGGTCAGCTCCGCCGAGCCGGTGGCGTGGTCGGTACCGCCGGTCCGGCCGATGCTGTCGGTGGTGCCGGCCGGGCCGACCGGACCGCTGGCGTCCTTCGGTGTTTCCATCTGCGCGCGCCTTTCGTCCACCGCTCCCTCGCGGAACGGTGCGAATCATTAGCGACGCTAAGGAACTCCTCGTGCCTCGGCATGAACCCGTTCCGAAGCAGGCGTGCTGATCACCGGAACAATGCGGGCCGCCGGCGGCGGGCGCCCGCTACCAGGCGAAGGCCTCCGGGGACGGCCCAGGACCCGGGAAGATCTCGTCCAGCCCGGCCAGCAGCTCGGCCGGCAGCTCCAACTCCACCGCCCGCAAAGCCGATTCCAGCTGCCCCGCCGTCCGCGGCCCGACGATCGGCCCGGTCACCCCCGGCCGGGTCAGCAGCCAGGCCAGCGCCACCTCGCCCGGCTCCAGCCCGTACTTGCCGCACAGCTCCTCGTACGCCCGCACCTTCCCGCGCACCACCGGATCGGCGAGCCCGGTCGCCGACCGGCCGGCCTTCGTCCGCGAACCGCCGCCCTCCCGCTCCTTGCGCAACGCCCCGCCCAGCAGCCCCTGGTGCAGCGGCGACCAGGGGATGACCCCCAGGCCGTACGCCCGCGCCGCCGGGATCACGTCCATCTCGGCCCGGCGCTCCACCAGGTTGTACAGGCACTGCTCGCTGACCAGGCCGACCCGGCCGGTACGCGCCGCCGTCTCGTTGGCCTGGGCGATGTGCCAGCCGGCGAAGTTGCTGGAGCCGGCGTAGAGGATCTTGCCCTGCCGGATCAGTACGTCGACGGCCTGCCAGATCTCGTCCCAGGGGGTGGCCCGGTCGATGTGGTGGAACTGGTAGACGTCGATGTGGTCGGTCCGCAGCCGCCGCAGGCTCGCCTCGACCTCGCGCCGGATGTTCAGCGCGCTCAACTTCTCGTGATTCGGCCATGACTGCTCGTACCAGGCCCGGCCGTCGTTGGTCATGTTCCCGTAGAGCTTGCTGGCGAGCACCACCTTGTCCCGCCGCCCGCCGCCCTGCGCGAACCAGCCGCCGAGGATCTCCTCGGTCAGCCCCTTGTGCGTGTCGCGCCCGTAGATGTTCGCGGTGTCGAAGAAGTTGACCCCGGCGCCCAGCGCGGCGTCCATGATGGCCCGGCTGCCGGCCTCGTCCGTCTCGGAGCCGAAGTTCATCGTGCCGAGCACCAGACGGCCGACCGAGAGCCCGGTGCGTCCGAGCTGTGTGTAGTCCATGCCCCGAGCCAACACCTTGGAGCGCACTCGATGGCAAGTGCCTTTTCGGGCGGCCGGGTTGAGCCGGACCGGGTCGGCCGGGTCGGGCTGAGCCGAACCGGGTCGGCGTGGGCCGGGTGACCCGTCCGCTGGTGCGACGGGGCTTCACCGTCACGGCCGTCGACGAATCCGCGCACATGCTGGAGCGGGTGCACGGCGCCCGTACGGTCTGCGGCCCGATCGCGACACTGGAACTCGACGAGCGCTTCGACGTGGTGCTGCTGGCCTCGTGCCTCGTGCACGCCGCTGATCCGGGCGAGCGCCGCGCACTGCTGCGGACCTGCCGGCGCTATGTCGCGCGGGACGGCTGTGTGCTGATCCAGCGCGAGCCCGAGGACGCGCACCAGGGCCTGCCGCGGGAGCGGGAGATCGCCGGCGGTCTCATCCGGGTGGTGTCCTCCGAACCGGTCGGCCCCGGGGTGCGGTCCGTCCACGTCGAGTACGTCTTCCCCGACGCGCGGTGGACGCAGACGTTCCTGTCCCGCCCGCTCACCACGCGGGACTTCGACAGCGCGCTGGCCGAGGAGGGGCTCGTGGTGGACACCTACCTCACCGGCGATCGCACCTGGGTGCGGGCCGTGCCGGCCGGCCCGGACGGCGGCCGGCCGTGATCGGCGCCGCCCGGCCCGGCGCCACCGCGTGGCGCCGGACCCGGGCACCGGTTCAGCTGCTGTGGGAGACGGTCAGCCCGTAGAAGGCGACCCGCGCGCCCTTGGTGGTGCTGTCCGAGGAGGACTGGTTGTAGGAGCCGGCCTTGAAGTACTGCTTGTAGGCGTCGAAGGACGACGGGATGGCGTAGTGCGTGGTGCTGCCGTTGACCGTCAGGTCGATCGTGTTGCCGCCGGAGACCGCGATCGTGTAGGTCCAGGTCTTGCCGATCGAGACGTGGCCCACGGTGTGGGTCGTCTGGCCACCGTCGGGCGAGTTCTCGGTGCCCGCGACGATGTCGCCGTTGGAGTGGTAGTAGAGCTCGATCAGCGGCTTGGTGGACGAGCCGCCGGTGCCCAGGTGGATCTGGCCGACGCAGACGTTCGACGTCACGGACACCACGCGCAGGGTCGCGCTCAGCTTGTGGCTGCCGCTCAGTGACCAGTTCGCCGCGCTGCCGTTGGAGTTCATCTCGCGCAGCTCGGAGCGGGCGTAGTTGGAGTTGGGGGTGGTGACGCCCTTCTCCGGGGCCCAGAAGGTCATCGCGCCGTCGCGGGTGTCGGTGTAGAAGTACGAGTCCTGGAAGCCGTCGTCGCCCTGGAGTTGGGAGGACGGGATGGTGGTCGGCGAGCCGGGGGAGCCGACGGGCTCCTGCAGCTCCCAGACCGACAGGTTGAAGTTGCCGCCGGGGGCCTTCGTGGGGGACGCGGCGTTGGCGCTGGTGCCCAGGAAGCCGAGGGTGCCGACGATGCCGATCGCGGCGGCGGTGGTGAGGAGCTTGGAGCGGAGTTTCATGTGGGGGTCCTTCCGATGCTCCGAGTTCACGTGGATGAACTAGGTCTAGTCCAATAGGACGTCTGAACTGGATAGCACGGCCGGCTTTCCCCGTCAACGACCCGGTTCGCGACCGGAGTTCATCCTCGCAGCTCACTGCGCTACGGGTCCGGGAAGAAAATGTGGCACGGGGTCCCGGCCGCTGCGGTGCGGGCCTGCGGAACGCCTGGCGATGCGCGCTCCGGACCGCGCCGCAGGGTTCATGTGCGTGAACACGAGGTCACACACCGAACTCGGTGGACCATGTCGGGTCAAGAATTGGCAACGGTTTTCATCACCACCTGTCGCAGAGCTGGTGTTGAAAACCATTTCCACCTAACGTCTGAGAGGTCCTGTCACCAGGTCCCGCTCCCCCGGGGCCCGGCGCGAACCGATCCAGCGAGGAGCCCTCGTGCGTACCCCGATATCCCCGTTCACCGCCGGCGGACTGCTGCTGGCCGCCGCGCTCACCGCGGCCACCACCGGCTGCTCGACCTCCGGGGGCGACAGCGGCTCCT
Organism: Streptomyces sp. DvalAA-14; assembly: GCF_900091855.1. Lineage (GTDB taxonomy): Bacteria > Actinomycetota > Actinomycetes > Streptomycetales > Streptomycetaceae > Actinacidiphila. The sequence goes on from NZ_FMCH01000511.1 coordinate 5,923, forward strand.
CGGCGGGCAGCAAGAACGCGGCCCCCGCCGCGAGCCAGGGCACGGGCTCCGGCTCCGGCTCCGGCTCCGGCTCCGGCTCCGGCACAACCATCCAGGTGGTCGCCGCCGAGAACTTCTGGGGCAGCATCGCCGAGCAGCTCGGCGGCACCCACGCCGATGTCACCAGCATCATCACCAACCCGGCCACCGACCCGCACGACTACGAACCCACCGCCGCCGACGCCCGTACCGTGGCCGGCGCGCAGTACGCCATCGTCAACGGCATCGGCTACGACGCCTGGGCCGACAAGCTGCTCGCCGCCAGTCCCAACCCGTCCCGCACCGATCTGACGGTGGGCGACCTGGTCGGCGTCAAGCCCGGCGGCAACCCGCACCGCTGGTACTCGCCGGACAACGTGCACCGGGTCATCGAGCAGATCACCGCCGAGTACAAGAAGCTCGACCCGGCCGACGCCGCCTACTTCGACAGCCGGAAGGCGACCTTCGAGAACACCACCCTCGCCCCCTACAACCAGGCCATCGCCGGCATCAAGGCGAAGTACGCCGGCACCCCGATCGGCGCCTCGGAGTCGATCGTCTCGCCACTGGCCGACGGGCTCGGCCTGAAGATGCTGACGCCCTACTCCTTCCTCAGCGCGATCAGCGAGGGATCGGGCCCCACCGCACACGACAAGACGGAGATCGACCAGCAGATCAAGGGCAAGCAGATCAAGATCTACGTCTACAACAGCCAGAACGCGACGCCCGATGTTCAGGAGCAGGTCAAGGAGGCCAAGGCCGAGGGAATCCCGGTCGCGACCGTGACCGAGACGCTGACCCCGGCCGGCGCCTCCTTCCAGCAGTGGCAGGTGCGTCAACTGGACGGCATCGCTGCCGCGTTGGCGAAAGCGACCGGCAAGTGAGCGCATTTGGCACACCACCGGTCCTCGAACTGCGGGACGCGGCCGTCCGGGTGGGCGGCCGGACCCTGTGGTCGGGGGTGAACGCCCGGGTGGACAGCGGTGAGTTCGTCGCCGTGCTGGGGCCGAACGGCGTCGGCAAGTCCACCCTGGTGAAGGTCGCGCTGGGGCTGCTGCCGGCCGCCGCCGGCGAGGTACGGGTGCTCGGCGAGCGGCCGGGCCGCGGCGCGACCGGGCACCGCGTCGGCTATCTGCCGCAGCGGCGCGGTTTCGACGCGAGCCTGCGCATCCGGGGCACCGACATCGTCCGGCTCGGCCTGGACGGCGACCGGTGGGGCGTGCCGCTGCCCTTCGTCCGGCGCGGGGCCAAGTCCGCCGCCCGCCGCCGGGTCGCCGAGGTGATCGACCTGGTCGGTGCGAGCAGTTACGCCGACCGCCCGATCGGCGCCTGTTCCGGCGGTGAGCAGCAGCGGCTGCTGATCGCCCAGGCGCTGGTCCGCGAGCCGGAACTGCTGCTGCTGGACGAGCCGTTGGACAGCCTGGACCTGCCCAACCAGAGCGCGGTGGCCGCACTCGTCGGCCGGATCTGCCATGAACGCGGGGTCGCCGTGGTGATGGTCGCGCACGACGTCAACCCGATCCTGCACCATCTGGACCGGGTGGTGTACCTCGCCGAGGGCGGCGCGGTGGCCGGCACCCCGGACGAGGTGATCACCGGGCCGACGCTGACCCGCCTGTACCGCACGCCGGTCGAGGTCCTGCGGACGTCGGACGGCCGGCTGGTCGTGGTCGGCCAGCCCGAGGCCCCCGCGCGGCACACCGACCGGCACGCGGACCGGCACACCGACCGGCAGGCGGACCGGCAGGCGGACCGCCCCGCCGATCCCGGGCCGCCTTCCCGCGCCGCCGGAGGTGCCCGTGCCGCTGGCTGACGTGACCGCGGGCTTTTGCTGGAACCCGGTCGACGACCTGCGCCAGATGTGGGCCTACCCCTTCATGGTCAACGCCTTCCGGGCCGGCGCCGTCGTGGCCGTACTCGCGGGCTGCGTGGGCTGGTTCATGGTGCTGCGGCGGCAGAGCTTCGCCGGGCACACGCTGTCCGTGGTCGGTTTTCCCGGCGCGGCCGGTGCCACCCTGATCGGAGTCGGCGCGGCCGGGGGCTACTTCGGCTTCTGCCTGGCCGCGGCGCTGGTCCTGGCAGCCGTCCCGCGCGCGGGCCGGCACGCGGGCGGCGCGGAGGCCGCTCTGACCGGCACGGTCCAGTCCTTCCTGCTGGCCTGCGGCTTCCTGTTCGTCGCGCTCTACAAGGGCTTCCTCAACGGGGTGAACTCCCTGTTGTTCGGCAGCTTCCTGGGGATCACCTCCGACCAGGTCCTGGTGCTGCTGGTGGTCGCGGCCGTCGCGCTGGCCGTCCTGGCCGCGATCGGGCGGCCGTTGCTCTTCGCCTCCACCGACCCGGACGTGGCCCGGGCCCGCGGGGTACCGGTCCGCGCGCTGGCGACCGTCTTCCTCGTCCTGCTGGGCGCGGCCGCCGCCGAAGTGGGCCAGATCACCGGCTCGTTGCTGGTGTTCGCCCTGCTGGTGATGCCGGCGGCCACCGCCCAGACCCTCACCGCCCGCCCGGCGGCCGGCCTGGCGCTGTCGGTGGTGATCGCGCTGGTGGTGACCTGGACCGGGCTGATCACCGCGTACTTCTCGCCGTACCCGATCGGGTTCTACGTCTCCACCTTCGCCTTCGGGGCGTACGTCCTCGCCCGGGCGGGACGCCTGGCCGTCGACTCCTACGGCCGGCGGGCGGCGGCGTGAGCACCATTGACAATCTGACGCAACGTCACTTTTCCCCGGCGCCCGTCCTGCTGGCGGGCGGACCGCTCTCGCACCCGTTCTTCGTGCACGCCCTGATCGCCGGCACCGGCATCGCGCTCGCGGCGGGGCTGGCCGGCTACTTCCTGGTGCTGCGGGCCCAGGTCTTCACCGGGGACGCGCTCAGCCACACCGCGTTCACCGGGGCGCTGGCGGCGCTCGCCCTCGGCTGGGACCTGCGGCTGGGCCTGTTCGCCACCTGCGTGGCGGTGGCGCTGCTGCTGGGCACCCTGGGACGCGGCGCCCGGGCCGACGACGTGGCCATCGGCAGCCTGTTCTCCTGGACCCTGGGCCTGGGCGTCTTCTTCCTGACCGTCTACACCACCTCCCGGAGCAGCGGGAACGGCAACGCGGGGGTCAGCGTGCTGTTCGGCTCCGTCTTCGGCCTGTCCGCGGGGCAGGCGTACGTGGCCGCCGCGGTCGGCGCCGGGCTGGGCGGGGCGCTGCTCCTCATCGCCCGCCCGCTGCTGTTCGCCTCCACCGACCCCGAGGTGGCCGCGGCCCACGGCGTGCCGGTCCGGCTGCTCGGCTTCGCCTTCCTCGTCCTGGTCGGCGGATGCGCGGCCGAGGCCACCCAGGCGGTCGGCTCCCTGCTGCTGCTCGCCCTGCTGGCCGCCCCGGCGGGCGCCGCGCACCGCCTCACCGATCGGCCGTACCGCGCGCTGGCCCTCTCGGCGCTCCTGGCACTGGCCGCGGTCTGGGTGGGCCTCGTGCTCAGCTACGTCTTCCCCGACCTGCCGCCGAGCTTCGCCATCGTGGCCACCGCGACGTTCGGCTACGCGGCGGCTTTCGCCGTGCGGCGGTAGCTGATCGGCGCCATCGGGCGGACGGCGGTCAGTTCCGGGCGAGCAGGCCGGTGATCGTCGCCTCGGTCAGGTCGCGCAGCCGGGGCGCGAAGTCGACGGCCGCGTGGGCGAGCCGCGGGTCCTGGGCGTAGAGCAGGGCGAGGGTCGGCGGGGGATTGCCGGTCTGCCACAGGGCGGCGGCCAGTGCGGTGACGGCGGCCACCAGATCGCCGGCCTGCCGGGGCGTCAGCCCGGGCAGGGCCTGGGTGAGGGCGTCGCGGATCTCGGCGACGGCGGCGAGCGCGGTGAGCTTGAAGGTCCGGACGGCCTCCAGCGAGACATTGCGCTCCAGGTGGAGCGGGGCGTGGCAGAGCAGGTCGCAGAAGAGCGGCCGGTCGCCGAGGGTGCCGGCGACCGCCGCGGCCACGAAGGCCGGCCCGGGTGCACCGGGCGCACGGGGTGCACCGGGCGCATCGGCCGGACCGGACGCCAGGGTCTCGCCCAGTGCCTTCGCCCAGTCCTGCCAGCCCTCGGCGGTGAGCTGGAGAAACACCTCTTCGCGGGTCTCGAAGTACCGCAGCACCGCGGATTTGTGGAGGCCGGCCTCGGCGGCGATGTCGGTGAGGCTCACCGCCCGGACACTGTCGCGCAGGGCGAGGGCCCGGGCGGCGTCCAGGATCGCCCGGTGCCGCTGCTGCTTGTGCTGGGGGCTGCGGGCGCGCTGGAAGCCGGGCTGCGGGGGCTCCCGCGGCGTCGTCGTGCCCTCACTTTAACGCAACAGGGTTGCCTTGTTAGCGCAACGGTATTTTATTAAACGGAGTGAGATCGACTGCCCCCGGGAGGACGAGCACCATGACGACAACGCAGCCGCAGACCCCGAGCACCGGCAGGGCGGCCGGCCCGCAGCCCGCGACGAACCCGTCGGCGCCTCCCGTGCCCTGGCACACCCCGGCCGGCGACGGGGTGATCGAAGTCCGCTCCCCGCACGACCAGCGGCTGGTCGGCCGGACACCCGAGGCGGCCCCCGAGGACGTCGACCGGGCGATGGCAGCCGCTCGGGACGCCTTCGACCACGGCCCGTGGCGGCGGCTTCAAGAGCAGCGGCTTCGGGCGGGAGTACGGGCCGCACGGCCTGGCGGAATACGTCGAGCTGAAGTCGATCGCCACCGACGTCGGCGGCTGATCCGGTCCGGATTCGTTTCTGTCCGCCCGCTGTGGAAAGCCGAGGGGTAGGAGCGGGTTCGTCGACGGGCGCCCGCCTTCGCACGGACGACAGCAACGACGGAGGTGACGGCCGTGACGTACGTGGACGAGGCCGACCGGTCGGTGGGCACGCTCGTGAAGCAGGGCACCGAGCAGCTCTCCCAGCTGGTACGGCAGGAAATCAAACTGGCGCAGGCCGAGCTGACGCAGAAGGGCAAGCGGGCCGGTGTCGGCGGCGGGCTCTTCGGCGCGGCGGGTCTGTGCGCCTTCTTCGGCATGGCGGCGCTGATCGTCACCGTGATCGCCGCGATTCCGCTGGCCGTGTGGGCCGCCTCGCTGATCGTCGCGGGTGGGCTGCTGGCGCTGGCCGGGATCCTGGCGCTGACCGGCAAGTACGAGTTCAAACGGGCCGTGCCGCCGGTTCCCGGTGAGGCGGTCGACAGCATGAAGCAGGACGTGGAAACGCTCAAGGAAAGGGCGAAGCGATGACCCAGGGCGAGCAGCGGACCCCGGGGTCCGTCGGCCGGCACGCCGATCCGGCGCTGGCCGAGCTGGAGCAGCAGATCGCGCAGACGCGCGAACAACTCGGCGAAACCGTCGAGGAACTGGCCGCCAAGGCGGACGTGCCCGCCCGTGCCAAGGCCAAGGCCAACGACGCGGCGACCCGGGTACGCGCCACCGCCCATGAGGCCACCGATCGCGTGACCGCCGCCAAGGACAAGGCGGTGGGCCGGGCGGCAGCCGCCAAGGACGAGGCGGTCGGCAAGGTGACCGCCGCCAGGGACGAGGCGACGGGCAAGGCGGTCGCCGCCTCGGACGCCACCCACGAGGCGGGCTCCCACCTCGGCGACGCCGCGCACAACGCCGGCAGCAAGGCGGGCGCCAAGCTGAACCGGGTGTCCGAGGACCAGTGGCGCGGCACGTACCTTCCGGCGATCGTCGGCGTCACGGTGGCCGCGGCAACCGGCACGCTGCTCTGGCTGAAGCACCGCGGCGACCGCCGATGAAGGCGGTGACGGTCGTCTACAAGCCGGTCGGTCTGCTCGTCGGCATCGCCGGCGGCATGCTGGCCGGCGCCGTCTTCTCCCAGGTCTGGAAGCTCGTCGCCCACGAGGACGACGCGCCCGACATGATGGACGAGGAGCGCGGCTGGGGCGAAGTCCTGGCCTCCGCCGCCCTCCACGGCGCGATCTTCGCCGTCGTCAAGGGCACGGTCACCCGGGCGGGCGCCACCGGCATCCGCCGCCTCACCGGCACCTGGCCCAAGGGCTGACGCTTGCGCGGACCGGACCGGACCGGACCGGACCGCGGCGCGGGCGGGTAGCGGCGCAGGGACAGCGACGGGCTGGCGACGGGGCGGCGACGGGATTCCGGCGGAGGGCAACAGTCCGGATGTCGTTGTGCGTTCGGTATGACCCGGGCGCATACATGTCAGGGGCGGGAGTTACTCTGCTGCTCCAGCGATTCGCCATCTGCGACGCTGTTATGACCTGTGGGGGGTCCATACGATGCGCATCACGCGCACTCGGCGGCGCGCCGTTCTCTGCGCGACCGCCGTCATCATGTCCACCGGGCTCGCCATCACTGTCGCCCCGACCGCCTTCGCGGACGGCGCGCCGACGACCACGGTGACCCACCTCGTGACCGGGGACGACGGTCGGCTCGAAGTCGACCTGTCCGACAGCGCTCCGCTCACCTCGCTGCAGATCAGCGTCCGCTCGTCCACCGCCGACGACGCCGCGACGCTGCTCACCGTCAGCGACTTCAGCAATGACACCACCACCGCCCCCGTGCAGCTGCCGGCCGGCACCGCCTACGGCAGCTACCCGGTCGACGTCGACTACACCCTGGCCGACGGCACCACCCAGCACTGGTCCGGCGCCGCGCACGGCACCGACGGCCTGCTCAACTACCGCAAGCACGCGTTCCTGGCGGCCTTCACCACCGACCGCACCAGCACCGACTTCACGCACCGGGACGTCGTCCTCAGCGGCCACGTCGACGCGTTCGACCCGGCGACCGGGACCACCGGGCCGGCCGGCGCGGACACCGATGTGGCGCTCATGTGGCAGGAAGACCACTCGCCGTACGACTCGTACGTCCAGCGCCACGCGGAGGTCGACACCGACGAGAACGGTGACTTCCAGCTGCTGGTCACGCCCGGCGGCGGCCTGGAGAACGGCGCCGCCGTGATCCACACCACGCCGGCCGACCTGACGCCGGCGGGGACGTCGCAGTTCATCAGCAATGTGCCCGCCAACCCGGTCACCTACCGGGTCACGTCCTCGCCCAGCGCCACCCAGGTGCACAAGGGCACCCGGATCACCGTCCGGGGCAAGGTCGAGCAGCTGGTCGGCGGCAAGTGGAAGCCGTTCGGCGGGGCGCCGGTGGTCACCACCGCGGCCGACCCGGACTCCTACCAGTACACGGTGCCGCACCAGCTCGCCAGTACCACGTCGGCGGCCGACGGCAGCTTCTCGTACCCGATCACCGCCAACATGACCACCCTGCTGCACACCTACCTGCGCCCGTCGACCTACCTGCCGCCGAACAGCCAGGACGAAGACACGGTCAACGTGCCGACGGCCGGTTCCATCACGCTGCCGGCCTGGTCGATCGACGACGAGGGCCTGGTGAAGACCACCGGCCGGCTGAACGGCAACGCCTCCAACCAGTCGCTGTGGCTGCAGTACTCGCCCAACGGCAAGTCGGGCTGGATCAACCTCTCGCACATCACCACCGGTTACACCTACGGCAAGTACGTCTCGTACGCCATGCAGGCCTACGGCAACTACGACGGCTACTACCGGGTGATCCACTTCGAGAGCGCGCAGATGCTCGGCCTGGTGCAGCCCGCGCACCGGCTGAACCGCATCCGCACCCAGATGTCGGTCACCGTGACGCCGACCCGCCCGTCCTACGACACCAGCAAGCTGTCGGTCAGCGGCGTCGTCACGCAGATGACGTCCAAGGGCTGGGCGCACTACAACCACGCCTACGTCGTGCTGGTCTACAAGCCCAAGGGCGACACCGAGTGGTACTGGGTCAAGAAGGCCTACACCAACGCGGCCGGCCGCTACAGCTTCAGCACCCCCGCGTACGGGGACGGCACGTGGGGCGCGTACCTGCAGACCGACTCGAAGCACTTCTACAGTTCGACCAAGGGCGTGAACGTCGACGTCATCCACTGATGACGCGCCGACGGGTCGGCTGACCCGCTGACACGCCGACAGCTCAACGGCCGGGGCCCACGGGGCCCCGGCCGTTCGCTGTGCCGCGGGAAGGTCGGCCGCGAGGATCAGCCCTCGGTCGCCGCGGCCGCCGGGTCGTTCGGGGCGTCCGGACCCGCCGGAGTGACCGGAGCGATCGGAGCGATCGGAGCGGCCGACGCCAGCGCCGGCATGCCCAGGTCCACCCGGCCGGCTCCGCCCCCCGGCGCCTTGCAGGCGTCGTGGCAGTTCTTGTCGAGGCTGCAGCACAGCGAGCAGATCGCACCCGCGTGGAACGGGCAGCCCGCCATGTCGGGCCGCTCGAACTCCTCCTGGCACACCGTGCAGGCCATCGTGACCGCCGAGAGCAGACCGCTGTCCAGGATCAGCGGCTCCTGCTGGTCGTCGATCCGGGCGATGTAGTACTTGCCCTTGGTGACCACCGCGAAGAGCGGCGACAGCACCATCGCCACCGCCAGCGCGATGAACGGCGAGAACGCCTTGCCGTAGGCGCCGAAGGCGTGGAAGTAGGCGGCGATGGAGATGCCGGAGGCGATCAGCATGGAGCCGAAGCCGACCGGGTTGAAGTTGTACAGGTGGGCCCGCTTGAACTCGATGTACGAAGGGCTCAGCTTCAGCGGCTTGTTGATGACGAGGTCGGCGACCACCGCGCCGATCCACGCGATGGCCACATTGGAGTAGAAGGCCAGCACCGTGTTGAGGAAGCCGAAGACGCCGAACTCCATCAGGGCCAGCGCGATGCCGACGTTGAGGAAGATGTAGACGACGCGGCCGGGGTGGCGGTGGGTCAGCCGGGAGAAGAAATTGGACCAGGACAGGGAGCCGGAGTACGCGTTGGTCGTGTTGATCTTGATCTGGGACAGGATCACGAAGAACGTGGCCAGGCCCAGTGCGATCGGCGCCGCGAAGGTGTGCAGGCCGGAAACGTACTGCTGGATCGGCTCATTGGCCTTGGACAGGCCGACGCTGCCGGCGATGTAGAAGGCGAGGAACGCGCCGCCGAGCTGCTTGGCCGCGCCGAGGATCACCCAGCCGGGACCGGCGCTGAGCACCGCGGCCCACCACTTCTTCGCGTTCGCGGCCGTCTTGTCGGGCATGAAGCGCAGGTAGTCGACCTGCTCGCCGATCTGGGCGATCAGGGACAGCGCGACACCCGCGCCGGCGCCGACCCCGAGCAGGCTGACGGACGAGCCGGTCGGCGAGTTGCCGGCGAAGTGGGTGAACTGGGAGAACTTCTCCGGCTTCTGGATCGCGATGGAGACGAACGGGGCCACCATCAGGATCAGCCACACCGGCTGCGTCCACACCTGCATCTTCGACAGCGCGGTCATCCCGAAGAACACCAGCGGCAAGATGATCAGTGAGCAGATGAGATAGCCCACGGCGAGCGGTATGTGCAGGCCCAGATCGAGGGCCTGGGCCATGATCGAGCCTTCGAGCGAGAAGAAGATGAAGGTGAAGCTGGCATAGATGATCGAGGTGAGGGTCGAGCCCAGATAGCCGAATCCGGCGCCCCGGGTGAGGAGATCCATGTCGATCGAGTACTTCGCCGAGTAGTACGAGATCGGAATTCCGGTGAGGAAGATGGTGACCGCCGCGGCGAGAATGGCGACCAGCGCGCTCTGGAATCCGTTGGAGATCACAATGGAGCCGCCGATGGCGAAGTCGGCGAGGTAGGCGATGCCGCCGAGCGCGGTGGTGGCGACGACGTAGGGTGTCCAGCGGCGGAAGGACTTGGGCGCGTAGCGCAGCGAGTAGTCCTCCAGCGTGGTGTTCCGCGCCCAGCCGTTGTAGCGGCGGGTGGTGGCGCCGTCGTCGGCGCCTTTGCCTTCGCCGGGGGGCGCCTGGGTATCGATGGTCTCCGTCACGGTGGTCCCTCTTCCGCCCGAAGTGTCTGCCCCCGGACAACCCGGGTGGCGTTTGGAAGAGTGGCGCCGCATTGTTTCTCGACAGTTTCCGGTCCTTTAAATTGCTGGACCTGGGACCGGATGGGCGCGACGCGCGTAGAAAATTGCGGAGCGGCACGGAAAAGGGTCCGCCGGAATAGCCGAACAGCGGAATGGCGAATTCGCTCGGGCCGCCGAGGAATACGATCCGCGACCCGCCCGGCCCGCCCACGACGGGCCCGCCCGCACCCGCGGCCGGCGCGGGCGACGGTGGCTGCGGCAGTGGCTGGGCGCCGGCCCGGCGGCGAGCGCCGCGCGGTCCTCCCGGGGCCCCTTCGCCCCGATGCTTCCCCTAGAAAGTATTTCTGCGGGAAGGTAATGTCAACGCCCAGGCAGGGCACGGACCCAGCGGCACCGGCGCACCAACCCCTCGACGGGAGCTCAGAGTTGGGCGACGACATCGAAGTCGAAGGCGTCCGCCCGCGCGAGGTAGATCCGCTGGTCCAGATGGTTGCCGCGGAGCCGCAACACACCGCGCGGACCCTCGTAGGCCACCGGTCCGCGCACCGCCCGCAGCGCCGCCACCCGGGTGGATCCGGCCCGCTCGGCCAGCGCGGCCAGCAGCATCAGCCCTTCGAAGCAGGACTCGCCGAGGCTGCCCACGACCGGTGCGGACACCCCGAAGCGCCGCGCGTAGCGGCGGTTGAAGTCCAGCGACTCGGCGGTGGCCAGCGTCTCGAAGTAGCCGGAGGCCGCCCACAGTCCGGCGGTCGCCTCCGCGCCGGTGGCCAGCAGCATGTTCTCGTCCATGTGCGTACTCAGCCGCAGGCACCGCTCGGGCAGCCCGTACGCGGCGAAGGCCCGGTTGAAGCGGACCGCGTCCCCGCCGACCAGCAGCATCAGGACCGCGTCCGCGGCGCACCGCTCGATCCGGCGCAGCACCGGCCCGAAGTCCGCCGTGCCCAGCGGCAGGAACGCCTCGCCCAGCATCCGGCCGCCGCAATCGCGGGCGTACGCGCGGGCGGCGCGGGCGGTGGCGCGCGGCCACACATAGTCGTTGCCGACCGTGCACCAGCGCCGCACACCGCTGGATTCGGCCAACCAGCGCATGGCGGGCAGCAGTTGACGCAGATCCGTCTCCCCGGTCAGGAAAACGCCGGGGGTGCGCTCGCCGCCCTCGTACTGCGCGGTGTAGACGTACGGCACCAGGTGCGCGATCCGCGGGGCGAGCGCCTTGCGGACCGCCGAGATGTGCCAGCCGACCACCGCGTCCACCGCGCCGAGCCGTACCAGCGCGCCCACGTCGGCGGCGACCCGCTCGGGCGCGCCGCCCCCGTCCACCGTCACCAGCCGCAGCTGGCGGCCCAACACGCCTCCGGCCGCGTTGAGTTCCTCGGCGGCCAGCCGCGCGGACAGCTCGCAGGACGGACCGAAGATGCCGCCGGGACCGTGCAGCGGCACCACCAGGGCCACCGTCAGGGTGTCGTCGCCGCCGAGCCGCACGGGCCGCGCGGGCTCCGCGGACCCCGCGGGTCCTACCGGTCTGTCCGGGTCAGCCGATCCCGGGAGCAACAGGCCACCTCCGGGAGGGAGTTGCGGGCGGGAGAACACGGACCCGGCCCCGGCTCCCTCGCCAAGACCCCTAATGTGGCCGAACAGTAGACCTGCGGAAGGACCCCGGCAAACATGTCCTCCGAGCCGTCGCAGCAGCGGCCCCCCGAGCCGTCGTACGACCTCGCGCATCTCCTCAGCCACGCCGAGCGCCGGCTGGTGCAGCGGCTCGCCGCGGTGCTGGCGGCCGAGGGCTGCGCGGTGGAACAGTGGCGGGTGCTGTCCGCGGTCGCGGACGGCGCGGGGCATCCGATGACGGAGATCGCCGAGTACGCGCTGCTGCCCGCGCCGAGCCTCACCAAACTGGTCGACCGGATGGTGGCCGACAATCTCGTCTACCGCCGGCCCGACCCGGGGGACCGCCGCCGCGTGCTGCTCCACCTGGCCGCGCGCGGCCGCATCCTGCACCAGCGCGCCGCCCACCGGGTCGCCGAGGACCGGGCCGCGCTGCGGGCCGCCCTCCCGGCGGACCCGGACGAGCTCGCCCGCTCACTGGCGGAACTGGTCGAGGCGCTCGGCGGCCTCGGCGTCGCCGGCCCGCCGCCGGCGCCCGCGGTGAGCCGCCGCCCGGCCCGCTGAACGGGTCCGGGCGACGGCGACAGCAGCCGGGGGGACCGCCGGGATGCCGCCGGGGGTGTCACGACCAGCCGTAGAGCTCCTTGATCCGGTTGACCACCAGGTTGAAGCGGCCCCGGTCCAGCGCGCAGGCCTCGCGGCGCATGCCCTGCTCGTGCAGCCGCATGACGCGGTCCACGGCCACCCAGGAGTCGCGCCCGGCGCGGTCCCAGGGGCCGGCGCCTATCGCGACCCAGTCGCGCTCGTGGTTGTGCTCCTTGCTGGACAGCTGGACCGCCAGCAGGGTGCCGCCGGTCTCGCGCGCCACCACCAGGACCGGACGGTCCTTGCCGCGGCCGTCCCGCTCCTCGAACGGCACCCAGGTCCAGACGATCTCGCCCGGGTCGGGGTCCCCGTCATGGGCCGGGGCGTACTCGGTGCGGACCTGGCCCACGGCGTGCGGGTCGGCCTCGGTGGTGGCGTACGGGCCGCTTTCGCCCGGAAATTCCACGTGGTCATCGGTAAAGGTCGTCACGCCCCCAGACGGTAGGGCCTGCGGCCCGCCGCTGGCACGGCAGGGGTCCCCGGCCGTCCGCGGCACCGCGAAGGGGCGCGGGGAACCGCGCGACAAGCTACGACGCACCCGGCCACGGCGGCCGGCCGCACCGCACCCCGAACGGCGCCCCCGGGCTACCAGCGGGAGTGGACCTGGGCGCGGATGCGTCGCTCATAGAGGTCGGTGATCGCGTCCAGCGTGGCGGGGGTCAGCGGGGCGAGGCCGCCCGCCGCCGCGTTCGCGCGGGCCTGGGTGACCGAGCGGGCGCCCGGGATGACGGAGGTGACGCCCGGCTGCTGGATGATCCAGCGCAGCGCCGTCTGCGCCGCGGTGGCGCCGCTCGGCGCGAGTTCGGCGAACTCCGCCGCGGCCTCCAGGCCCGTCTCGTAGTCGACGCCGGAGAACGTCTCGCCCTGGTCGAACGCCTCACCGTGCCGGTTGAAGCTGCGGTGGTCGTTCGCGGCGAACACCGTCTCGCGGGTGTACTTGCCGCTGAGCAGCCCGGACGCCAGCGGTACCCGGGCGATGACGCCCACGCCGGCCGCCTCGGCGGCCGGCAGCACCTGCTCCAGCGGCTTGAGCCGGAACGGATTGAGGATGATCTGGACACTCGCCACCCCGGGCCGGGCGATCGCGGCCAGCGCCTCCGCGCAGGTCTCGACACTCACCGCGTAGTGGGCGATCCGCTTCTCGGCGACCAGCGTGTCCAGCGCGTCGAACATCTCGTCCGAGGTGTACACCGCGGTCGGCGGGCAGTGCAGCTGCACCAGGTCGAGGGTGTCCACGCCCAGATTGGCGCGCGAACGGTCGTTCCACGCGCGGAAGTTCTCCAGCACGTAGTTCTCCGGGAGCTGCTCGGCCCGGCGGCCCATCTTCGTGGCGACAAAGACTTCCGCGTCGGGCCGCTCCCGGCGGTAGCGCCCGATCAGCTGCTCGCTGCGCCCGTCCCGTACACATCGGCGGTGTCGAAGAAGGTGACACCCTCCTCGACGGCCGCGTCCAGCACCGCGAGTGCGTCCTGTTCGCGTACATCGCCCCAGTCGGCGCCCAGCTGCCACGTGCCCAGTCCGACGACGGACACGGCTCGTCCCGTCCTGCCCAGAATTCGCTGCTCCATGGCGCCCAGGCTACGTCGCCCGGCGCCGGCG
>NZ_FMCH01000510.1 GCF_900091855.1 Streptomyces sp. DvalAA-14
GCGCGGTTCGCGCGTCACGTCTACGGGGTGCGCGGTGGTGCGGTTGCGGCGGGGCGAGGTGCGCGGGGCTACCTTTCGGTAGCCCGGGTCTGGCAGGCTGCGGTCCATGTCCGATCGCGCTGCCGACCGGGCCCGGTACGACCGGGCCACCGCCCATCTCGACGCCCCGGTGGCGATCGTGGACCTCGAGGCGTTCGACGCCAACGCCGACGACCTGGTGCGCCGGGCAGGCGGGAAACCGATCCGGGTCGCCTCGAAGTCCGTGCGGTGCCGTGCGCTGCTGGAACGGGCCCTGGCGCGCCCGGGTTTCGCCGGCATCATGTCCTTCACGCTCGCCGAGTCGCTGTGGCTGGTCCGCACCGGTTTCAGCGATGTCCTGCTCGCCTACCCCTCGGCGGACCGCGACGGCTTCGCCGAGCTGACCGCCGACCCCAAGCTGGCGCAGGCCGTCTCGGTGGTGGTCGACGACCTCACCCAGCTCGACCTGATCGACGCCGCCCGTGGTGCCGACGGCACCGAGACCGTCCGGGTCTGCCTCGAACTCGACACCTCGCTGCGGAAGTTCGGCGGCCGGGTGCGAGTGGGCGCCCGGCGATCGCCGCTGCGCACCCCGGAGCAGATGGCGTCGCTGGCCCGGACGATCGCCGCCCGGCCGGGGTTCCGGCTGGTGGGGATCATGGCGTACGAGGGTCATGTGGCGGGAGTCGGGGACCTGGTCCCCGGCCGGCCGGCCCGGGCGCTGGCCATACGGCTGATGCAGTCCACGGCCCGCAAGGAGCTGGCGGCGAGGCGCGCGGAGGCGGTGCGCGCGGTGCTGGCGGTGACGCCGGACCTGGAGTTCGTCAACGGCGGTGGCACCGGCAGTGTGGAGAGCACGGCGGCGGAGGCCGCGGTGACCGAGATCGCGGCCGGCTCCGGGCTCTATGTGCCGCGGCTGTTCGACAACTACCGGGCCTTCCGGGGCCGTCCGGCCGCGCTGTTCGCCCAGCCGGTGGTCCGCCGCCCGGGTGTCGGCGTCATCACGGTGCTGGGCGGCGGCTATCCGGCGTCGGGCGCGCCGGGCCCGGACCGGCTGCCGGTGCCGTATCTGCCGGAGGGGCTCTCCTACGATCCGCAGGAAGGCCCGGGCGAGGTGCAGACGCCGCTGCTCGGCTCGGCCGCCGATGATCTGCTGCTCGGTGACAAGGTCTGGTTCCGGCACGCCAAGGCCGGTGAACTGTGCGAGCGCTTCGCGGAGTTGCAGCTGGTGGACG
>NZ_FMCH01000509.1 GCF_900091855.1 Streptomyces sp. DvalAA-14
CACCGTACTGGAGGCGATGTACGAGGCCAGCCGGGACCGGCTGCACGCGCCCGCGCCGGTGCTGCGGCAGTTGACGGCGGCCGGGCTGCTGGGCCGGAAGTCAGGGCGCGGGTTCTACGCCTACGAGCGCCCCGGCAGTTCCGCGGTGGCGCCGGACGCCCGGACGCCGGGCCGGGCCCCGGGCCGGGCGCCTGGCCGGCGGACCGCCGGGCGGCGCGTGCGGCGGGTGGGCGTGGCCGGTTCGGGCACCATGGCGACCGGCATCGCGGAGGTGTTCGCGAAGGCCGGCTTCGAGGTGACGCTGGCAGCCAGGACCCCGGCGAAGGCCGATGCGGCGGTGGCCCGGCTGGCGGCGTCGCTGGACCGGTCGGTGGCCAGGGGGCGGCTGAGCCCGGACCAGCGGGCCGAGGCGGTGGCACGGGTCGCGCCCACCGGTTCCTACGACTCCTTCGCGGCCGCCGACCTGGTGGTCGAGGCGGTGGCGGAGGACTTGGCGGTGAAGCAGCGGCTCTTCCGGACGCTCGACCAGGTGTGCGGCCCGGGTGCGGTGCTGGCCACCACCACCTCCTCGCTGCCGGTGGTGGCCGTCGCCCGTTCCACCGGGCGCCCGCAGGACGTGGTGGGCCTGCACTTCTTCAACCCCGCGCCGGCCATGAAGCTGGTCGAGGTGGTCAGTACGGTGCTGACCGCCCCCGAGGTGCTGGCCACCGCGCACGAGGTGTGCGCGGCGATCGGCAAGCACCCGGTGGACTGCGGCGACCGGGCCGGTTTCATCGTCAACGCGCTGCTCTTCCCGTACCTGAACAACGCGGTGAAGATGGTGCAGGACCATTACGCGACCGTGGACGCGATCGACGCGGCGATGAAGCTGGGCGGCGGCTATCCGATGGGCCCGTTCGAGCTGCTGGACGTGGTCGGCCTGGATGTCTCGCTGGCCATCGAGCGGGCCCTGCACGAGGAGTTCCGCGACCCGGGACTGGCGCCGGCCCCGCTGCTGGAGCACCTGGTCTCGGCCGGCTGCCTGGGCCGCAAGACCGGCCGGGGCTTTCGCGAGTATGCCCGCCGTTGAGCCGTCGCACGGGCGCGGCGGCCGGGAGAGTGCCACAGATCCGGTGGGCCGGGGCGGTTTTCCGGGGACCGCCGGAGGCGGCGCTCCGGCGTGTTACGTTCCCCGCATGCCCCAGTCCGTGAAGTCCGACGTCCCCGAGACCGCGGGCGGCCGCAAGGCCGCTGCGCAGCGCCACCGGGTGCGTCAGGATCTCGCGTCGGCCGCGATGCGCCTGTTCGCGACGCAGGGCTACGAGGAGACGACCGTCGACGAGATCGCGGCGGCGGCCGGCGTGGCCCGGCGCACCTTCTTCCGGCACTTCCGGTCCAAGGAAGAGGCGATCTTCCCGGACCACGACGACACCCTGGTCCGGGTGCAGGCGGTGCTCGACTCCGCCGATCCGCGCGAGCACCCGCTGGACACGGTGTGCCGGGGCATCACCGAGGTGCTGCGGATGTACGCGCAGGTACCGGAGATCTCGGTGGAGCGCTACCGGCTGACCCGCGAGGTGCCGACGCTGCGGGAGCGGGAGATCGCCTCGGTGGCCCGCTACGAGCGGCTGTTCACCCGTTACCTGCTGGGCCACTTCGACGAGGGCGCGCACCGCGACGGCGACGACGACCCGCTGCTGGCCGAGGTCGCCGCCTCCGCGGTGGTGGCGGCGCACAACCATGTGCTGCGGCGCTGGCTGCGGGCCGGCGGCAAGGGCGATGTGGAGGCGCAGCTCGACCACGCCTTCGATGTCATCAAGACCACGTTCGGCACCGGGATCGGCGCCGGCCGGATACCGTCCCGCGCCGCGGTCGAGCCGACGTCCGTGGTGTCGCGGCAGGGCGAGGTGGTGGTCGCGGTGGCCCGTACCGACGCCTCCCCGGCGGAGATCCTGCGCAGCATCGAAGAGGCGCTGCGCAGGGCCTGATCGCCGCCGCCTCTCCGCCTGGGGCTCCCTGCTCGCCGCTCCCGAGCCCTGCTCTTCCCTGGCTTCCTGCTCCCTGCTTCCTGCCCACTGCTCGCGGCCGTCCGGTGTGATCCGGGCGGCCGCTGCCGCTCGTCTGGGGGGACCCGGCGACAGGTGAGAGAAAATATTGGCACCCAGTGTCTTTACGGCTGGCACGCGGTGCCATACCGTGAAGTCACCCCCCGGCGATCGCCGGAAGGGCAACCGGTCGCCTGTCCCACGGCCCGGAGCCTGCGTCACCAGGCACAGCCGCAGCACCCCGCGGCTCCTTCACCGCTCGACCACGCTCACCTGATCGCCGAACCGACGACGGCACCCCCTTCTCCCATCGACCCCCGCGTTCCCTCAAGCGCTGTGCGAGAACGCTCCGCCGGAGGCGAGTCATATGAAGGAAATCCTGGACGCGATCCTCGCGCCGGACAGTCCGGCCGCCGCTTTCGCGGCCGTGAAGCTGCCCGAGTCGTACCGCGCCGTCACCGTCCACAAGGACGAGGCCGAGATGTTCGCCGGCCTCGCCACCCGGGACAAGGACCCGCGGGCCGCACTGCACCTGGACGAGGTGCCGGTGCCCGAACTCGGCCCAGGGGAAGCCCTGGTGGCCGTGATGGCCAGCTCCGTCAACTACAACTCGGTGTGGACCTCGATCTTCGAGCCGGTCTCCACCTTCGCCTTCCTGGAGCGGTACGGGCGCATGTCGCCGCTCGGCAAGCGGCACGACCTGCCGTACCACGTCATCGGCTCCGACCTGTCGGGGGTGGTGCTGCGCGCCGGGCCCGGGGTGAACAAGTGGCGTCCCGGCGACCGGGTGGTCGCCCACTGCCTGAGCGTCGAACTGGAGTCCGCCGATGGGCACAACGACACGATGCTCGACCCGGAGCAGCGGATCTGGGGCTTCGAGACCAACTTCGGCGGCCTGGCCGAGATAGCCCTGGTGAAGTCCAACCAGCTCATGCCCAAGCCCGGGCATCTGACCTGGGAGGAGGCCGCCGCGCCCGGCCTGGTCAACTCCACCGCCTACCGCCAGCTCGTCTCGCGCAACGGCGCCGGTATGAAGCAGGGCGACAACGTGCTGATCTGGGGCGCCAGCGGCGGACTCGGCTCGTATGCCACGCAGTTCGCGCTGGCCGGCGGCGCCACCCCGGTCTGTGTGGTGTCCAGCCCGCAGAAGGCGGAGATCTGCCGGCGGATGGGCGCGGAGGCGATCATCGACCGCGGCGCGGAGGACTTCCGCTTCTGGAAGGACGAACACAGCCAGGACCCGCGCGAGTGGAAGCGGTTCGGTGCCCGGATCCGCGAACTGACCGGCGGCGAGGACGTGGACATCGTCTTCGAGCACCCGGGCCGGGAGACCTTCGGCGCCTCGGTGTACGTCACCCGCAAGGGCGGCACCATCGTCACCTGCGCCTCCACCAGCGGCTACACCCACGAGTACGACAACCGCTACCTGTGGATGAGCCTGAAGCGGATCGTCGGCTCGCACTTCGCCAACTACCGCGAGGCATGGGAGGCCAACCGGCTGGTCGCCAAGGGCCGCATCCACCCCACCTTGTCCCGTACCTACGCGCTGGCGGACACCGGACAGGCGGCGTACGACGTGCACCGCAACCTCCACCAGGGCAAGGTGGGCGTCCTCGCGCTGGCCCCCCAGGAGGGCATGGGCGTGACGGACCCGGAGCTGCGGGACAAGCACCTGCCGGCGATCAACCGCTTCAGGGCGGCGTCATGACGCCGCGCACCGCGAGCGGGCGGGACCGGCCGTGGCTGATGCGGACGTACGCCGGCCACTCCACCGCGGAGGCGTCCAACGCGCTGTACCGCCGCAATCTGGACAAGGGCCAGACGGGCCTGTCCGTCGCCTTCGACCTGCCGACGCAGACCGGCTACGACGCCGACCACGTGCTGGCGCGCGGCGAGGTGGGCCGGGTCGGGGTGCCGGTCGGCCATCTCGGCGACATGCGGCGGCTGTTCCAGGACATTCCGCTGGACCGGATGAACACCTCGATGACCATCAACGCCACCGCGATGTGGCTGCTGGCCCTCTACCAGGTGGTCGCCGAGGAGCAGGGCGCGGACATCACGATGCTGCGGGGCACCACGCAGAACGACATCGTCAAGGAGTACCTCTCCCGCGGCACGCACGTCTTCCCGCCGGGACCGTCGCTGCGGCTGACCACCGACATGATCACGTACACCGTGCACCACATGCCCCGCTGGAACCCGATCAACATCTGCAGTTACCACCTCCAGGAGGCCGGGGCCACACCCGTCCAGGAGATCGCCTACGCGATGTCCACCGCGATCGCCGTACTGGACGCGGTGTTCGCCTCCGGGCAGGTGCCGCAGGAGCGGCGCGGCGAGGTGGTGCAGCGGATGTCCTTCTTTGTGAACGCGGGCGTGCGGTTCATCGAGGAGATGTGCAAGATGCGCGCCTTCAGCCGGATCTGGGACACCGTCACACGTGAGCGGTACGGCATCCGGGACGAGCGGCAGCGCCGCTTCCGCTACGGCGTGCAGGTCAACTCGCTGGGCCTGACCGAGGCGCAGCCGGAGAACAACGTGCAGCGCATCGTGCTGGAGATGCTGGCCGTCACCCTGTCCAAGGACGCCCGCGCCCGGGCAGTGCAACTCCCGGCGTGGAACGAGGCGTTGGGCCTGCCCCGGCCGTGGGACCAGCAGTGGAGCCTGCGCATCCAGCAGGTGCTGGCGCACGAGAGCGATCTGCTGGAGTACGAGGACGTCTTCGCCGGCAGTCATGTGGTGGAGGCGAAGGTGGCCGAGCTGGTGGCGGCGGCGACCGCCGAGATCGAACGGATCCAGGAGCAGGGCGGGGTGATGGCCGCGGTGGAGTCCGGTTATCTGAAGTCCCGGCTGGTGTCCGCGCACGCCGAGCGGCGGGCCAGGATCGAGTCGGGGGCGGCGCGGGTCGTCGGGGTCAACTGCTACCGGTCCACCGAGCCCAGTCCGCTGACCGCCGATCTGGACACCGCGGTGATGACCGTGGACCCGGCCAACGAGGCCCGGGTGACGGCGGCGCTCGGCCGGTGGCGGGCGGCCCGTGACGAGGGCCGGGCGCGGCGGTCGCTGTCGGCGCTGCGCTCGGCGGCGGCCGGCCCCGGGAATCTGATGGCGGCGACCGTGGAGTGCGCCCGGGCCGGGGTCACCACCGGTGAGTGGTCCTCGACGCTGCGCGAGGTGTTCGGCGAGTTCCGGGCGCCGACCGGGGTGAGCGGCGCCCCGGTCGCGGGGTGCGCCGAGCCGGACGGCGAACTGGCCGCGCTGCGGGGCAAGGTCGCCGCCACCGCGGCCGAACTGGGCGGCGGCCGGCTGCGGCTGCTGGTCGGCAAGCCGGGCCTGGACGGGCACTCCAACGGCGCCGAGCAGATAGCGGTGCGTGCCAGGGACGCCGGTTTCGAGGTCGTCTACCAGGGGATCAGGCTGACGCCGGAGCAGATCGTGTCGACCGCGGTCGCCGAGGACGTGCACTGCGTGGGGCTGTCGATCCTGTCCGGTTCGCATGCCGCGCTGGTGCCCGACGTGCTGGAACGGCTGCGCCGGGCCGGCGCGGACGACGTACCGGTGGTGGTCGGCGGGATCATCCCGGCCGCGGACGCCGGGGCGCTGCGGTCCGCCGGGGTCGCGGCGGTCTTCACCCCGAAGGACTTCGGTATCACCGGGATCATCGGCCGGATCGTGGACGAGATCCGGCTCGCGAACAAGTTGGAGGTATGACTGTGCAGTTCGGGCGCACCTACGAGGAATTCGAGATCGGTGCGGTGTACAAACACTGGCCGGGCAAGACGGTCACCGAATACGACGACCACCTCTTCTGCCTCCTCACCATGAACCACCACCCGCTGCACCTGGACGCCAACTACGCCGCCCGGACAACGGACTTCGGCCGGAACGTGGTGGTGGGCAACTTCGTCTACTCCCTGCTGCTCGGCATGTCGGTGCCGGACGTGTCCGGCAAGGCGATCGCCAACCTGGAGGTGGAGTCGCTGCGGCACGTGGCGCCCACCTTCCACGGCGACACGCTCTACGGCGAGACCACCGTGCTGGACAAGCGGCCGTCCGCGTCGAAGGACGACCGCGGCATCGTCCAGGTCGAGACCAGGGGCTACAACCAGGACGGCACGCTGGTGTGCGTCTTCCGCCGCACGGTGATGGTGCCGACCGCCGTCTACGTCGAGCGGCGCGGCGGCGAGCAGCCCGGCCGGCCGGAGCCGGCCCGCGCCGGCGCGGACGGGGCGCCGCACTCCCGGGGAGGGAACTGAGATGGCCAACCGGCTCGCGCAGACCGACGGTCTGACCGACATCCAGCAGGAGATCCTGAGCACGGTCCGCTCCTTCGTGGACAAGGAGATCCTGCCGGTCGCCACCGAACTGGAACACCGCGACGAGTATCCGTCGGCGATCGTCGAGGGCCTGAAGGAACTCGGCCTCTTCGGCCTGATGATTCCCGAGGAGTACGGCGGGATCGGCGAATCGCTGCTGACGTACGCGCTGGCCGTGGAGGAGATCGCGCGCGGCTGGATGAGTGTGTCCGGCATCATCAATACCCATTTCATCGTCGCCTGGATGATCCAGCAGCACGGCACCCGGGAACAGAAGGACCATTTCCTGCCCCGGATGGCGACCGGCGAGATACGCGGTGCTTTTTCCATGTCGGAGCCGGGTACAGGCTCGGACGTGGGCGCGATCCGGAGCAGGGGCGTCCGGGACGGCGACGGCTATGTCGTCAACGGGCAGAAGATGTGGCTGACCAATGGCGGCTCGTCGAATCTGGTCGCGGTGCTGTGCCGCACCGACGAGGGGCAGCCGGCCGACGCCCCGCCGCACCGGTCGATGTCCACCTTCCTGATCGAGAAGGAGCCCGGCTTCGGCCCCAATCCCCGGGTCCCCGGGCTGACCGTGCCCGGCAGGATCGAGAAGATGGGCTACAAGGGCGTCGACACCACCGAGCTGGTGCTGGAGGACGTCCGGGTCCCGGCGGACCGGGTGCTCGGCGGGCGCGGCGGGCAGGGTTTTTACCAGATGATGGACGGCGTCGAGGTCGGCCGGGTCAATGTCGCCGCCCGCGGCTGCGGGGTGGCCCGGCGCGCTTTCGAGCTGGGCATCTCCTACGCACAGCAGCGGCACACCTTCGGCAAGCGGATCGCCGACCACCAGGCCATCCAGTTCAAGTTGGCCGAAATGGCCACCAAGGTGGAGGCGGCGCACCAACTGATGGTCAACGCGGCCCGCAAAAAGGACTCCGGCCAGCGCAACGATCTGGAGGCCGGAATGGCCAAATACCTGGCCGCCGAGTTCTGCAAGGAGGTGGTGGAGGACTCCTTCCGCATCCACGGCGGCTACGGGTTCTCCAAGGAGTACGAGATCGAGCGGCTCTACCGGGAGGCGCCGATGCTGCTGATCGGCGAGGGAACCGCCGAGATCCAGAAAATGATCATTGGGCGGCGGCTGCTGGAGGAGTATCGGATCACCGGCTGACTCGATCTATTTGTCCGGTTTTGCGGTAATTTGCCAGGGGTGATGCGTAGTTGAGCATCACCCTGAGTCACCGGCGGAGCCGCAGGAACCAGCCATCGACTCGCCCTCCAGCTTGCCGAGTTGCCCGTGTCAGCCGGTAGCATCGAACAAAGCCGCCGTCCCCTGAAGCAATTCGCGGCATCCTCCGCTACGAAGGTCTTCCATGCCCCACAGCCATTCCTCTGCACCACGCGGCCGGGTCCGCCTCGCGCGCGGAGCGTCGCCGTGGCTCCTCCCGACCGTGGCCACCGCGGCGTTCAGCCTGGCCCGAGCACGCCGTTCCGGACGCTGGGCGACCGTGGCCGTTCCCGCCACCGCTCTGGCGGCCGGCATGCTGTGGTTCTTCCGCGATCCCGAGCGGGAGATCACCGACGGCCGTGTGATCTCCCCGGCCGACGGGGTGGTGCAGAGCATCATGCCGTGGAAGGACGGGCGCACCCGTGTCGCGATCTTCATGAGCCCGCTGAACGTGCATGTGAACCGCGCCCCACTCGCCGGCACGGTCACCTCCGTCGAGCACATCCCCGGTGGATACGTGCCGGCGTTCAACAAGGAGAGCGAGAACAACGAGCGGGTGATCTGGCACTTCGACACCGAACTCGGTGACATCGAGGTGGTGCAGATCGCCGGCGCGGTGGCGCGGCGCATCGTCCCGTACGTGCCGCGGGGCTGCAAGGTCGAGCAGGGCGACCGGATCGGGCTGATCCGGTTCGGCTCGCGCGTGGACATCTACCTCCCCGAGGGCGTCGAGCCCGCGGTCGAGGTCGGCCAGACCACCACGGCTGGGGTGACTCGCCTTGACCGTGGTTGATCCGGACACCCAGTCCTCGGCTTCCCCGGCGTCCTCGGCCCCGGCCGGGAGCACCGTGGCCGGCGCGTCCTCCTGGGTGAGCGAGCTGGAGGACGAGGTCGGCGAGCTGCCGCTGTCCACCCGGCTGTCCATCGCGGACGCGCTCACCCTCGGCAACGCGATCTGCGGCTTCATGGCCGTCTACTTCACCACCACCGGCGTCCTGGTCCCGCACCTGATGGGCACGAGCGACGGCGCGATGTCCAAGCACAGCGCGGCCGGCGCGGTCACCTTGATGCTGCTGGCCTCCGTCTTCGACCTCTTCGACGGGCTGGTGGCGCGCAAGCTGCGCAGTTCCGCGATGGGCGCCGAGCTGGACAACCTGTCCGACCTGATCAGCTTCGGTCTCGCGCCGGCCTACTTCGTGATCGTCTGGGGCATCGTCTCCGACGACGCGCACGGCAAGATCGCGGCGGTGGCCGCGGTCATGGTGGTGCTGGCGGTGGTGCTGCGGCTTGCCCGCTTCTCCTGCACGACGCTGCGGGACGGGGTGTTCCAGGGCATGCCCAGCCCCTTCGGGGCGATGACCGTGGTCTCGCTGGTGCTGCTGGAGCTGCCGTTCGTGCCGACGATCATCATGATCGTCGGGGTCGCCTGGCTGATGGTGAGCCGGGTCGAGTACCCGAAGCCCCGGGGGCGGCTGGCGCTGATCACCTTCTGCTGGACCCTGGTCAGCATGGGCTGCCTGATCGCCTGGACCATCGGCGTGCCCGGCGGCCACAGCCTCCTCCAGGCCGGCGCGGCCCTCCAGTGCTGCGCGGCGGCGGTCATCCCCTGCTTCGCGACCACCCGCCGGGTGAACACCTTCCGCGCGAACCGCCGCGAGGCCCGCACCCAGGCCGCGCGCTAGGCCGCACCGCACGACGACACAGTGGCAGGGCCCCGGGCCCCCGGATCATCCGGGGGCCCGGGGCCTTGTCGTGTGCGTGCTTTTCCCTCGCGGGCCGGGTTGCTGGGCCCGGGGGGCGGGACCGTCAGGGCGCCTGGAGGAGGAAATCGTGGGCCAGGGCGGCGGCCACCTGCTCCAGCAGCGGGCCCGCCTCCGCCATGCAGCGCTCGGGGTCCGGCTCGATCGCGGTCAGGGCGTAGGCCCGGCGGATGCCGGCCGCGCCGAGATCCGCGGGCGGCAGGGACAGGCGGCCGCACACGGCGACGACCTCCAGGCCGCGGGCGCGGGCGGCCTGGGCGACGCCGAGCGGCGCCTTGCCGCTGAGGGTCTGCTCGTCGAGGGAGCCCTCGCCGGTGATGACCAGGTCGGCCCGGCCGAGCGCGTCCTCGAAGCCGAGCACCTCCAGCAGCACCTCGATGCCGGGCCGGAAGACGGCGCCCAGCGCCACGATCGCAGCGAAGCCGATGCCGCCGGCCGCTCCCGCGCCCGGCGCCCGCGCCGCCGCGCCCGCGCTCAGCCCGGCGGCGGCCAGCACCTCGGCATACCGGCCGAGCGCGGCGTCCAGCACCGCGACATCCTCCGGCGAGGCACCCTTCTGCGGTCCGTAGACCCCCGCCGCCCCGGTCGGGCCGAGCAGCGGATTGTCGACGTCACTGGCGAGCACGATCTGCGCCGTGGCCAGCCGCGGGTCCAGATCGGTGAGATCCACCGTGGCCAGCGTGGCCAGCGGGCCGCCGCCGGGCGCCACCGGCGCCCCGTCGGCGTCCAGCAGGCGCGCGCCCAGGGCGCTGAGCATCCCGGCACCGCCGTCGTTGGTGGCGCTGCCGCCGACCCCGAGCACGATCGTGCCGGCGCCGGCGTCCAGGGCCGCCCGCAGCAGTTCCCCGGTGCCGTACGTGGTGGCGGCCAGCGGCGCGAACACCCCCGGTGGCAGGTGCCGCAGCCCGGAGGCCTCGGCCATCTCCACCACCGCGGTGCCCCCGCGCAGCGCGTACGCGGCCTCGACCGGTTCGCCGAGCGGCCCGGTGACTCGCAGCGTCCGGCGCTCGAAGCCCGCGGCGACCGCGGCGTCGACCGTTCCGTCACCGCCGTCGGCGACCGGCACCGACTCGATGGACAGTCCCCGCACCACCCGGCGCAGCCCGGTTTCGACGTGCGCGGCCACCTCGACCGCGGTCAGCGAGCCCTTGAACTTGTCCGCGGCGATCAGCACCCGCGCCGTTGATTGCGTTGCAGCGTCGGACACCTTGGTGACTCCCCAGCCGGAAACGGAACGTCGCGCCGCTTCGGACCCTATCCCGCCGCCGGCCGGGCGCCCACGGCAGGCGCCCCGCGTGGCCGCACATCTACGGCCACCTGGGCGAGGCCGAAGACCGTAGGTTGGGATCATGAGCATCGATTTCGCCACGTATCTCGCGGGCCTGCCCAGAATCCTCGCCGGCGCGAACACCCTCTTCCGGTCCGCCGACGGCCGCGTCCTGCTGGTCGAGCCGAACTACCGCGACGACGGCACCTGGACCCTGCCCGGCGGCACGATCGAGTCCGACGAGGGCGAGACGCCGCGGCAGGCGGCGCGCCGGGAGACGGTGGAGGAGATCGGTCTGGACATCGCCCCGGGGGCCCTGCTCGCGGTGGACTGGGTGATGGGCCCGGGCCGGCCGCCGCTGACCAGCTACCTCTACGACGGCGGCGTTCTCAGCGAGGAGCAGCTCGGTGCGATCAGGCTCCAGGTGGAGGAACTGGACTCCTGGCAGCTGACCGCGCCGGCGGATCTGGACGACTTCCTCACGCCGGGTGCGGCCCGCCGGGTCCGGGCCGCGCTGGATGCCCTCCGGCACGGCACCGGCACGGCCGAGCTGGTCAACGGCCGTCCGCCGGACGAAGCCGCGCGGGAGCGCTGAGCCGGCGCGGCCCGCGGCTCACGGCCCGCGGCTCACGGCTTGGGGATGTCGAAGAAGTAGGTCAGACCGCCGGCCAGCCGGATGTCCCCCTTGACCTTCAGCTTGCGGGTGAAGAACAGCGTCGGCCCCGAGGCGTTGCCGGAGACCAGATTCAAGAACTCCGGGGCGGCCATGGTCAGGCTCAGCTGCGGCTCGCGGTCGGTGCGCTCCGGGGTGACGGTGCAGGCGCCGTGCGCGATGTGCGTCTCGTAGACGTCGCCGCCGTCGTCCCCGTGGGTGATCCGCCAGCGGATCAGCGCGTCGCGGCTGCCGGCCGCCTCCGGCTTGAACAGGGTGTGCATCCGGCCGAACACCTCGTCCAGTACCCGGCGGCGCTGCGGTCCGTCCATGAATTCCGCGAGGCGCGCGGCGGGCAGGCCCTTCACGATCCGGGCGAACTCCTTCGGTTCCACCCCGCCGAAGTCCAGGGTCTCCAGGTCCAGATCGTCCGGGGCCGCCATCCGCCGCACCTTCCTTACTGCCGAGTAAGTTTACTGACCGGTCAGCCTAGTTTCGGGGCCGGCGCCCTGACAAGCCCCGGGCTCGGCCCGCACTGCCGAAACCCCGTGGCGGACCCGGGCGCGCCGCCGTACGGTCACCGGATGGACGGTGAACTCGACCTGGCCGCGGTGACCGCGATGGCGGAGGCGGTCGCGGCTGTCCCCGGCGTACGGGCGGTCCTGCTCGGCGGCAGCCGGGCCCGCGGCACGCACCGGACGGATTCCGACTGGGATCTGGGGGTCTACTACCGCGGGCAGCCGGACACCGGCCGCCTGGCCGCGCTCGCCGCGGAGCTGACCGGACGGCGGGTAGCCGTGGCCGGGCCCGGCGGGTGGGGGCCGTGGGTGGACGGCGGGGCCTGGCTGACCGTGCGCGGCGTGGCCGTCGACTGGATCCTGCGGGACGTGGACCGGGTCGGACGGGTGTGGGCGGACTGCCGCGCGGGGCGGTACGAGGTCGGCATCCAGCCCGGGCACCCGCTCGGCTTCTGGTCGCCCTGCTACCCCGGGGAGGTCGCCCTCGGCCGGATCCTGGCCGATCCGTACGGCGAGTTGACCGCGCTCCGGCACGAGACCCGCACGTATCCCGAGGAGTTGCGCCGCGCCCTGATCGAGGCGGCCTGGGAGGCCGACTTCTCGGTGGCCGCGGCGGCCAAGTCCGCCCCGGCCGCGGACACGCTGCATGTGTCGCTGTGCCTGTCGCGGGCCTTCGGGGTGCTGGCCCAGTCCCTGCACGCGCACGCCCGCACCTGGTGTCTCAACGAGAAGGGCGCGCTCGCGGCGGCGGCCGAGCTCCCGGCCGCCCCGCCGGAGTTCGCGGCGCGGGTCGGCGCGCTGCTGGGCGGCTGCGGCACCACCGCCGAGGAGTTGACCCGCACGGTCGGCGCCGCCGCGCTGCTGGTGGCCGAGGTGCGGCAGGCGCTGTCCGGGTGACAGGCCGCCGGGGCGCCGGTCCTGGTGTGCGCCGGGAGCCGCGCTACACCCGCGCGGCGCGGGCGGCGGCCGAGCGGCGCAGGTGCCGCAGCACCGCCTTCGCCGCGTTGTGGCCGCTCATGCCGTGGACGCCCGGGCCGGGTGGGGTGGCCGAGGAGCACAGGAACACACCGGGACGGACGGTGGCGTAGGGGATGGCCGCCAGCCGGGGCCGGAGCACCGTCTGCAGGCCGGCGAAGGCGCCGCAGGCGATGTCGCCGCCGACGTAGTTCGCGTTGCGGGCGGCCAGCGCCGCGGGCCCGGTGGTCGCGCGGGCCAGCACGAGATCGCGGAAGCCGGGCGCGAAGCGCTCGATCTGGCGCTCCATCGCGTCGGTGGCGTCGCCGTGCCAGCCCTGGGGAACGTGGGCGTAGGCCCAGAAGACATGCTTGCCGGCCGGTGCCCGCGAGGGGTCGACGACGGTGGGCTGCGCGGTGATCAGGAACGGTGTCTGCGGGGGCCGTCCGGTCACCGCGCGGTTCAGCGCGTCGCCGATCTCGGTGTAGCTGGGCCCGAGGTGCACCGTGCCGGCCCGGCGCGCCGCGGGCGACGTCCAGGGCACCGGCCCGTCCAGCGCGTAGTCGATCTTGAAGACGGAGGGTCCGTAGCGGTAGCCGCGGTAGGCGTCGCCGAGCGCGGCGATGCGGGCCAGCGCCGTCGGCGAGGTGTCGAAGACATAGGCCCGGGCGGGCGGCAGTTCGTCCAGCTTGCGTACGGTGACGCCGGTGAAGATCTCGCCGCCGAGTTCGGTCAGCAGCCCGGCCAGCGCGTCGGAGATCGCCTGCGAGCCGCCGCGGGCCACCGGCCAGCCCCGTTCGTGCGCGGCCAGTGCGAACAGCATCGCCATCGCGCCGGTGAACGGTTCGGTCAGCCGGGAGATGGCGTGTCCGGCCAGCCCGGCGATCAGCGCGCGGGCCTTGGCATCGCGAAAGCGCAGCGCCAGCGCGGCGGCCGGCGGGGTGCCGGTGAGCCCGAAGCGGACGAACCGGTAGGGGTCCCGGGGCAGCCCGGCCCACGGGGGCCGGAAGAAGTCCGCGGCGAGGGCGCCCCAGTGGCCGGTGTACGGGGCCAGCAGCCGGCGGTAGGTGCCGGCGTCGCGGGGGCCCAGCGAGGCCGCGGTCTCCCCCACGCTCCGGCCGAGCACCGCGGCGCTGCCGTCGGGGAAGGGATGCGCCATCGGCACCTCGGGCTGCAGCCATTCCAGGCCGTGTTCGGCCAGCGGCAGCCGCCCGAAGGCGGGCGAGCCGATGCCGAAGGGGTGCACCGCCGAGCAGGGGTCGTGCCGGAAGCCCGGCAGGGTGAGTTCCTCGGTGCGGGCGCCGCCGCCGACGGTGCCGGCCGCTTCGTAGAGCTGGACGGACAGTCCGGCGCGGGCGAGTTCGACCGCGGCGGTCAGGCCGTTGGGTCCGGCGCCGACCACCACCGCGTCGGCCACCACCGCCCGGCTCACCGCCCTACCGCCTCGGGGTCCGCGGCCAGGATGTCGATGATCCGTCGCGCGGTGGCCTCGTCGCGGGCGACGGTGAACGGCAGGCCGTTGCCGCCGGCCACCTGGAACGGGCGGCCGGCCGCGGTCAGGCTCGCCCCGCCCGCCTCCCCGACCAGCAGCAGTCCGGCCGCGTGGTCCCAGGGCGCCTCCCAGAAGAACGCCACCGCGTCCGCCTGTCCCCGGGCGACTTCCAGATAGCCGAGTCCGGCGCTGGTCAGGCAGGGGACGCACTCGGCGCCGGAGGCCATCAGCCGGTCGAGCGCGGCGCGTTCGCCGTCGGTGCGGAAGACCGGGTTGGAGATCCACACCCGCAGGCGTTCGCGGCCGGTCGCGGTCCGCAGCCGTTCGCCGTTGAGGTGGGCGCCCTGTCCGGCGCGGGCGGTGGCGAACAGGCCGAGCTGCGGGGCGTAGGTCCAGGAGGCGAGCGGCTGTCCGCCGCGCACCAGGGTGACCAGGGTGGAGAAGCCGGGATCGCCGCGGACGAACGCCGAGGTGCCGTCCACCGGATCGATCACCCAGACCGGGTCGTCGCCGTGCAGCAGGTCCAGCAGGCCCGGGTCCGCGCTGACCGCTTCCTCACCGACCACGACCGAACCCGGCAGCAGCGCCGCGAGTTGCTCGGTGAGGCGCTCCTCGGACCGGCGGTCGGCGGTGGTGACCAGGTCGTGCGGGCCGTTCTTCTCCACGATGTCGGCCTCGGCCAGGCGCCGCCAGCGCGGGACGACCTCGGCGGCCACCACCGCCTCGATGGTGCGCTCGACGGCGGTGAGCAGCGCGTCCGTGACGCCTGCCGTCCGCGCCGTCCCACCGGGGACCGAACCGACCTCGTTGCCCATACCGCCATCCAATCAGACCCCGGGGCCGGCGGGAGTGCGCCCGTCCCCCGGACGGATTCAGCGCATCGCCGCGATGACGTGCTCGCCGTAGGCGTCGATCACCGCCTCCTTGGCGTCGTGCATGGCGTAGACGGCGAACTGGTCCACGCCCAGGTCGCGCAGCGCCGCCAGTTTGTCCAGGTGGGCCTGCGGGGGGCCGATCAGGCAGAAGCGGTCCACGATGTCGTCGGGGACGAAGGCGGCGTCGGGATTGCCGGTGCGGCCGTGGTGGGAGTAGTCGTAGCCCTGCCGCCGCGCGATGTACGCCGTCAACTCCTCGGGCACCAGGGCCGAGTGCTCGCCGTAGCGGCCCACCAGGTCCGCCACGTGGTTGCCGACCATGCCGCCGAACCAGCGGCACTGCTCGCGGGCGTGGGCCAGCGCCTGCGGGGAGTCGTCGGCGGTGACGTAGGCGGGGGCGGCGACGCAGACGGTGACCGACGCCGGGTCGCGGCCGGCCTGCTCGGCGGCCTGCCGCACCGCCTTGACCAGTTGCTCGGTGAGGAAGACGTCGGCGAGTTGGAGGATGAATCCGTCGGCCTTCTCCCCGGCGAGTTTCAGCGCCTTGGGACCGTAGGCGGCCATCCAGACCGGGAGCCGGCCGTCGGTGACCCAGGGCAGCCGCAGCACGGTGCCGTCCACCTCGGCCTCGCGGCCCTCGGCGAGGTCGCGGATCGCGCCGATGGCCGCCTCCAGCCGGGCCAGGGTGTTGGGCGGCCGTCCGGCCACCCGCATCGCGGAGTCGCCGCGGCCGATGCCGCAGACGGTCCGGTTGCCGTACATCGAGTTGAGGGTGGCGAAGGTGGACGCGGTCACCTCCCAGGTACGGGTGCCGGGGTTGGTGACCATGGTGCCGACGGTGAGCCGGTCGGTGTGGTCGAGGATGCGGCTGTGGATGACGAAGGGCTCCTGCCACAGCACGGCGGAGTCGAAGGTCCAGCCGTGGGTGAAGCCGTTGGCTTCGGCGCGGCGCATCAGGCCGACGACGTTCGAGGCGGGCGGATCGGTCTGCAGTACGAGGCCGAAGTCCATGACGCCACTCCTTACGGGGGCTTGACGGTGCTCTACGGGGTGATGGGCGCCGGGCGGCGGTGACGGGGAGGCCGGCGGGCGGGCGTCAGGAGAGGTACTGGCAGATGCCGCGGGGCGTGTAGCGGCCGTGGCCGGCCCGGCCGACGTACGAGCCGTCCTGGATGACGGGCATCCCGCGGGACAGCACGGTCTCCACCCGGCCGGTGATCCGCCGGCCCTCGTACGCGCTGTAGTCGACGTTCATGTGGTGGGTGGCTGCGGAGATCACCTGCTCGGCGTGCGGGTCGTAGACCACCACGTCGGCGTCCGCGCCCGGCGCCAGGGTGCCCTTGCGCGGATAGAGGCCGAACATCCGGGCGGGGGCGGCGCAGGCGATGTCGATCCAGCGGCGGCGGCTGATCCGGCCCTCCACCACGGCCTGGTGGAGCAGGTCCATCCGGTTCTCCACCCCGGGCAGGCCGTTGGGGATCTTGGAGAAGTCGCCGCGGCCCAGCTCCTTCTGGCCGCTGAAGCAGAACGGGCAGTGGTCGGTGGACACCACCTGCAGGTCGTCGGTGCGCAGGCCCTGCCACAGCGCGGCCTGGTGCTCGCGCGGGCGCAGCGGCGTACTGCACACGTACTTGGCGCCCTCGAAGTCCGGCTCGGCCAGGTTGTCGGCGGACAGGAAGAGGTACTGCGGGCAGGTCTCGCCGAACACCGGCAGGCCCAGGTCCCGGGCCGCGGCCAGTTCGGCCAGGGCCTGCTGGGCGGAGACGTGTACGACGTAGAGCGGGGAGCCGGCCACCCGGGACAGCTGGATGGCGCGGTGGGTCGCCTCGGCCTCCAGCAGGGCGCGGCGGACCTCGCCGTGGTGGCGCGGGTCGGTCCTGCCCGCGGCCAGCGCCTGCTGGACCAGGACGTCGATGGCGATGCCGTTCTCGGCGTGCATCATCACCAGGCCGCCGTTGCCGGCGGCGCGCTGCATGGCCCGCAGGATCTTGCCGTCGTCGCTGTAGAAGACGCCCGGGTAGGCCATGAACATCTTGAAGCTGGTCACGCCCTCCTCGACCAGCACGTCCATCTCCTTGAGCGTCTCGTCGGTGACGTCAGAGACGATCATGTGGAAGGCGTAGTCGATGGCGCACCTGGCGTCGGCCTTGTCGAGCCAGGCGTCGAGGCCGGAGCGCAGGGTGCGGCCGATGCTCTGGATCGCGAAGTCCACGACGGTGGTGGTGCCGCCCCAGGCCGCGGCCCGGGTGCCGGTCTCGAAGGTGTCCGACGCGGTGGTGCCGCCGAAGGGCATCTCCATGTGGGTGTGGGCGTCGACGCCGCCCGGAATGACGTATCTGCCGGTGGCGTCGATGACCTCGTTGTCGGTCCAGCTCTTCGCGGCCGACGAGTCGTGGGCGGCGATGGCGGCCACCCGGCCGTCCTCGATGAGGACGTCGGCGTGCGTCTCGTCGGCGGCGGTGATGACGAGGCCGCCGCGGATCACGGTGCGGGGGGCGGTCACAGCACGCTCCGGCGGGCCGGCGCGGACTGGGCTTCCATCGCGGACTGCGCCTGCTTCAGGGCCACTTCGAGGGCGGCGGCGCCCTCCTCGGCCTCGGCGACGGTGAGCGACAGCGGCGGTGCGATGCGCAGCGCGTTGCCGGCCAGGCCGCCCTTTCCGATCAGCAGGCCCTGTTCGCGGGCGGCTTCCAGCACCAGGGTGGCGGCGGCGCCCGACGGGGTGTCGGTGCCGGGTTCGACCAGCTCCACGCCGAGCATCAGGCCGCGGCCGCGCACCTCTCGGACGATGCCGAGCCCGGCGCCGATGGCTTCCAGCCGGGACTTGAGCAGCCCGCCAACGCGGCGGGCGTTGCCCTGCAGGTCGTGGTCGATCAGATAGGTGAGGTTGGCCAGCGCGCCCGCGGTGGTGACCGGGCTGCCGCCGAAGGTGGAGATCGAGTTGGCGGTCAGGCAGTTCATCACCTCGGCGCGGGCCACCACTCCGCCCATGGACAGGCCGTTGCCGACGCCCTTGGCGAAGGTGAGGATGTCCGGCGGTCCGGCCTGGCCGTGCGCCTGCCAGCCCCAGAAGTGGTCGCCGGTACGGCCCCAGCCGGTCTGCACCTCGTCGCTGATCCACAAGATGCCGTGCCGGTCCAGCACGCGCTTGAAGGCGGCCAGCAGTCCGTCCGGGCCGGCGGTGAAGCCGCCGACGCCCTGCACCGGTTCGGCGATCAGCGCGGCCACCGCGCCGCCGGCCTGGCCGAGCATGTCCTCCAGGTCCTCGACGCAGGCGGCGGTGAAGGCGGCGTCGCTCAGGTGCGCGAACGGGCCGCGGGTGCGCACGCCGCCGTGCACGTAGAGCGTCTGCAGCGGGGACAGGCTGGTCGGGGACCAGGCGGAGTTGCCGGTGACGCCGATCGCGGTGAAGGAGCGGCCGTGGTAGCTGTTGCGCAGCGCCAGGATCTGGTTGGAGCGGCGGAAGGTGGTCGCCAGCAGCAGCGCGGTGTCGTTGGCCTCGGTGCCGGAGGTGGTGAAGAACACCCGGGCGTCCGGGATGCCCGACAACCGGGCGATCCGCTCGGCGAGTTCGACCGCCTGGTGGTTGAGGTAGAGGGTCGAGGAGTGCAGCAGCTTGCCGGCCTGCTCGGCGACCGCCACCGTCACCTCGGGCAGTGCGTGCGCGGTCATCGTGGTGAGGATGCCGCCGAAGAAGTCCAGATAGCGGCGGCCTTCGGCGTCCCAGACGTGGCGGCCCTCGCCGTGTGTCAGCTCGATGGGCGACGCGTAGTACGTGGCCAGCCAGTCCGGCAGGACGGCGCGGTGGCGGCGATGCAGGTCGGCCTGGGTGTGTTCGGTGGAAGTGGCCATCGCGCTCATGCCCCCGTCAGATCGCCGTAGGCCTCGGGCCTGCGGTCGCGGTAGAACGCCCACGTCTGCCGGACCTCGTCGATCAGGTCGAAGTCGAGGTCGCGGACGAGGAGTTCCTCCTCCTTGTCGGAGGCGGCGCCGTCCACCAGTTGGCCGCGCGGGTCGACGAAGTAGCTGGTGCCGTAGAAGTCGTTGTCGCCGTACGGTTCGCGGCCGACGCGGTTGATCGCCGCGATGAAGTACTCGTTGGCCACCGCCGCGGCGGGCTGCTCCAGTTGCCAGAGGTAGGCGGACAGGCCGCGGCTGGTGGCCGACGGGTTGTAGACCAGTTGGGCGCCGGCCAGGCCCAGCGCCCGCCAGCCCTCGGGGAAGTGCCGGTCGTAGCAGATGTAGACGCCGATCCGGCCGACCGCCGTCTGGAAGACCGGCCAGCCCAGATTGCCCGGCTTGAAGTAGTACTTCTCCCAGAAGCCCTCGACCTGCGGGATGTGGTGCTTGCGGTACTTGCCGAGGTAGCTGCCATCGGCGTCGATGACGGCGGCGGTGTTGTAGTAGACGCCCGGCTGCTCCATCTCGAAGACGGGGACGACGATCACCAGGCCCGTCTCCCGGGCGAGTTCCCGCATGCGCCGGACGGTCGGCCCGTCGGGGACCGCTTCGGCCCAGCGGTAGTGCTCCGCCTCCTGGACCTGGCAGAAGTAGGGGGCGTTGAACACCTCCTGGAAACCGATCACCTGGGCGCCCTGCGCCGCGGCGGCCCGGGCGTGCTCCTCGTGCTTGGCGATCATCGACTCGGTGTCGCCGGTCCAGGTGGCCTGGACGAGCGCGGCACGCACGACATTGCTCATGAGCAGCTCCTCTGACGTGACGTCACGTCGGTTCTACGCACGTAGATCCCGCCGTGGGGAAGAACGTAGAAGCGCGGAGACCACCATGGCAAGAGCGTCGGCGTTACCGAGCCAAGACGTTTCGGTTTCCGGGCGCGGCGACCCGTTCGGCGGTGCGGGACCGGGTCGCCGGTCGATCAGCCGGGTGAGCGGGTACGCGGGTGATCGGCCGGGCGACCCGGTCACCCGGTCACCCGGTCACTGGTCGGGGAGGGCGGCACGGCGCAGG
Source organism: Streptomyces sp. DvalAA-14 (assembly GCF_900091855.1). Lineage (GTDB taxonomy): Bacteria > Actinomycetota > Actinomycetes > Streptomycetales > Streptomycetaceae > Actinacidiphila. The sequence continues at coordinate 20,040 of NZ_FMCH01000509.1, forward strand.
GCGGCCACGATGTCGCGGCGGCGGGACTTGGAGACGCGCTCGGCGGCGGCCAGCAGCGCGGGAGTGAGCGCGGGCACCGTACGGGCGACGTCCACCGCGTCCTGGGGGGTGTGGGCGCGGGCCAGGGTCTCCAGCAACTCGCCGGCCTCGGTGTGGCGGGCGTTGTCCTGCAACGCGCCGGCGACCAGCGCGATGTCGCCCGGCGGGCGCGCGGCGACCTGGCGCAGCAGGGTGCGGCTGTCCTCGATACGGTCGCCGGCCGCCAGGGCCGCGGCCGCCGCGGCGAGCGGCGCGGCCGGCAGCGCGGCGATCTCCCAGAGCAGGGTGGCCACATCGGCGCCGAGGCCGGTGCGCTCCAACTCCCGGGCCAGGTAG
>NZ_FMCH01000507.1 GCF_900091855.1 Streptomyces sp. DvalAA-14
CGCTCGCGCTGGCCGCTCCCGGCAGTGCGGCGACCGTGGCGCACGGCACGCACGCCGCCGCCCGCCCGGCCGACACCGCCGCGGGCCTGGCCGACCCGCACAAGAAGGAGATCGCGATGGAGCTGGTCAGCTCCGCCGAGAACTCCTCGCTGGACTGGAAGGCCCAGTACAAGTACATCGAGGACATCGGCGACGGCCGCGGCTACACGGCCGGCATCATCGGCTTCTGTTCCGGCACCGGCGACATGCTGGAGGTGGTCCAGCACTACCAGTCCCTGGAGCCGGGCAACATCCTCGCCAAGTACATCCCGGCGCTGCAGAAGGTCAACGGCACCGACTCGCACACCGGCCTGGGCACCGCCTTCGTCAACGACTGGAAGACCGCCGCCAAGGACACCGTCTTCCAGACCGCGCAGAACGACGAGCGCGACAGCGTGTACTTCAACCCCGCGGTCAACCAGGCCAAGACGGACGGGCTGGGCACCCTCGGGCAGTTCATCTACTACGACGCCATGGTCATGCACGGCCCCGGCGACGACCCGGTGAGCTTCGGCGGCATCCGCAAGACGGCCATGAAGAAGGCCAAGACCCCGGCGCAGGGCGGCGACGAGACCACCTACCTCAACGCCTACCTCGACGCCCGCAAGGCCGCGATGCTCACCGAGGCGGCCCACGACGACACCAGCCGCGTCGACACCGAGCAGCGCGTCTTCCTCAAGGCGGGCAACCTCAACCTCGACCCGCCGCTGAAGTGGAAGACCTACGGCGACTCGTACCAGATCCTGACCCTGCCGTAGCGGCGGGCAGGCAGCCGCCCGGCTTTACGCCGACGACGTCCGGTCTCTACGCTGCCGGTGACCGTAGAGATCGGATGTCTCGCTGTGTGCGGGGCCTCCACCGCCCGAGGAGGCGCCGTCGATGCTGCGCTACCAGCTGACCCACCCGACGATTCTGGCCGCGCTGGCCTCGGCGGGCCACGGCTCCCGGGTGCTGATCAGCGACGGCCACTACCCGCACACCACCGGCGCCCACCCGGCCGCCGAGCGGGTCTATCTCAACCTCGCCCCGGACCGGCTGCTCGTCACCGAGGTGCTGGACGCGCTGGTCGACGCGATCCCGATCGAGGCGGCGGCCGTGATGGCGCCGCCGGAGCAGCCGGGGCAGTCGGAACCGGCCGTGTTCGCCGAATTCCGCGCCGCGCTGCCCGGCCGCACCCTCGACGGCCTGGACCGCTTCGCCTTCTACGACGCCGCCCGCGGCCCCGACACCGCGCTGGTCATCGCGACCGGTGACCGGCGCACCTACGCCAATCTGCTGCTGACCATCGGTGTGCGGGCCGACTGACGCCTGCTGCCGACCGCCGTTTTCGCCTACGCTGTACGCGTCAAAACAGGCGGTAAGCCGGTCTGGAATCGGGGGAGATGCCGGATGCAGGGGTGGATGTGGTGGGTGATCGGCCTCTTCGCGGTCGGCGGCTTCACGACGATCGCGGACAGCGCGCGCAGCGCGATGCGCACGCGGCACGAGCGGACGATGGAGAAGCTGGCCGTCAAGCAGCGTGACCGGCTGGCGCTGGAAGCGGCGGGCCGGCCGCCGGAACCGGTGTGCGGCTGCACCCACCATCTGGCCAAGCACGACAAGCAGGGCAAGTGCCATGAGGTGGTCGAGGTCCCCACCGCTTGGGACGCCGACCGCAAGCCGGTCAGCTTCGAGCCGGGCACCTGCAACTGCCAGCAGTACGTGGGTCCGCAGCCGCTCGCCAGGGTGTACGCGGAGGAGATCTCGGACTTCTAGCCGCTGTCCGGCTCCGGTCGGGAGCGGGCCGTGCGTGCCCACCGCGGCCCGGCCCCGGGTGCCGGCGCCCGGTCTGAGCTCGCGCGGGCTCAGGAGGGACGGGCGCCGGCGGTACGAGGGGTCAGGCGGGTGTGACCTCCTTGACCAGCCGACCGGTCCACGGGCACCAGTACAGCCCGGGCAGGAAGGGGCCGCCGGCCTCGTCCAGGTGGTCCTCGACGTACGGGATGGTGGCGTCGCAGACCTCGATGGCCATGTCGGCGAAGGTGATGGTGGCGGGGTTGTAGTGGAAGTTCCACCGCGGGTTGTAGGGGGCGGCGCGCTTCACGATCCGGCCGATGACGATCTTGTTGAGACCCTCGTTCACGATCTCCCGGGCTTCGGCGATCTCGGGGGTGCTGGTGAGTTCGATGACGAACCGCGCGCCCGTGATGTCGCGCATCTCGAAGTAGGCGGGGCTCTCCGCGGCGGCGGCCCGCGGGGCCGGTGCCGCTCCCGCGGACTGGGTGACGGTACAGGCGAGCAGGGCGACCACCGCGAGGGTGCCGAACTTGCTGAGGATGCGTCGCATGCGTGACTCCGGGAGATCGGGCTGAACCGTCGTGACGGTCACGACGTGTCTCGCTACGGAGCGTAGCCGACGCGCACGCTGCGTGAAATACCTGGCGGGCATATCGCAACGATCGGGTGAATCCGGTGCTCGGCGCCGGGCGCGATGCCGCCCGTCAGAGCGGTACGACGGCCAGCGGCACACCGGTCGGCGTACGCGAGCCGCCGTGCGGTTCCACGGTGAGGCCGACTCCGTCGGCGCCGTTGGGACCGCCCCGCAGCAGCGCCGAGCCGGACGCGCCGGCCGGGTCCAGGAAGCCCGCGGGCACCATCGTGTCGTCACGGCTGTACCAGAGCTGGTAGACCCGCGAGCCGGTCAGCCTCGGCAGGCCGCGAAACAGCAGCGCGGCCCGGTCGAGGCGGGCGGAGGACACCACGGTCGCGAAGCCGCCGCCGCTCAGCGGCCGGGTGTGGAAAGCGGCGTCCGGCGCCGCGGCCAGCGCGCCCACCGCCCGCGCCCGCTGCTCGGCGACGACCGTACGGCCGCGCTGCGCGGCCGC
>NZ_FMCH01000506.1 GCF_900091855.1 Streptomyces sp. DvalAA-14
GCCGCCGCACCCCGGCTGCCGCGCACCCGGCAGCAGGGGGCCACCGGCCGTCTACTACCCGGCGTGCGTCAACCGCGTCTTCGGCCCGCCGCACGGCCGCCGGGCGCCGGCCGACTGGCTGCCGCAGGCCCTGGTCACCGTCTCGGCGCGGGCCGGGCTGCCGGTGTGGATCCCGCCCGACGCGGCCGGGACGTGCTGCGCCACCATCTGGCACTCCAAGGGCTACGAGGCGGGCAACGCGCTGATGGCCAACCGGACGGTGGAGCGCGCCTGGGGCTGGACTGGCGGCGGCCGGCTGCCGCTGGTGGTGGACGCCGGGTCCTGCGCGCTGGGCCTGGCCCACGAGGTGCTGCCGTATCTCAGCGCGTCCAACCGGGAGTTGCACAGCGACCTGCGCATTGTCGACTCGGTGGAATGGGCGGCCCGGCACTTGCTGCCCCGGCTGACCGTCACCTCGCCGGTCGCCTCGGCCGTCCTGCACCCGACCTGCTCCATGCGGCGCCTTTCCCCCTCGGCCGCCGCGGAGCTGACGCAGGTGGCGCGCGCCTGCGCCCTCGAGGTGACCGTGCCGGACGACGCGGGCTGCTGCGCCTTCGCCGGCGACCGCGGCATGCTGCACGAGGAGCTGACAGCCGCCGCCACCCGCCCCGAGGCCGAGGAGGTCGCCGCCCGCGGCTACGACGCGTACCTGTCGGCGAACCGGATGTGCGAGATGGGCATGGAGCATGCCACCGGGGAGCCCTACGAGTCGGTCCTGATCGCCCTGGAGCGCGCCACCCGCTGAACTCCGCCGGAACCCGGGCCCGGGGACTCCGTCCGGGAGGACGCCCACCGCCCCCGTGGGGTGCCGTGTGGCGCAGGGGCGCGCCCGTGTCGGGCTGGGGGACGGGCCGCCCGCTTCACGCTCTCAGCAGAGACCCTTTCGCGGGCGGGCGCGGCAGCTCGCCCTGGATCGGGGCGAGCAGCAGGAGGACCACGTCGTCCGAGAGGGAGCCGCCCGCGTGCCGGAGCAGATCCGCGTAGACGCGTTCCACCGCCGCCCCCAGGTCGTTGCCGGAGCCCGCCACCAGCGGGCCGACCCGCTCGCTCAGCGGGTAGAAGGTGTGGTCCAGCGGGCTGCGGGCCTCGATCACCCCGTCGGTGCACAGCACCAGCACATCGCCGGGCAGCATCGGCGCCCGCCAGGAACTGGGGCCGCCCGCCACCATGTCGGCCAGGCCCAGCGGCACCCACGGATCGACCGGGTCCAGCGTCTGCACCTCGCCGCCCAGGGACACCCGGAGCGGCGCCACATGGCCGTAGTGCAGCAGTTCCACCGAGCCGGGCCCGTCGAACTCGGCGAACAGCGCGGTGATGAAGTCGCCGTCCCGCACGTCGCGCCGCGCGCTGATGTCGACCCGCTCGGCCACCCGTTCGAGCCCTCCCTCGTCGTAGGCCGCCTCCCGGAAGGCGCCCAGCACCACCGCCGAGGTCTGCACCGCCGCCAGCCCCTTGCCGCGGACATCGCCGATCAGCACGCGTACGCCGTGCGGGGTGTCCAGCACCGCGTAGAGGTCGCCGCCGATCTGGGCGGCCTGGGCGGCCGAGACGTAGCGGACGGCCAACCGCACCCGGCCGACCAGCGGCCCGGGCGGCTGCATCAGCGCCTGCTGGGCCGCCTCGGCGACCGAGGTGATCGCGCTGAACGCCCTGGCACCGGTCTCGCGGCGCCACGAGATGTACACGCTGAACAGGGAGACCGCGCCGTAGGCGAAGAGCTGGCCGTAGAGCACGTCGTGGGTGGGGAGATCGGCGACCCCGTCGTAGGACGACAGCGCCCCCTGGACGGCGGCGCCGAGCAGGCAGATGACGAGGGTGGCGCGCCACCGGACGGTGATCGAGGCGAGGGCGGGCGCGACCACGATGCCGGGCGTCAGGTAGTGGTCCCGGCCGGCCAGCAGGTCCGCCACGACCACGATGGCGAGGGCGATCAGGGGCAGCGAGATGCCCAGCCGGGACAGGTACTCGCCCTCCGCCCGCTGCAGGAGGCGGATGAACCTCGACCAGACATTCTTCACATGGGGAACCTATCGGGCGGTCGGACGGCGTCAGGACCAGCGTTCCGACGTTCACCGCGCGGCGCAACCGCAGCGGCGGCCCCGGAGCCGGCCGCCACTGCTCCGGCAGGCCGCCGGCGCCGACCGCCGGTTTCCGGTCGGTTGTGTTGCGCCGGGTGAAGGTTCTGCGACAGCTGGGGTGATCGGGGTGGCTGGGGCGCCCGGTGCTTTCTAGGGTCGCCGTGTACCTGCCACTCAGGCCGGCCGGGCCGGATCCGGTCCGGCCCGGTCCCGCTCCACCGACCTCGCACTCACCCGCGTTCTGGAGGACCTCCCTGTGCGCAAGCGCGTGATCGCATCCGCCGCCGCCACCCTCGGCCTGCTGCTGGTGGTCCCGGCCGCCGCGGCCGACACCGGGCCCGGCGCGCCCGGCATCGGCGACCCGTACTACCCCACCTACGGCAACGGCGGCTACGACGTCACCCACTACGACCTCGACCTCGGCTACCAGCCCGCGACCGACACCCTCACCGGCACCACCACCATCAGTGCGGTCGCCACCCAGGGCCTGAGCAGTTTCGACCTCGACTTCGCGCTGACCGTCAGCAAGGTCACGGTCGACGGCCGTCCGGCGGCCTTCGCCACCAGCGGCGAGCAGGAACTCGTCGTCACCCCGGCCCGCCCCATTCCCGACGGGCGCCACTACACCGTGGCCGTCACCTACTCCGGGGTGCCCTCCACCGTCCAGCGCTACGGCTTCACCTCCTGGCAGCGCACCCCGGACGGCGGCGTCGCGGCCAACGAGCCCGAGTCCGCCTGGTGGTGGTTCCCCAGCAACGACCACCCGCTGGACAAGGCGACCTACGACGTCGACGTCCGCGTGCCCAGCGGCGAGCAGGCCATCAGCAACGGCCTGCTCGTCTCGCAGCGCACCAGGGCGGGCTGGACCAGCTACCACTGGCGGCAGGACGCGCCGCAGGCCACCTACCTGGCCACGCTCGCCGTCGGCCACTTCGACATCACCCACAGCCGCACCCGTACCGGCGTGCCGGTGATCAACGCCTACAGCACCGACCTCAAGGACCCCGTCGCCGCCAACGCGCGGGCGAGCGTGGAGCGCACCGCCGAGATCATCGACTTCCTCAGCGGCTGGTTCGGGCCCTACCCCTTCGACGCGGCCGGCGGCTACGTGCCGAACGTCCCCTCGCACTTCTCGCTGGAGGCGCAGACCCGGGTCTTCTACAGCCCCGCCACCTTCGCCGACGTCAACACCTCGGTCGTCGCGCACGAACTGGCGCACCAGTGGTGGGGCGACAGCGTCTCGCTGGAGCGCTGGTCCGACATCTGGCTGAACGAGGGCTTCGCCAGCTACGCCCAGTACCTGTGGTCCGAGCACGAGGGCCAGGGCACCCCGCAGCAGCTCGCCCGGCAGGTCTACGACGCGCACCCCGCCGACGACCCGTTCTGGACGGTGGAGCCGGGCGACCCGGGGCCGCAGAACCAGTTCGACGACGCGGTGTACGACCGGGGCGCGGTGGCCATCCAGGCGCTGCGCGACACCATCGGCGACCGGGCCTTCCGCACGCTGCTCAAGGCGTGGCCGGCCGCGCACCGGCACGGCAACGGCACCATCGCGGAGTTCCGCGCGCTCGCCGAAAAGCTGTCCGGCAAGGACCTGGGCGGCTTCTTCACCACCTGGCTCTACACACCGGCCAAGCCGGCGGCCTTCCCGGCCGGGTCCGGGTCGTAACCGGTCCGGCCGACCCGTCCTGCTGACCCGGCGCCCCGCCCCGGCCGGCATAGGGCACCATGGACCGCGGGCGGCGCCCGGACGCAACCGCCGCCCGCGGACCCCGGGGAGTACGAGCGCGTGAACGAGGCGGCACGACTGCGAGCCGACTGCGGCAACTGCTTCGGGCTGTGCTGCGTCGCGCTGGCCTTCACCAGGTCGTCGGACTTCGCCGCGGACAAGAAGGCGGGGGAGCCCTGCGGGAACCTCGCCCCGGGTCACCGCTGCGGCATCCACGCGGACCTGCGGGGGAGCGGGTACGCGGGCTGCACCGTCTACGACTGCTTCGGCGCGGGGCAGCAGCTGTCCCAGGTCACCTTCGCCGGGCGCGACTGGCGCGGCGCCGCCGACGGCGGGCGGGCGATGTTCGCGGCGCTGCCGGTGATGCGGCAGCTGCACGAGCTCCTCCGCCACCTCGACGAGGCCCGCGCCCACGCGGTGGCCGCGGACGAGATCGAGCGGGCCTGGGACCGGGTCGACGCGCTGACCCGGCTCGACGCGGACGCGCTGCTCGCGGTGGATCCGGCGGTCGAACGCGGCGCGGTCGGCGAGCTGCTGCTCCGGGTCAGCGAGACGGTACGGGCGGCGCGGGTGCCGGGCCCCCGCAAGGACCACCGCGGCGCCGACCTCATCGGCGCCCGCCTGCGCCGAGCGGCGCTGCGTGGTGCGACCTTCCGCGGCGCCCTGCTCATCGGCGCGGACCTGCGCGGGGCCGACCTGCGCGAGGCCGATCTCCTCGGCGCGGACCTGCGCGACACCGATCTGCGCGGGGCGGATCTGCGCGGCGCGCTCTTCCTCACCCAGCCCCAGGTGACCGCGGCCCGCGGCGACGCGGCGACCGCCCTTCCCCCGACCGTCACCCGCCCGCCCCACTGGCCGTGACCCGACCACGCGAAAGGCCCCCCGCGGTGGGCGGGGGGCCTTCCTCTACCGGTGCGCCGCCAGGGACTCGAACCCCGGACCCGCTGATTAAGAGTCAGCTGCTCTAACCAACTGAGCTAGCGGCGCGTGCGGGTTTTATTCTACCGGGTCAGCGGGGGTGCTCGGCCCCACCCCGGGGGCCCACCCCGGGGCCCCGCCCGGGCCCGCCGCCCCCACCGGGTCCGCCGCCCCCGCCGGGGGACTTGCGGTCGTTCGCGGGCTGCGGGTCGTGATGGGCTTGTCGCGCAGTTCCTCGCGCCCCTGTAGGCACCGCCCACCGTGAGTGCGGGCTCTCCAATGCCGCCCCGGGTCGAGGCCGGCCCGTCAGGGCGCTGGGGGGTCCCCCCGACGGAGTCCGGGGGCGGAACTGCGCGACCGGGCACGAGGAGGGGGCAGCCCGCGAACGACCCCAGGCCCCCGGCCGGGGGGCCGTTCCTGCGGCGGGAGGCGCTCAACAGGGGCGCTGGGGGTACCGCCGGACGGAGTCCGGGAATACCCCCGAGCACCCTGACGGGTCCCGCCGGCCGCAGGGGCGGCCCGGGCCGGGGGCGTGGGTGGCGTTCCGGGTTGGGGGCGCCCCGACAGGGGCGCGAGGAACTGCGCGGCCAATCCACCACGACCCGCGGCCCGCGAACGACCGCAAGTCCCCCGGCGGGGGCGGCGGGCCCGGCGGGGGCGGCGGGCCCGGGCGGGGCCCCGGGGTGGGCCCCCGGGGTGGGGCCCCGGGGTGGGGCCGAGCACCCCCGCTGACCCGGTAGAATAAAACCCGCACGCGCCGCTAGCTCAGTTGGTTAGAGCAGCTGACTCTTAATCAGCGGGTCCGGGGTTCGAGTCCCTGGCGGCGCACCGGCAGACGAAGGCCCTCCCCCCGCACGGAGGGCCTTCGGCGTTCAGAGGGTCATCGAGAGCAGCAGCGGGGCCGCGCGTTCGTGGAGGGTTTCCACGGCCGGGCGGAGGCGGTGCGCCGAGCTCGACGGCATGGACAGGGCCAGCGCGGCCACCGACTTGCCGATGGTGACCGGGACCGCCGCGCAGACCGTACCGACCGCGTACTCCTGCAGGTCCAGGGTGGGGGCGGAGGCGGGCTGGCGGTCCAGCCGGGCGAGCAGCACCTCGATGTCCACCTCGGTGCGGGAGGTGAGGCGGGCCGGGCGGTGCCGGGCGAAGTGGTCCAGCCGGCTCGCGTGGTCCAGCTGGGCCAGCAGGCACTTGCCGACGGCGCTGGCGTGCGCCGCCGAGCGGAAGTCCACCCACTCGTTGACCCGCGGTGTCTGCGGGCTGTCGGCGCAGTCGACGACCGTGACCTCGCCCTCCTCGTAGCGGGCGAAGTACACCGCCGCGTCCACCTCGTCGCGCAGTTCGGCCAGCACGGTCCGCAGCTTCTCCGACCCCGCCGATTCCTGGTCGCCCGAGCCGAGCAGCACCCGCGGCTCACCGGTGACGTATCCGCCGCCGGGCAGCGAGGCGAGATATCCCTCACGGCGCAGCATCGTCAGCAACTGGGCGAGATAACTCAGCGGTACCCCGATTTCCCGGGAAAGCTGTTCCGCGGTCACGCCGTGCCGGTGGGAGTCCACGGTCTCCAGTACGCGCAGCGCGTACTCGACCGCGTACACCGGTCCCGACTGGCGGTGATCTGTCGCCACGGTGGGCCCCCTGGAGGTGTGCCGCTTGCGTTTGACCACGATAGCCCTCACAGCCATTTCCGACAGGGCCGTTGAGCCGCAATTCGGGCCGCCGCAGGCGTATACGCAGGACCGGGCCACGCTGGCATATGTCTGAGTCATTCCCCTCTTTCTGGCCCGCCCGAAATGCCCGGGGAACAAGCGGACGGCGACTCCGGTTGTCGCTGGGAGTGGGCTTCGGCCCGCCGGACGGTCAGCGAGACAAACGAGGAGGCGCCCGCCGTGGGTGAGCAACGACAGGACAGCGACAGTTACGGCATCCGGGGCACGGTCCGCGGCACCGCGCCCGTACCCCTGTCCGTACTGGATCTGGCCACCGTCGGCAAGGGCCTGACCGCCACCGACGCGCTGCGGACCAGCGTGGAGATCGCCAAGACCGCCGAGTCCCGCGGCTACCACCGGATGTGGGTGGCCGAGCACCACTCGATGCCCGGGGTGGCCAGCTCCTCGCCGGCGGTGATCCTCGCCCACCTGGCCGCCTTCACCCGGACCCTGCGGCTCGGCTCCGGCGGCGTGATGCTGCCCAACCACGCGCCGCTGGTGATCGCCGAGCAGTTCGGCACCCTGGAGGCGCTCGCGCCGGGCCGGATCGATCTGGGCCTGGGCCGCGCGCCCGGCACCGACGGCGCGACCGCCGCGGCGCTGCGCCGGACCGAATCGCTGCACGAGGGCGCCGACGAATTCCCCCAGCAGCTGGCCGAATTGACGCATTTCCTGGATGACGCCTTTCCCGACGGTCACCGTTATCGCCGCATTCACGCCATTCCCGGGCCGGTGCAGGGCAGCGCCGAAGGCGGCGTCCAGTCACCGGGCCGGGCCAGTATCTGGCTGCTCGGCTCGTCCGGCTTCAGCGCCCAGCTGGCCGGAGCGCTCGGCCTGCCCTTCTCCTTCGCGCACCACTTCTCGGCCGCCAACACGGTGCCGGCCCTCGCGCTCTACCGGGAGTCCTTCCGCCCCTCCGCGGTGCTCGACCGCCCCTATGCCTCGATCGGCGTGGCCGCGCTGGCCACCGAGGACCCGCGCGAGGCCCGCCGCCAGGTGCTCAGCGGCGCGCTGAGCATGCTGCGGCTGCGCACCGGCCGGCCCGGCCTGGTGCCCACCCCGGATGAGGCGGAGGCGTATCCCTTCAGCCCGGCCGAGCGGGACTTCGTGGAGTCGTGGCTGGGCAATGTCATCCACGGCGACCCGGAGACGGTCCGCAGCGGGCTGGACGAACTGGTCGCCCGTACCGGCGCCGACGAGCTGGTGATCACCGCCAACGCGCACACGCCGGAGGTGCGGCTGCGGTCGTACGGGCTCATCGCCGACGCGTACGGCTTCCCCAAGGACGTGACCGAGGACGCCGGGCGGGACGCCGACCAGGACGCCGGGCGGGACGCGGCAGGTTAACGACCGATTTCCGGAGGCCGGTGGTCCAATGTCGGAGCAGTGGCCCGCCGGTGCCTTAACCCAGCGTTAAAGCCGCTCGTCACCCGGTTGACGAGCGGCTTTGCTCATGTCGTGAACGATCCGGGGCCGGTCCGGGCCTTCCCAATTGGTCTAGTCCAAGTCTGGTTCAGACCATTGACGTGCACTTGACGAGGGCTTATCAATTCATCAGCCCCCTGTTGTTCCTCCCTCTCCCCCCGGAGGTACTTGTGCAGTCCAGGAAGAGAGCGTTCGTGGCCGCCGCCACGAGCGCCGCCCTCGCCGTCGGAGCGCTCACCGCGCTCGTGGCGGGTGTCGGCAGCGCGCAGGCCGCCCCCGCGCCCGCCGCGGCCAAGCCGGCCGCCGCGGCCGCCGCCAGCAGCGGTGGCGTGAAGATCGCGTACTACGACCAGTGGAGCGTGTACGGCAACGCGTACTACCCGAAGCAGCTCGACACCTCGGGCGTCGCGAGCAAGCTGGACATCCTCAACTACTCGTTCGAGAACATCGATCCGACCAACCTGACCTGTTTCGAGGCCACCAAGGCGTCCGACGCCACCAACGAGAGCGACCCCAACGCCGGTGACGGCGCGGGCGACGCCTTCGCCGACTACCAGAAGTCGTTCGGCGCCGCCGACGCCGTGAACGGTGTCGCCGACGTCTACAACCAGCCGATCGTCGGCAACTTCAACCAGCTCAAAGAGCTGAAGGCGAAGCACCCCAACCTGAAGATCATCGCCTCGATCGGCGGCTGGACGTACTCCAAGTTCTTCTCCGACGCGGCCAAGACCGACGCCAGCCGCAAGAAGCTGGTCAGCTCCTGCATCGACATGTTCATCAAGGGCAACCTGCCGGTGCAGGGCGGCTACGGCGGCCCCGGCACCGCGGCCGGCATCTTCGACGGCTTCGACATCGACTGGGAGTACCCGGGCTCGCCCAACGGCCACACGGGCAACCACTACAGCGCCGCCGACAAGGCCGACTACACCGCGCTGCTGGCCGAGTTCCGCACCGAGCTGGACGCCTACGGCGCGGCCAACGGCGGCAAGCACATGCTGCTCACCGCGGCGCTGCCGGCCGGCCAGGACAAGATCGCGAACATCGAGACCAACAAGATCAGCGCGTCCCTCGACTACGCGAACATCATGACGTACGACATGCACGGCGCCTTCGAGACCACCGGGCCCACCAACTTCCAGGACCCGCTGTACCAGTCGCCGAACGACCCGTCGAACCCGATCGCACCCGGCACCGAGAAGTACAGCACCGACGCCGCGATCAAGGCGTGGACCACCGGCGACTCCGCCTACGGCATCCCCGGCGGCTTCCCGGCGAACAAGATCACCATGGGCTATCCGCTCTACTACCGCGGTTGGAGCGGAGTGCCGGCCGGCAGCAACCACGGCCTCTACTCCTCGGCCACCGGTCCGGCGGCGGCCCGCAGCCTGAGTGCCACCGCGGGCACCGCGTACTACAAGGAACTGACCGGGATCGTGGACAACCCGGCGGACACCTTCTACGACGCGGCCAGCCAGACCAACTGGTTCTACAACGGCAACGAGTTCTGGACCGGGCTCGGCGCCCAGTCCATCCAGGCCAAGGCGGATTACGCGCACTGCCACGGCCTGGGCGGCTCGATGATGTACTCGCTGCTGGACTCGGACGCGTCGGCGACGCTCTTCAACAAGATCGTCACCGCCACCAACGGTTCGGCGCCCGGCTGCACCGCCCCGCCGACCACGCCGCCGACCACCCCGCCCACCACGCCTCCCACGACCCCGCCGACCACCCCGCCGACGACGCCGCCGACCACTCCGCCCACCACGCCCCCGGCGTCGTGCGGCAGCCTGCCCGCCTGGTCCGCCAGCGCGGTCTACGTGGCCGGCAACCAGGTCTCCTACGGGGGCCACAAGTGGAACGCCAAGTGGTGGACCACCAATGAGGTGCCCGGTACGACCGGGGAGTGGGGAGTCTGGCAGGACCTCGGCGCCTGCTGAGCGCCCGGCCCCGGCGTGACCGCCGGACCGCGTGACCGTACGACCCCGTGACTCGGGCGCTCCGGCGCCTGACCAGGGCCCGCGTCCTCACTCCCCCCGAGGATGCGGGCCCGCCCCGTGGCGGGGCCCGCGCTCAGGCGAGCAGCCGGGAGATGGCCTCCGCCCCGACCGGGCGGGAGTAGTGCCAGCCCTGGCCGGTGTCGCAGCCGATCCGGCGCAGCCGCTCCGCCTGCTCCGCGTTCTCCACGCACTCGGCGGTGACGGTCAGGCCTAGCCGGTGGGCGAGGTCCACCAGGGCCTCCACGATCGTCTCGTCGGCCGGGTTGGGGTGTTCGGCGGAGCGGAAGCCCTGGACGAAGGAGCCGTCCAGTTTGAGCGCCGAGACCGGCAGCCGGCTCATGTAGGCGAGGTTGGAGTAGCCGGTGCCGAAGTCGTCGATGGCGATCCGCACGCCCATCTCGTGCAGCGCGTGCAGGGCCTGCAGCGGCCGGCCGGCCGAGCCCATCACCGCCGACTCGGTCAGCTCCAGTTGCAGCAGCCGGGCCGGCAGCCCCGTCTCGCGCAGGATCGCGCCGACGTCGGCGACCAGATCCGAGTCCCACACCTGGCGGACGGCCACGTTCACGCTGACCACCAGCGGCGTGTCGGGGTGTTCCCGCTGCCAGACGCGGGCCTGCCGGCAGGACTGGGCGAGCACCCAGCGGCCCAACTGGACGATGGAGCCCTCCTCTTCGGCCAGCCCGATGAAGCGGTTGGGCGCCAGCCGCCCGAAGTGCGGGTGCTCCCAGCGCACCAGGGCCTCCACCCCGCGCAGTTCACCGGTGTCCAGGGCCACCAGCGGCTGGTACTCCAGCACGAACTCGCCGCGCTCCACTGCCTGCCGCAGTGTTCGGGACAGTGCCTGGCGGGTCATCCGGTGTTCGTTGCGCTCCGGGTCGAACAGCGTCCAGCGGGCCTTGCCGTCGGCCTTGGCCCAGTACAGCGTGGTGTCGGCGGCCTGCATCAGGCCGGTCGCCGAGGTGCCGGCCGCTTCGCGTTCCACCACGCCGATGCTGGCCGAGACCGCCAGCCGGTGCCCGGCGATGTCGAACGGCTCCTGGAGCGCGGCCAGGACGGCTTCGGCGAGCGCGGTGGCCTGCCCGGTGCCGGTGGAGTCCCGCAGCAGCAGGGCGAATTCGTCGCCGCCGAGCCGGGCGACGAGATGTCCGCCGGGCTCGGCGCAGATCAGCAGCCGGCCGGCCACCGCGGCCAGCAGTTCGTCGCCCACCCGGTGGCCGAGGGTGTCGTTGACCGCCTTGAAGCCGTCCAGGTCGAGGTAGCACAGGCCGATCCGGCCGGTGCCGCGGGCGCCGTGGCGGCCGCCGCCGGGTGCGTCCTCGCAGGCGTCGGCGAGGCGCTCGAAGAACAGCGCCCTGTTGGGCAGCCGGGTCACCGGGTCGTGCATCCGCAGGTGCCGCACCTGCTCGCGCAGCGCGTCGCGTTCGCCGACGTCCTCGACGGTGAGCAGCAGCGGGCGGGCGTCGCCGCGGGCCAGGGTGATCTCGGCGTGCAGGCTGCTGCCGTCGGGCCGGCCGATCCGGCGGGTGCAGCTCAGCTTGTCGCGGCGGCCGTCCAGGACGTCGTGGAAGGCGGCGTCGGCATGCGCGTCACCCGTCAGACCGAGCAGGGTGTCGGCCCCTGTTGACGTCATACCTTCGGGTGAAGTCCCCAGCAGGGTGCCGAGCGCGGTGTTGGCGGCGAGCACGGTGCCGTCCGGGCCGAGCAGCGCCATCGCGGACTGGGCGATGGCGAAAGCGGCCCGGTAGTCGCGCAGTTCGCTCTCCCGCGGGCCGCCGCCTTGCGGGCC
>NZ_FMCH01000505.1 GCF_900091855.1 Streptomyces sp. DvalAA-14
CTCGATGTCCCCCATGGGGGTGACACGGTTGCGCTGCGGCCTGCGGGCCTCCACGGCTGTCCCCTTTCCGTGCCGCCCGACCTGCGGCGGCCTACACCCCACGGTAGTCCGGGGCGACGCGGGCCGCGCGGGCCGGCGGCAGGGGGCCGGCCCCCGTGACCGGCGCCGATCGGCGGCCGGCCGCACGGGCCCGGGGGTCGGCCGCGGTCCGGACCGGCTCAACGACCGGCTCAATCGGCCAGCGGTACGCCCGGGTTGGTGAGGGCGGTGCCGCCGGTCACCGTGTTGTCGCCGGTGATGGTCACCGGGCAGCTGCCGACCGCGTAGTTGGTGACGTCGATGGCGTAGGAGGGGCTGATGGACGCGCCGGTCAGGTCGCTCGAGTTGTGGCGGAAGACCGTGCCGCAGCCCCAGCCGTCGATGACGGTGTGCGTCTGGAAGCCGTCCTTGAGGGTGTGGACGCCCCGGTTGTTCTCGATGGTGTAGTCGTTGCCTTTGACGTCGATCCACGAGTCGTCGTAGTTGACGTCGGTCAGGCCGTTGCCGTCGAAGGTGTTGCCGGACACCAGGCCGCCGGTGGTGCCTTCCTTGAGGTCGATGTTCTCGGCGCCGATGTCGGGCCCGATGGTGTTGTTCAGGATCTGCACGTCGTCGCTCTGGTCGGTGAGCGTGTTGGCGGTGCCGACGTAGACGCCCTCGCCCTTGCCGTCGTGGGCGGTGCCGGTGTCGTGCACGGTGGAGTTCTCCAGCACGCCGTACTGGCTGGAGTTGCGGAAGTGGATGCCTTCCATGGTGGTGTCGTAGACGGTGACGGAGTCCAGCACCACATGGTTCGCGGTGTCGAGCATGATGGCCTTCTGGGCGTGGGTGACGGTGATGCCCTTGACCGTCCAGTACGAGGCGCCGTTGAGGTAGAGGCCGTAGCCGCCGCCGGTGGAGGTGGTCAGTACCGCGCGGGCGGAGCCGGTGAGCGTGATGCGGCTCTGGGCGGTGCCGGCGACGGTGGTCTTGAAGTTGCCGGTGTAGGTGCCGTCCGCGAGCTGGATGGTCTGGCCGGGGGTGACTGCGGCCAGGGCGTCCTTCAGCTGGGCGCCGGTGCTGACCGCGATGACCGAGCCGCCACCGGTGGGCGGCGCGGTGGGCGAGGTCGGCGGGGGCGTGGTCGGCGGCGGGGTGGGGGTCGTCGGGGTCGCGGTGGGCGTGCCCGTTCCCCCGGTGGAGCCGCCGGTGGTACCGGAGCCGCCCGGGCCGCTGAGCACCACGTCGTCGGCGCCGTAGGTCCCCTGCCCGTACCAGCCGTGCGTGAAGACGGTCACCGCGGTGGTGGTCGCGCCGGTGGTGAAGGTCGTGCTGAGCGGCGCCCACTCCGGCGCGCTGGGCGTCCAGGTGCTGGCGTTGACGCCGGTACCGGTGGCGCCGAGGTAGACGTAGGTGCCGCGCACATACGCGCTGAGCGTGTACGTGGTACCGGGCTGTACGGACACGGTCTGGCCGCACTGGGCGTAGTCGCCGGCCGAGGCGGCGCCCTTCAGCGCCTGACTGCCGCTGTGCACCGGGGAGTTGACGGCCGAGTCGAGCGGTGAGCAGGTCCAGCCGGTGAGGCCGGCTTCGAAGGTGCCGTTGGTGAGCAGGTCGGCGGCGGAGGTGGTGACGGCGGCCGAGGCCGCGGCGGCCTGGTGGCTGAGCAGCGCGGCGGCGCTCAGGGCGGCAGCCGCGCTGAGGGCGAGAGCGGCGCGGACGGGTGTGCGCATGGCGGGCATCCTCGCTGGGCGTGGGGGGACGCGGAGCTGCCCCCAGATTGGACTGGACCAAAGGCCCCGCCGTCAAGAGCCAGCCCGCCCAGGGCCCGCCCAGGAGCAGCCCGGGACCAGCCCACGACCAGCCCGGCGTCCGGCGCGCGCCAGCTCCGGCTCCGGCTCCGGGCCGTCCCGTCAGCGGGCCGCCGGCACCGACGCCGCGTGCACCCGGTCCAGCAGCGCCGCCGGATCCGGCACCGCCTGGAGCGCCAGCAGCAGCATCAGCCACAGGTCGTGCAGCCGCTCCTCGATGCGGTCGCGCCCCTCCAGCGCGTCGGAGACGGTGTGCAGGCCGAAGAAGGCGTAGACGATGCCCAGTGCGGCCTTCTCCGGCACCACCGCCTCGGCCAGCGCGCCCTGTCCCCGGGCCTCCTGCAGCAGCGCCGTGACCGCGTCGATCCAGCCGACGAACGGCGTGGGCAGCTGCTCGTCGATGGCCTTGCGCTCCATCCACAGCCGCGATCCGGCCCGGACCACCACGTCGTCCCGGAAGGCGCGCGCGACGGTGAAGCTGAGCTGGACCAGCTTCTCCAGGGCAGGCCCGGGCGCCGCCCGGAGCCGGGCGATCAGCTCCGGCCAGGTCGCGAAGTGCTCCTCGACCACGGCCAGCGCCAGTTTCTCCTTGCTGGCGAAATGAAAGTAGATCGCCCCGCTGGTCCGGCCCGACAGCGCGCTGATGTCGCTGATGCTGGTGCCGGCATAACCGCGTTCGTCGAACAATCGCGCCGCGGTCTCCAGGAGAAACCTTCGGGTCGCCGTCGCACGTACCTGCACGCTCACTCCGAATGCCCACAACGTAACCAACGGCACGCAATGTACCGCTCCCCGTAACATCCGGGAAGCATTCCAGCACACAATCCGCGTGCGCATTCGCAGGGCGTGAGTTCTTCTTATGATATGAATACTTCGGACGAAGAAGTCACGGAGCACGGACAGGATCATGGACTCAGCTGGTCCCGCACGGTCGCCCGGGAGATGGTCCACCGCCGATCGGTCGCCGAGGTCCTGCTGACCGACGTACGCCGGGACCGGGGCGGGGGATTCGAGGCGGCCGCCAGCTGGCCCCGGTCGCACCCGACCTTCCCGCACGACGGCACCGACCTGCACAGCCCGCTCATCCTGGTGGAGACGCTCCGCCAGTTGGGGATCTACATACCCCTGCGGTACTTCGACGTCCCCTCGGCGTCCCGCCTGCTCATCACCGATCTGCAGTTCGCGCTGATGCCGGACAAGGAACCGCGCATCGGCTGCGGCTGCTCCGAGATCACCTGCCGGATCGCGGTCAGCGACATCCGCACCGGCTCCGACGGGCGCACCAGCGGCCTGCGGCTGCACGTCACGTACCTCGCCGGCGGCGTCCCCTTCGCGCACGCCGGCGGCGGCGCCCGCTTCCTCACCTCGACCCGCTACGCCGATGTGCGCGCCGACCGTCTCACCGGGAGCCGCCCCCCGCCCACCGCCGAGGGACGGCCCGCCCCGATGCGGCTGGCGGTCACCGACTGGCGCGATGTGGTGATCACACGGAAGGCGGACGCCCTGGAGGTGGAGCCGGCCGACCCGTACCACCCGTTCTTCTTCGACCACGCCACCGACCACGTACCCGGGATGGTGCTCCTGGAGGCCGCCCGGCAGGCCGCGGCCGAGGCGAGCGACGGCGTGTTGCTGCGCCCTACATCAGGACATTTGTTCGCCGTCCGCTTCACCGAATTCGCGCCGCCCGCCCGCGTCGAATGCGTCCCGCACCACCTCACCTGCGTCTTTCGAATCCGACAGGGCGCGGAATGCAGCACATACGGGGTGCTCGGATACGGCCGACACGCCCGGTGACACTTCGGGGTTACTTGACCACCCAGCGTCCGGGTTCATAACGTAACGATCGATATGTTCTTGGTGGTCAACCCGGAACAAGCCGCCTTTTCCAGGGCTGTTCCGCGGCTGTCCACCAAGAGCCCGAGCCTGCCGGATCCACCGGCGCGCCGGCTCGATCGCCGTCGAAATGCGGCGCCCACACCGGCGCTTTCAGGCATTCCAGAACGGACCCTCAACGATGGCTTCTCATCGCATCCTTTCCTGGACCCCCGCGGCGATCGTCTTCGACTGCGACGGCACCCTCATGGACACCGAGCGCCACTGGATCGACGCCCGCGAGCTCACCATGACCGACTTCGGTATCACTCCCGGCGCGGACTTCGCGGAGCGGACCAAGGGCCTGCACTACACCCAGTGCGGGCAGCTGATGGCCGACGAAGCCGGCCGTCCGGAGCTCGGCGGGGAACTCACCGCCGGCCTGCTCGGCCACTTCCGCACCCTGGTGGCCAAGAACCCGCAGACCATGCCGGGCGCCCGCGAGATGGTGACGACGGCGGCCAAGTTCGCCCCGCTCGCGGTCGCCAGCAACTGCCCGCGGGACGTGGTGGAGACCTGCCTGCGCACGGCGGACCTGATCGACTGCTTCGACCACATCGTCGTCCCCGACGACGGCAACCGCCCCAAGCCCCATCCGGACGTCTACCTCACCGCGGCCCGCTACTGCGGCGCCGCGCCGGACGACACCCTCGCGGTGGAGGACTCCAGCTGCGGGGTGGAGGCAGCCTCGCGGGCGGGGCTGCGCATCCTGGGCGTCGGCCCCTGGCCGGGCGAGGCGGTCGCCGCCTCGGTCGACCTGTGGATCGCCTCGCTCGCCCAGCCGGCGATCTTCGACTGGGTGAGCAAGCGGGTCTCGCACCAGCTGTCGGCGTGAATCCGGCCGACGGTGTGACCTCCCGGCTGCCGGTGTGAACCGGAGACAGCCACCGCCGGGCGCCTGGCGATCCCAACCCGCCAGGCGCCCGGCTCCACCGGGCCGCTCCGGTCAGGCGCCGCGCTCCACCGCGACGCTCTCCGGCAGCGGCTCGGGTCCGCGCAGCATAGGCGCCAGCTCGGTCACGGTCCGCTCGGCGGCCGAGAAGAGCAGCCCTATCCCCACCGCGCCCGGGTCCGGCACTCCGGCCGCCCGGTCGCCGACGTAGCTGGCCCGCCCGCTGCGGGCGGTCAGCCGGGCGGTGTTGGCCACTCCCTCCCAGGCGGCCCGGGCCGCGTGGGACAGGGCCTCGACCGGATCGGCCGACGACGGATACGAGGCCAGCGCCGTACAGGCCGGCACGAGCGCGTCGACCAGGGTCTTGTCGCCGACCGCGGCCTCCCCGACGCGCTGTATCGCCGACAGCCCGTTGCCGATACCGGTCGCCAGCGAGCCCACGAACAGACCGTTGTGCGAGGCCGCGACCGCGACCGCCATCTCCTGGAAGAGCAGGCCGAACAACGGCCCGCTGGTCCCGCCGACCTCGTCGAGGAAGGCCGCCGCGGCGGCCTCCAGCGGCCCGGCCGCACTCGCCGCGCCCGACTCGTCGAGTTCGCCGAGCAGCCGTACCGCGGCCTGGAGTCCGGCGACCAGGTTGGCGCCGAAGTCGCCGTCGCCCACCTGCTGGTCGAGAGCGCTCAGTTCTGCTTCGGTGGCCGCGGCGGAGGCGGCGTACCTGCGTATCCAGCCGTCGGTGAATCCCTCGGTGAACGCGGCTTCGGATCGTATGGCCATGGTGCGTCTCCCGTCGTTGCCGGCGTGTCAGGAGCGGGCCGCGGATGTCGCGGCCCGGCTGGCGTGTCAGGGGCGGGCGTTCGTGGGTTGCAACGCTCCGACCGCGTTCTCCCGGGGCCAGGCCGCCGTGTGGGCCGGCGCGTCGAAATACGTGAGCGTGGCCGGGTCGGCCAGCATCAGGGTGAGGGAGAAGCCGCGCATGTCGAGGGCGGTGACGAAGTCGCCGACCAGCGTGCGTACGGTGTCCGCGCCGCGCTCGTCGAGCAGCCGCGTCACCTCGTTGAGTACCGCGTACAACTCCATCCGGGTGATCGCGCCCAGGCCGTTGACCAGCACCAGGACCTGCGCGCCGCGGCTGAGGCCGAGCGAGCCGTCCAGCGCGGTCACCATGTCCGCGGCCAGCTCGCGCAGCGGCCGGCCGCCGCCGAGGGTGCGGCGGGCGCGTTCGCCGTGGATGCCGACGCCGTACTCGATGTCGCCGGCCGCCAGGTCGAAGGCGGGCAGGCCGGTCGGCGGGGCGGTGTGGGCGGCCGAGGCCACCGCGAGGCTGCGGGAGCGCGCCACCAGCTCGGTGCCGAGAGCGGTCAGATCCGCCAGGCCCATCCCGGTGTCCGCGGCCGCGCCCAGGATCTTCTCGACCAGCACCGTCGCCCCCGTGCCGCGACGGCCGGTCATCACCTCCGCCGACTCCGAGGCCAGGTCGTCGTCGATCAGGACCCGCGCGCACGGAATGTCGTCGCGGGCGAGCCGCTCGGCCGCGATCCCGAAGTTGATCTTGTCGCCGGTGTAGTTCTTCACCAGGTGCAGCACCCCTTCCTCGCGGGCCACCGCCCGTGAGGCCGCGAAGATCGCGTGGTTGTGCGGCGAGGCGAAGATACGACCGGGGCACGCGGCGTCCAGCATCCCGGCGCCGACGTAGCCGATGTGCAGGGGCTCGTGCCCGGAACCGCCGCCGGACACCAGCCCGACCCGGCGGGACGGGGCGGTGTGCAGAGAGCGGACGTAGCCGTTCGGCTCGTCCCACTCCACCATCCCGGCGTGCGCGCGGGCGAAACCGGCCAGCGCGTCAACGACCAGGTCGTCGATCGCGTTCGCGAAGTAGAGGCCCATAAGCGGTGCGCCACCTTTCCGGAGAACGGCGGGCGGTCTCCTGTCACCCCATGCTGAGGCGTGGCGCCGCGCCCGGCAACTCGCCGCCACGACCGGTGACACTATGTGGTATAAGCCCACCGGCCGAACGGTCGGACCCTCCCACCCGCGCGGACGGCCCCGCGCGGGGACACTGCTGACGTCGTCACTGGACCCTGGCGTTCTCGGTGTCCTCGTCCGTGTCGTCACCGGGAACATGCACGTCACGCACGTTGACGTTGATCTCCACCACGTCCAGGCCGGTCATCCGCTCCACGGCGGTGGCGACCTCGTTGCGGATCTCGGCGGCGGTGTCGGATATCTCCGCCCCGTAGACCACCACGATGTCGAGGTCCACGGCGGCCTGCTTCTCGCCGACCTCCACCTTCACACCGCGGGTGGGATCGATGGTGCCGCGCGAGACCCGGTCGCGCATCGCCCCGACGGCACGGGTCGCGCCGCCGCCCATCGCGTGCACGCCGTCGACCTCACGCGTGGCGATGCCGGCGATCGTGGCCACCACCGAATCCGCGATGGTGGTCTTGCCCTGGACGTCCTTCTTCCTGGTGGACACGGATGATGCGGTCACGTTCTCGGTGTTCGCCACGGGATACCCCTTCGCAGAGACATTCACGGCGCGATGGGCGCCGACCCCCCTCCATTCACTGTGGCGCCGGTCCCCCACCGCCGCATCTTCTCCACCGGACCGGGCCCTGGGAAGCCCGCGTTGACCTGCATAGACTCCCGGTTGACCGCGGTGTCGCCGGGACACCGGCCACCGCACGACGAGAGAGCTGAGGCGTGCCGTGCCACTGCAGATCAGGGCCTTCGACGCGGACCATCCCACCGATCTCCTCGACCTGGAATGGCACCTACCGCTCGACCAGTGGCCCGACACCTCGCTGGTCGCGCTGCCGCGCGGCATCTCCCGGCACGTGGTGCGCTTCGCCCGGGCCGGCGACGAGGTGGTGGCGGTCAAAGAGGTCAGCGAGTGGGCGGCGGTGCGCGAGTACGGGCTGCTGCGCGACCTGGACCGGCTCGCGATACCCGCGGTCGACCCGATCGCGGTGGTCACCGGTCGGGCGGCCGCCGACGGCACCCCGCTGGAGCCGGCGCTGATCACCCGGCACCTCAACGGATCGCTCCCGTACCGCTCGATGTTCGAGACCACGATGCGGCCGGGCACGGTGAACCGGCTGCTGGACGCGCTCGCCGTGCTGCTGGTGCGGCTGCACCTGGTCGGCTTCGCCTGGGGCGACTGCTCGCTGTCCAACACCCTCTTCCGCCGGGACGCCGGCGCGTACGCCGCCTACCTGGTGGACGCCGAGACCGGCGAGATCCGGCCGAAACTCAGCGACGGGCAGCGCGACTACGACATCGAACTCGCCATGGTCAACATCGCCGGCGAGCTGATGGACCTGGAGGCCGGCGGCTCGCTGCACCCGTCCGTCGACCCGGTCACCTTCGGCGAGGCGATCGTGGCCCGCTACGCCGATCTGTGGCGCGAACTGACCCACGAGTCGGTCTACCCGGCCAGCAAGCGCCACTACATCGACCGCCGCATCCGCCGGCTGAACAACCTCGGCTTCGACGTCGCCGAGATGCAGATCCAGCGCTCCCCGGCCGGCGACACCGTCACCTTCCTGCCGAAGGTGGTGGACGCCGGCCACCACCAGCGCCAACTCCTGCGCCTGACCGGCCTGGACACCGAGGAGAACCAGGCCCGCAGCCTGCTCAACGACCTGGAGCAGTGGATGGCCACCCAGGACGACTACGCCCCCGGCGACCCGCTCGGCGCCCGCCCCGAGGTCCTCGCCCACCGCTGGGTCCGCGACGTCTTCCGCCCCGCCGTCCGCTCGGTCCCCCGCGACGAGATCCGCGGCCGCATGGACCCCGCCCAGCTCTACCACGAGCTCCTCGAACACCGCTGGTACCTCTCCGAGCGCGCCCAGCGCGACGTCGGCCTGGAGGCCACCGTGGCCAGCTACATCGCCGATGTCCTCCCCCACGTCCCGGACCCGGCCGCCCCGCCGACCCTGCCGGAGGAGGAAGCCGCAGAGGCGGACGCCTGACGCCTGACGGCGGCTCGGTCAAGCTCGGGAGTGTGTACGGTGGGTGAGCGTACGTGGGCGGAGGGTGGACGGTACCGTTGGGGGGCTGGGAGCATGGGGGGCGTGATCGTGCTGGTGGCGGGTGGGCGGGAGGTGGCCGGGGTGGCTGAGGACGTGGGCGGGGCGGCGGGTGGCGGGGGCTCGGGAGGCTCGGGAGGTGAGCCGGAGAGCTCGGACAGTTTGCGGACGTTCGGGGCGGTGGTGCAGGCGCTGCGGGAGCACGCGGGGTACGGGCGGGAGGAGTTCGGGGAGCTGGTGCGGTTCTCCAAACACACGGTCGCCTCGATCGAGGTGGGACGGCGGATGCCGGACGAGGACTTCGTCGAGCGGGCGGAGTCGGCGCTGGGCAACACGGGTGCGTTGCGCAAGGCGGTCAAGCACATCGCCCGGCAGCCGGGGTTGGCGGCGTGGTTCCGGCAGTGGGCCCGGCTGGAGGGGCTGGCGATCAGCCTGTGCACATACGACTGCCGGGTGGTCCCTGGGCTGTTGCAGACCGAAGCGTACGCACGCGCTATGTCGTTGAGCGTTCCGCCGCTGGCGGGTGAGGCGGTACTACAGGAGCGTGTCGCTGCCCGGATCGCCCGGCAGGACCTGCTGTCGACCGACCGCGAGCCGCCGTGCGCCTTCAGCTTCATCCTGGAACAGGCGGTGTTGGAGCGGCACACCGGCGGCGAGGAGGTCACGCGAGATCTCTTCGACCACCTGCTCGACCTGAGCGCGCGACACTGGAACATCGAGTTCCAGCTGGTGCCGCTGCGGCAGCCCGATCACGCGGGTTTGGACGGGCCGATCGCGCTGCTGGAGACCCCCGAAAACCGCTGGTTCGGGTACTCCGAGGGGCAGAAGAACGGCCGGTTCATCTCCGACCCGAAAGAGATCAGCGTCCTCCAGCAGCGGTATGCAAAACTGCGCTCACAGGCCCTCACCCCCGATGACTCCCGGGGCCTGCTGGAGCGACTGCGAGGAGCGCTATGAGCACCCCCGAACTGGCCTGGTTCAAGAGCAGCTACAGCGGCTCAGAGGGCGACAACTGCATCGAGGTGGCAGTCACCTGGCACAAATCGAGTTACAGCAGCGGCAGTCAGGGTGACTGCGTCGAGGTCGCCGCCTGCCCCGAGGTGGTCCACGTCCGCGACTCCAAGGACAAGGAAGGCCCGCAGCTCGCCTTCTCCCCCACCGAGTGGGCCGAGTTCCTCGCGTACGCGCGCCAACTCTGAGCCGGACGGGGCGGTATCCCCGCCGGGATACCGCCCCCGCAGCGAAGGGTGCCGTCAGCCGCGGCTGTACGGCTCGGACGAGACGCCGTTGATCGTGGTGCCGCCCTGCTGCCAGGGGACCGCTGTCTCAGTGACGAAGGCGGCCGGGAAGTCGAGCTGCGGCGCGGTGAGTTCGGCGAGTTCGGCCAGCTGCTCGTCGGGAATGGTGACATCCAGGGACGCCAGGTTGTCGTCGAGCTGCTTGACCGTGCGGACGCCGATGATGGTGGAGGTGACCTCCGCCCGGGACCGCACCCAGGCCAGCGCCACCGCGGCGACGGAGGCGTTCAGGTCGTCGGCGATGCGCTGCAGGACGTCGAGCAGCGTGAAGGTCTTCTCGGTGAGATGCGCGGCGGCCCACTGGGCGCGGCCGGAGCCCTCGGGGGCGGAGTTGCTCCGCGAGTACTTGCCGGACAGCACGCCGCTGGCCAGCGGACTCCAGGGGGTGACGCCGATGCCGAATTCGCGGGCGACACCGAAGAGTTCGCCTTCGACGGTGCGCTGGAGCAGCGAGTACTCGACCTGGATCGCGGCCACAGGCGCCCAGCCGCGGAATTCGGCGATGGTGCCGGCCCGGGCGACCTCCCAGGCGTGGGTGTCGGACAGCCCGATGTAGCGGATCTTGCCCGCGCGCACCAGGTCGTTCAGGGTCGCCATGGTCTCTTCGATCGGTGTGTGGCGGTCGAAGTTGTGCTGCCAGTAGAGGTCGATGTAGTCGGTGCCCAGGCGGCGCAGTGACTCCTCGACCTGTTGCATGATCGCTTTACGTCCGGCCCCGCCGCCGTTGGGGTCGCCGGGGTACATGTTCCCGCCGAATTTCGTGGCCAGGACGAGGCGGTCCCGCACGCCGGGATGCTGGGCGAGATAACTGCCCAGCGTTTCCTCGGATTTTCCGGCGTTGTATCCATTGGCACTGTCGAGGAAATTGCCGCCCCGTTCCCGGTAGCGGTCGATGATGCGGTGGGAGGTTTCGGTGTCGGCGCCCCAGCTGGCGTCGCCGAATGTCATCGCCCCCAGGGTGAGCGGGCTGACCCGCAGGCCCGTGCGGCCCAGGGTGCGGTAGGAGTCGAGTCCCAATGCTTTCTGCCTTCCTCCGTCGACCGGATCGACCGGTCCTTCGAAAACCTACCCCCGATGTCCGCCCGCACCGGTGGAGGCGAACCCGCGGCGCGCCATCAGGCGGACGGCGTGCATTCCTTCGCCGCAATCCTTCGCAATCCGCCGCGGCGGCTGAAGACACGAGGGCGCCCGCTGCCGCACTCCGACGAAGGAGTGCGGCAGCGGGCGCCGGTGGTTCAGCGGCGGAGCGGCGCGGCGCTCAGCCGACCGAGATGGCGAAGACGTGGATCCCGTCGTCGTTGGGCAGGGTCACGGTGGCCACGGTCTTCGCCGGGTCGAGCGCGCCCCCGGTCGTGTAGAGGCTGACCGCGTGGTCGCCCAGCGTGTCGGTCGGCGGGCGGTTCCAGTTGGCGGTGGTGACCGCCAACTGGCTGTTGCCGCTGGCCTTGTTGCTG
Source organism: Streptomyces sp. DvalAA-14 (assembly GCF_900091855.1). Lineage (GTDB taxonomy): Bacteria > Actinomycetota > Actinomycetes > Streptomycetales > Streptomycetaceae > Actinacidiphila. The sequence goes on from NZ_FMCH01000505.1 coordinate 11,380, forward strand.
TACCAGTCGGGGAAGTCCACCGGGACGGCCGCCGTGCTGCCGTCGGTGTAGGTGACGGTCACGGTGGCCGAGTGGGCCGAGCTGATACCGGTGCCGAGCAGGCCGAGGCGCGCGCCCTGGCCCGGGACCCGGATGACCTGGCCGGCCGCCGAGATGTTGTCCGGCTGGCCGGGCTGGGTGTTCGGCCAGGCGTACGGCAGGCCGTTCGCGGTGACGGTGGCGCCGGGGGTGTAGCCGACCGCCGCCAGCTGGGTGGCCGACAGGCTGTAGCCGCCCGGGTCCAGCTTGCCGGTGGTCGGGTCGCTGTCGGCGCTGATGCCGGCGTTGTTGAAGGCCGCCGCCGGATCCGCGTACGGCACGGTGGTGGTGGCGTCCGCGGTCCGGGTCTGGCGGCCGTTCAGCTCGAAGGCGGCCTTGCCGGTGAGCGTGGCCGGCCCGGCTGCCGCGCTCGAGGGCGCCCGAACGGTCCAGGTGGCGCCGACCGAGGAGTGCGGCCGGACGCTGCGGACCGAGGTCCGGCTGCCCGCGGCGGGCTCGGCGGTCCAGCCGGTCGGCAGCGCCAGGCCGAGCTTGAGGTCCCGGACCGTGGAGTCACCGGTGTTGGTGAAGGTCTGCCGCACCGTCTGGGTGCTGCCGGCGTTGGTCTGGGCCGGCGCGGTCACGGCGACGTACTGGGTGCCGATCGTCTTGCGCACCGTCACCGTGCCGGTCAGCGCGGTGTCGGCGGACGACTGGCCGACGTAGACCGGGTAGCGGCCGTCCAGCACCGTCCAGTCGTGTGCGCTGCTGTCCCAGATCCGCAGCGCGTCGGAGTCCAGGGTGAGCCGGACGGTCTTGGTCTGGCCGGGCTTGAGCTGCACCTTGGCGAAGGTCTTCAGCGCCTTCGGCGGCTCGCCGGAGCCCTTGGGGTAGCCGAGGTAGACCTGCACCACGTCGGAGCCGGTGCGGTGGCCGGTGTTGGTGACGTCGACCGAGAGCTGCACGGGCGAGGTGCCGCGGCTGGTCGCCTGCACGGTGCCCCCGCTGATCCGCAGGTGGGACTGCCGGAAACTGGTGTACGACAGGCCGTAGCCGAACGGGAAGAGCGGCGTCTGGTTCTCCTGGTCGTACCAGCGGTAGCCGACTTCCAGGCCCTCGCTGTAGTCGTAGACGCCGTTGACGGCCGGGTAGCGGCCGGGGGCGGCGGCGGTGGCGGTCTGGGTGTCGGTCATCGGGAAGCTGACCGGCAGCCGGCCGCCCGGTTCGGCGTCGCCGGTGAGCAGCGCGGCCAGCGCGTTGCCGTCCTCCTGGCCCGGGTACCACATGTCCAGGACCGCGGGGACGTCGGAAAGCCACGGCATCAGTACCGGGGCGCCGGCCCGCAGCACCACGATCGTGCGCGGGTTGGCGGCGGCGACGGCCCGGATCAGGTCGTCCTCGTTGCCGGGCAGCGCCAGCGTCGTCCGGTCCGAGCCCTCGCTGGAGGAGTCGCCGACCACGACGATCGCCGCGTCGGCCTTGGCCGCGGCGGCCGTTGCCGCCGCGATGGTCGGGTCGGGCAGGCCCGGGGCGGACCAGCCGGCCGTGACGGAGGCGTTCTGTGCGTTGTCGTAGTACTCGATCCGCAGGGAGTGCGGCTCGCCCGCGGTCAGCTGGACCGGCGCGCTCTTGACCGTCGAGGAGCCGTGGTCGCTCCAGTTGTCGGCGATCAGCTTGTCGTCGAGGTAGATCCGGCTGCCGTCGTCACTGGTCGCGGAGAAGGTGTACGCGGCGGTGGCGGGCGCGGTCAGGGTGCCGGTCCAGCGGACCGAGAAGCCGTCCACCGGGATGCTGGGGTCGGGGGAGCCGAGCACCCAGTCGAAGTCGACATTCGGGTCGTCGCGGGTCAGCGCGGGCGTCCCGGTGAGGGTCTTGTTGGCGAAGTACTCGCCCTTCAGCCCGCTGAGCGCGGATGCCGGGATGGCGGGGAAGCCGCTGCCCTGGCCGGCCTTCACCGAGGTGATGTCCACCCCGCTGCCCAGCCGGGCCTGCAGGCCGGAGACCGGGTCGATCTTCTTGTACGGGGTGACGGCCGAGCTGCCGCCGCCACCGGTGATCGCGGTGTCGGCGTTCGGGCCGATGACCGCGAGCGAGGTCAGCTTCTTGGTGTCCAGCGGAAGGGTGGCACCGCTGTTCTTCAGCAGCACGCTGCCGTCCTCGGCGGCGGTGCGGGCGAACGCGCTGTCCTTCTCGTAGTCGGCGGCGGGCGCCGGCTTCGGGTCGAACAGGCCGGTGCGGAACTCCAGCCGCAGGATGCGGCGGGCCGCGTCGTCCAGCACGGACTGCGGGACCTGGCCGGCCGCCACCGCGGCGGGCAGCTGCTGGAAGTAGGTCGTGCCGCTGAACTCCTGGTCCAGGCCGGCCAGCGCGGACGCGACCGTGCTGTGGTTGGCGGGGTAGTCGGTGTCGATGACACCGTCGTACTTCCAGGTGTCGATCAGGATGTCCCGCAGGATCTGCGCGTTCTCACAGGCGTAGGTGCCGTTGACCTTGTTGTACGCGCACATCACGGACCAGACCTTGCCGTCCTTGACCGCCTTCTCGAAGGCCGGCAGGTAGATCTCGTGCAGGGTCCGCTCGTCGATGTTGGAGCTGGAGGTCATCCGGGCGTTTTCCTGGTTGTTGCCCGCGTAGTGCTTGACCTGGGCGGCGACGCCCTGGGCCTGGATGCCCTGGATCTCGGAGGCGCTGATGTCCCCGGCGAGCGCCGGGTCCTCGCCGAGCGTCTCGAAGTCGCGGCCGCCCAGCGGGGTACGCACGATGTTGACCATCGGGCCGTAAATGGCCTGGTAGCCGCGGGACTTGGCCTCGGTGCCCATGACCGTGCCGTAGCCCTTGGCCAGGCTGGTGTCGAAGGAGGCGGCCAGCGAGACGGGGGACGGGAGCGCCGTTTCCGGCTGGCCGTCGCGGACGCCGCCGGGGCCGTCGGTGAACTGCATACCGGGGATGCCGAGCCGGTCCACGCCGGGTATGTAGCCGGTGGCGTGCGATCCGGCGGGGACCCCCACCGCCGTCATGAGAGTGGCCTTCTCGGTGTTGGTCATCTGCCGGAGCAGCAGATCGACCCGTTTCTCCAGCGGGAGGTGGGAGTCGAGCCAAGGCTGTGCGACAGCGGCGGAATCGTTTCCGGCGGCGGTCCGGTCAGCGGTTCCGGCTACCGCCGGAATGGCCAGTGGTACGGCCAGGGCGGCAGCGGCCGCGGCCGCGAGCGCCAGGCGAGCCATGCGCATACGTTGTCTCCAAAAGGGCGTCATTGCCTGCGGGTTCAGGAGGTGAACGCAAACGACAGGCAGTCTGCGCTTGCCCCAAGGAAGCGTCAAGGACATGAACGCTTATCCCCTTTGTGAACGGGGGTGGGGTGATCCGGGGCCGCGAAGCGCCGGCGCCGGCGGGGCCGTGGCCCACCCGCGTGGTCCCACCCGCCTGGTTCCGGACGCGTGGCCCCGGACGCGTGGCCCCGGACGCGTCCGGTGCGCCCGTCGGGGGGAGACTGGCCGGATGAGTGAGAGCAACGCGACCGTGCTGGTCGTGCAGCACACCGAACGCGGCGGCCCGGGCCGGTGGGAGGAGTGGCTCGGGGAGGCCGGGGTGCGGCTGGAGGTGGTACGGGCCTTCGAAGGGGCCCCGGTGCCGGCGGAATTGGCGCGGGACGGGCTGATGGTGCTGGGCGGCGGCTACCTGCCGGACGACGACGAGCGGGCCCCCTGGCTGGCGCCCACCCGGGCGCTGGTGGGGCAGGCGCTGGAACGCGGTACGCCGGTGTTCGGCATCTGCCTCGGCGGGCAGATGCTCGCGCAGGTCGGCGGGGGTGAGGTGCGGGGGGCCTACGGGTCGCCGGAATTCGGCAGTACGCCGCTGCGGCTGCGGGCCGCGGCGGCGCAGGACCCGCTCTTCCGGGGCCTGCCCGAGCGGCCCACCGCCATCGAGAACCACGTCGACCGGATCGTCCGCCTGCCGGCCGGCGCGCACTGGCTCGTGGAGAGCGACGCGTGCGCGTATCAGGCCTTCCGGCTGGGTGACAGCGCGTGGGGCGTGCAGTTCCATCCCGAGTCGAGCGCGGAGCGCATCCCGCACTGGGACGAGGAGCGGCTGGCGCGGCACGGCGTCGACCGCGAGACCTTGCACCAGGCCGCCCTCGACGCCGAGCCCGCCGCGATCGCGGTCTGGCGCCGCGTGGCGCACCGCTTCGCCGCGCGGGTGCGGCACGGGGCGCCGTAGCTTTCCGGGGCCGGCCCGGGGTGGTTGCGGCTTGCTCTCGATCTGCCGGTTGCCGCCGGTTGCGCGCGCAGTTCCCCGCGCCCCCGATAGGTCCCGCCCGGCGCCAACCCGCGCCCCGGACGCGCGGGGCGCAACCCCCCTTGGCGTACCAGCTATTGACAGGTATCTGTCAGTAAGGTTACCTGTCAAACCGGTTACCACCCCACCCCCCACCTTCGTTCGGAAGATCCGAAGATCGGAAGAGGTGACCCATGACACGTAAACGCTTCCGCCTGGGCCTGGCCGCCCTCGGCGTCGCCGCGGCCACGCTGACCGCCGCCGTCAGCGTCGGCGCGTCCGTCTCGGACGCGGTCGGCACCGCCGCCCGGCCCGCGGCCGCCGCCCGCGGGCCCCACCGCCTCGCAGTTGCTCACCAAGGCGGCGAACTGTACGCCCGCCTCCAACGGGAAATACGCCACCGACGAGGGCGAAGCGGCCACCGTTCAGATCTGCAAGAACGGTTCCGCGTACACCTGGACGTCCGACATGGACATCGACTGCGACGGGATCACCACCGCCCACTGCAGCAACTCCACCGACCCGTCGTACTTCGACGAGACCTCCTTCCAGACCTCCACCGGGCAGTTCTTCACCTCCGACGTCACGCACTACTACGTCATCCCGCTGCCCAGCAGCCGCTTCAACTACCAGTCGGCGGGGATCTCCCCCGGCAGCGTGGCGGCCGTGGTCTACAACAACAAGGTGGTCTACGCGGTCTTCGCCGACGAGGGCCCCGACGACATCATCGGCGAGGGCTCCTACTCGCTGGCGACCGCGCTCGGCATCGACCCGAATCCGGCGACCGGCGGCACCGAGGGCCCGGTCACGTTCATCGTCTTCCCCGGCAAGGTGCCCAACCCGGTGGAGAACAACACCACGATCGACTCGGTCGGTTCCTCGGCCGCCACCACCTGGGTCGGCAGCACCACCACCCCGCCGCCGCCCACCGGCGGCGCCGGGCCCATCCACTCCGGCTACGCCAACAAGTGCGTGGACATCGCGGGCGCCAGCAGCGCCAACGGCGCGGCCGTGCAGCTCTACGACTGCAACGGCACCACCGCGCAGAACTGGACCGTGGGCAGCAACGGCACGCTGCAGGCGCTGGGCAAGTGCATGGACGTGACGGCGGCCGGCACGGCCAACGGCACGAAGGTGGACCTGTACGACTGCAACGGCACCGGTTCGCAGGTGTGGCAGAAGTCGGGCAGCACGCTGGTCAACCCGCAGTCCGGCAAGTGCCTGGACGCCACCGGGCCCAGCTCCGCCAACGGCACCCGGCTGCAGATCTGGACCTGCGCCGGAGCCACCAACCAGCAGTGGACACTGCCGTCTTGACGGCCGGCGCCCGCCTGTGAGCAGTTGACGGCAGGCGGTCGACCTCAGGCAGCGGCCCGGCGCCCGGCGGAGCGACTTCCGCCGGGCGCCGGGCCTTGACCGTCCCGCTTCTCCGATCGCCCGACCCCGTAGGGAAATCCCTACAGCTCGCCGCTCCCCCTTAACGCCGCCGCCGAGGGCCTCCACACTCCTGTCGCGTCTGGTCAATCATCCTTCCCCCCACCCCAGAGGATTCGATGCGCAACAGACTTCTCACCCTCATCGGCGCCGCGGGCACGGCCGGCCTTCTGGTGACGGCCGCCGTCTCCGGGGTCGCGCAGGCCCGAACCGGGGCCCAGGCCCCCGCCGCCTGCACCTCGACCCAGGTGGTCGCCAACGGCGGCTTCGAAAGCGGCACTTCCCCCTGGACCGCCTCCAGCGGCGTGATCACCACCGGCGGCGGCCAGGCCGCCCACGGCGGCACCCAGTTCGCCTGGCTCGACGGCTACGGCTCGACCCACACCGACACCCTGTCGCAGTCCGTGACCATCCCGGCGGGCTGCGGCACGGCGACCCTGTCGGTCTGGCTGCACATCGACACCGCCGAGACCACCACCTCGACGGCCTACGACAAGCTCACCGCCAAGCTGGGCGGCACCACACTGGCCACCTACTCCAACCTGAACGCGGCCAGCGGCTACGTCCAACGCACCTTCGACGTCTCCTCGTTCATCGGGCAGACCGCGAGCCTGGCCTTCAGCGGCACCGAGGACTCCGGGCAGCAGACCAGCTTCGTCATCGACGACGTCGCCCTCAACGTGTCCGGCAGCGGTCCCACCGACCCGCCGACCACTCCCCCGACGACACCGCCCACCACGCCGCCCGCCGACTCGACCCGGACGCCCGCCACACCCGCCTACACCGTCAACCTGGCCAGTGACGCCTCCGGCTTCACCTGGACGGGCCACGAGAGCGTGTCCTTCTCCAACGCCTCGGCCTCGCCGCTCGCTGACGTCTATCTGCGGCTGTGGGACAACTACCACGGCAGCTGCCCGACCACGCCGATCACCGTCACCAACGTGACCGGCGGCACGGCGGGCGCGCTCACCGTGGGCTGCACGGCGCTGCACATCACCCTGCCCACCGCCCTCAACCAGGGGCAGAGCGGCACCATCGGCTTCGATCTGTCGATCACCGCGCCCAGCGGCGCCGACCGGTTCGGGCACGACGGCGCCTTCGCCTTCCTCGGCAACGCCCTGCCGGTGCTGGCGATCCGGGACGGCTCGGGCTGGCACCTGGACCCGTACACCAACAACGGTGAGGCCTTCTACTCGCTGGCCGCGGACTTCGACGTGACCCTCGACCACCCGACGAGCCTGCTGGTGCCCGCCACAGGCACCTCGGTCGACACTCCCGGCACCAGCGGCCGTACGGTCACCAAGGCGACCGCCCGCAAGGTGCGCGACTTCGCCTGGGGGGCGGGCGCCTTCAGCAAGGTCTCCGGCACCTCGCCGGGCGGGGTGAAGGTGAACGTCTACGCGGTCAGCGGCATCAGCGCGGCCAACTCCCAGTCCATGCTGACCACGTCGGAGAACGCCATCGACGCGCACGCGCAGCGTTTCGGCGCCTATCCGTACACCGAGGTGGACGCGGTGCTGGACAACAACTTCTGGTTCGGCGGGATGGAGTACCCCGGCTTCGTGCTGGACCTGGTGGACAGCAACGCGCTGACCCACGAGCTCGGCCACCAGTGGTGGTACGGCATCGTGGGCGACGACGAGTACAACAGCCCTTGGCTGGACGAGGCGTTCACCGACTACTCCACCGATCTGGCCGAGGGCAAGACCGGTTCGGGGTGCTGGAACAGCGTTTCGTGGGCGTCGTCCTCGGAGAAGATCACCAATTCGATGGCGTACTGGGACGCCCACTCGTCCCGCTACTCCACCGTCGTGTACGGCTACGGCAAGTGCGCGCTGCACGACCTGCAACGGCTCATCGGCGACACCGCGATGACCAAGCTGCTGCACGACTACGCGGCAGCGCACTGGTACGGGGTGTCCACCACCGCGGAGTTCAAGGCGGCGGCGCAGGCCGCGACCACGACCGACCTGACGTCCTTCTGGAGCACGCACCGCATCGACGGCTGACCGCCGCCGGACGGCCTGCCGCACGCGTCACGTACGCCTCACGCACGCCCGCACCGCATGCCTCGCCGGTCCGGGGCGGCCGCACCTCGCACCACCACGTCGCACCGCCCCGCCCCGGACCGTCTCGCCCCATGCGCCCCGCCCGGAACCGGCCCCACGCTTCCGGGCGGGGTGCCCTCTTGCGCACAGCTGGTTGACAGGTTCACGATCGGCCCGGGGCGGGTCCACCGGCCGGTCCCTTCGGTCATGGGGTCCACACCCGGGGGGTCCATGCGAGGCAGCCCGTATCCGCAGGGCCGTACCACCGACCGCGAGGCACTGCTCGCCGCCGCCGGACAGGCGCTCACCGCGGGCACCAGTGTGCTGCTCCTCGGCGAGGCCGGCATCGGACGGTCGACGTTCCTCGACCGGCTCACGGCCGAACAGGCCGCCGCCGGACGGCGGATCCTGCGCAGCCGCCCGGCGCCGGACGAGCGGCGCCTGCCCCACCTCGGCCTGATCGACCTGCTCGCCGACGTGAGCGACGCCTTCCTGGCCGGACCGGCCGGCCTCGCCGCGCCCGAACAGGAGCTGCTGCGCACCGCGTTGCACCGCCGGACGGCCCCCGACCTCCTCGCCCTCGGCAGCCCCGACGCCCAACTCAGCCTGCACCTGGCGGTATTGAAGACCCTCACCGCGCTGGGCGCCGACACCCCCGTCCTGATCACCGTCGACGACGCCCGCTGGCTCGACCCGCCCACCGCCGGCGCCCTGGCCTTCGCGGCCCGCCGCGCCCGCCGGCTCCCGCTGACCGTCCTCGCCACCGGGCGGATCCCGGACAACGGCGAACTCGGCTCCGTAGAGGCCCTGTTACCCGAACCGGCGCTCCGGCTCGCCATTCCGCCGATGAGCGAGCGGGAAACAACCGCGCTGCTCGGCGCCGCCGAACTCCCCTCCTGGCCGCACCCGTTGCCCGCCCGGATCGCCCAGACGGCCGCAGGCAACCCGTATGTCGCACTAGAACTCGCCCGCGCCCTCGCCGCGGCCGGGCATCCGCCGGGGCGGCCCGATCCCGGTGGCCCGCTACCGGTGCCGGCCGGCGTACGGGCCCTGCTGCTGGACCGGCTGGCGCCGCTGTCCGCCCGCGCCCGCCGGACCCTGCTCGCCGCCGGGGCCGCCGACCGCCCCACCGTACGGCTGCTGCGCCGGGCCGGATGCGAGCACGCGCCCGAGGACCTGGCCGAGGCGGTCGCCCTGGGCATCCTGGAAGCACCCGGGCCCGGGCCGCTGCGGTTCAGCCAGCCGCTGATGCCGCGGGTGGTGTACGAGGCAGCCACCGCGGCCGGGCGGCGCCGGGCGCACGCGGCGCTGGCGGAAGCCGCCGAG
>NZ_FMCH01000504.1 GCF_900091855.1 Streptomyces sp. DvalAA-14
TGCTCGCGATCAGCGGGGACGTTCCGGCGGTGACGATCCGACTGTTGGCGTGGGCCCGCAGGCTGACCGTCCCATCAGGATTGGTGATCAGGTCGAACGTCTCGTTCTTGCCGTTCGTGGCCGAGTCGGCGATCAGCGCGGAGGCCCCGGTGTTCGCCGCGTCGACGTAGTCCCGTTGGCGTGGGCTTTCAGGCTGACCACGGAAGCGGTCGTCGGCACGCCGGTGACATTGTCGGCGTATCCGGCCGTGACCAGGCTCGCCTGCACCGCGTTCTCCGTGGCGTCCGACGGATAGCCGGTCGTGACCGCGCCTTCGAAGAACTCTCCGTTGCCCCAGATGCTGTTGTCCCCGCCGGTGCCCAACTCGATGGAGTTCTGTACCTTCATCGGGTTGTAGCCACCGGGCGGCAAGGGTCCCGAATAGGACTGGGTCAGGCCGCCTCGCTGCCCGTTGCCGTATTTCAGGGCGAAGTTGGTCGTGCCGTTGTTCTTCTCCCACGCGGAGAGGAAGGAGCCGTACTCCCCGGGGATCGTCGACGGATTGGCGCCGGTGTCGCTGAAGAACATGCCGTTCTCGAGGTCGCCGCCCACCCAGGGACCGGGTCCGCTGCAGTTCTTCGTCCAGCAGTCGGTGCCGTAGTAGATGGCGTTCATGGTGGCGTTGCCGTCGTCGGTGTCATTGGCCTCGGCCGAGCCGAAGTCGAAACAGCAGCCGTTGCTCGTGATGTTCGACGAGGTCAGCATGTAGATGCCCTCGGGCTGCGAGCCGGTCGGCACGTTCTTGGCGTTGTTGATGCGATATCCCATCCCCTGCGCGTTGAACAGCGCCCCGAAGGCCGGCCGGCCGCCGACCGTCACCGGCAGCGCCATGGCGGGCGTGCCGATGTCCGACCCGTTCGGACCGGGGCCCGGGATCCCGCCCGAGCAACCGGAACACGACGTGCCCGGCGAGACCGGCATGTGGTTGCCGTTGGCGGTCTGGTCGTACAGCTCGGAGATGGTGCAGGTCGTCCCGGAGCAGAACGAGACCTGCGGTGCGGAGTCGACCACCCCGCCGGCGGCCGCCAGGCCGATGTTCAGATGGCTGCCGTCCGAGGCCCGCTGGATCTGGTACAGCGGCCCGTTGTAGGCCGCGAACAGGGCCCGGGTGGTGCTGTACGCCGCCGCGCACGGCGTACCGCCGGCGGCGTAGATGTCGCACGGCAGCGTCGGCGCCGCGGCGGTGGCCGCGGTGGAGGTCGCGGCCGCTGCGGACGCGATCACGGCGAGCACCATCAGCACGCACGCGGCGGCCCGCCACGCACGCCGCCGAATTGCGATCAGAAAGGACATACACATCTCCGTCATGGCCGGTCGGTCGGGTGGAGAACTGGGCACGCGCGGCGGTTCGGCGGCCGGCGGGTGCGGCGCGTCGGGCCCCCGCGGCCAGGTACGCACCGGACACCCCGCGCGGCGACCGACCGCACACCGTCGGGAACGCAGGTGCCGGGCGCGGGAGAGCGGGCGCAGCCGGCGGGCACAGGCCCCGCACCCGGTCCGCGCAAGACAGGGGCGTCAGTGCGTGGCGATTCAACTCCTGCGCCCCGGGGGCGTCAAGGGATCCGACGTCTGAAGGAAATACGTCCGGATCAAGGAGTATGGGCCTGGAAAACGCCGTTGCGTTCCCTTGGACAGCGGTCGAAAGGTCCGATCACGCAGCCGTCGGCGGGGCTTGCTGGCGGCCTTCATGCACCCGGCCCGGGGGAGGACAACCCGCGGCCCGTCCCGTGCCCTACGTGCTCGGGACGGCCGCGGGCGGGCGGACCGAGGAGTAGTACAGCTGCCCCTTGCCGAGCGGCTGCGCCTCGACCCGGCCGCGCCACAGGAGCAAGCCGTGCCTGCGCTCCCAAGAGGCGGTGTAGGCGGCGTTGCACATCCAGCCCGCCACGAGCGACAACGGCCACAGGGACACCCACGGCTCCCAGACCAGGGAGCCGATCAGGGTCGGCACGAGCAGGGTAGCCAGGAACCTGCCGTCGAAAAGGTGATGGCGCAGGGCGTCGTCGGCAGGCAGGACCGCGCCGGGGTCGTCAAGGGCGACCGCCGAGTCGAACGCGCGCTTCTCGATGGGGATCTCGGCCGCCAGCACGAGGAGGACGAGGCCGGCCGCTGGCCACGTGAACTCCCACTTCCACGTCAGCGTGGGAAGTCCGCGAACACCGAACGCCACCGCCGCACTGACAACGGCGGCGCACACCGCCGAGCAGACGCCCATCAGCTCGTGGTGCAGATGTCTCTCCATCGCCGTCCCCCCGACGCCGCTCGTGCCCGACGGTTCCAAGTCTCCAGGTTTTCACCGGCCGCGCAGCCGAATCGGCGCCACGGGTGCTCAGCTCAGGGCCGGCTGCACGGTGAGGGTGCCGGCTGCGCTGTCGAGGGTCGCCCAGGTGCCCAGCGGCAGTGTCGGCGGGTGGTCGCCGTGGCCGATGGGCAGGCCGCCGAGCACGGGGATGCCGAGGTCGCCGAAATGGTCCCGCAGGACGTCGGTGACATCCCAGCCGCCGTCGTGCGCTGTGGCCGCGTCGTGCGCGAAGCCGGTGAACTGGCCCAGCGCCACACCGCGCAGTCCTTGCAGGGCGCCGCTGCGGGCCAGTTGGGTCAGCGCCCGGTCGACCAGGCGCAGTTGGCCGAGGGGGTGTTCCAGGAACAGGATCGCCCCGTCCAGCCGGGGCAGGCCGGCGCCGGCTTCGGTGCTGAGCGCGGTGAGCAGGCCGCCGAGCAGGATGCCGTGCGCCGTCCCGCCGACGCCGACGGCGGCGGTGGCCTCGCCCGGGTCCCGGCGCAGTGTGACCGCCTGCGGGGCGGTGAGTGCCTGCCGCAGCCGCCGCACGGTGTCCTCGTCCAGCACGTCGTTCCCGTGGGTCAGATACGGGCCGTGCAGGGTGGCCAGGCCGCAACGCCGCCACAAGGCGAGATGCAGGTGGGTGCAGTCGCTGAAACCGATCAGGGGTTTCGGGTCCCGGCGTACGGCCCGGGTGTCCAGCCGGTCGGCGATCCGATAGGCACCCGCCCCGCCCCGGGCGGCGAACACCGCCCGCACACCGGGATCGGCGAACGCCGCGTTCAGATCGGCCAGGCGGTCCTCGTCCCGGCCGGCCATCGGTCCCCACTGGTCGAATACGTGCTGTCCCAGCTCCACCCGCAGCCCCCATGACGCGAGCGCCGCCACGCCCCGCTCCACATCCGCACGCCGGGGCGGGCTGGACGGCGAGACGACGCGTACCCGGTCGCCGGGTCGCAGTCGGGGGGCCCGCAGCATGGGCGGGCGGGCCGGGACATCCATGGTGCGATGGTCGCACGGCGGCTCGGCCCGCAACGCAGCCCGCCGAGGTCGCCGGCGTCGGGGCAGCCGGCCGGCTGGGTGGCTGGCCGGCCGGCTGGGTGGCTATAGGGCAGTGTGCGGCGGCATGGCACAGTAGCGTTATGCCTCGTACCAATGCGCGTATAGTCCTCTTGACGTCCTATCTGCCGAATTACCAGCTTTTTGAGACCTGGGCGGGGCGGCACGGCCACCAGATCGTCCTGGTCGTGACGCCCTCGGGCAGCACCGACGGCCGCTACGGCGACGCCGACCTGGTGGGCGGCCTCGGAAAGGGTGCCAGTCTGCTGATCAGCGGAAAGCTCCGGACGGTTGTCGCGCCGGTGATCGCCGCGCTGGCCCCCGATCTGGTGATATCCGCGGCCTTCTCCCGCCTGATCCCGCAGGAGATCCTTGACATCCCGACCTACGGCGCGCTGAATCTGCACCCCTCGGTGCTCCCGGCCGGCCGGGGCCCCAACCCGATGCGGCTCGTCTACGAGGGAGCCGAGACCATCGGGGCAACCCTCCACCGGACCGAAGCCGAGTTCGACACGGGCGCCGTCCTGAGCCAGCGCGAGCGGCCGCTGCCCGACGATCCGAGCGGACCGGCGCTGCTGGCGGGGTGGCTGGCCATGTTCGCCGAGGTCATCGAAGAGGGCACCGCCAAAGCCCTCGCCGGGGAGCCGGGCACACCCCAGGACCCCGCGCGCGCCTCCTACGCCCCCGCCTTCACCGCGGCGGAATGCTCGGTCGACTTCACCGAGCCGGCCGCGGTGATCTGCCGCAAGGTGGCGGCCCTGAATCTGCTGACCCCCCGCGCGGTGGTACGGCTCCCCGACTACGAGGGCACGATCCGGCAGGCACGGGTGGCGGCGTCCGGCGGCGGGGAATCCCCGGGAACGGTCCTGACCCGGCACACCGACGGGTGGACCGTGCAGGCGGCCGACCACGCGGTTCGCCTGGTCGCCTCCTAGGCCGTGTCTGACAAATCCCGCCTGCCCCGCGACGCCTGGCACGCGCGCTCGCTGCGTTGTCGGGGTCGTCCGAGTAGCCCACTACGAGGACGACCCTCCGCCTTGCGATCGCACGCACCAGACGCCGCGGGGCCCCGCCCTGCGGGCGGACGGCGCTATTTGTCAGACACGGCCTAGCGGCGCGCAGCCACCGCCCGGCACCGCCCTGCCTGCCCCGGGAGGTCAGCGGTAGGTCAGCGGGAGGCGCTCACCGGTGGCCGAGATCCGCGGGCGGACCTCAGCTCTTGACGGCCTCGGCGATCCGCAGGGCGACTTCGGCAGGCGTGACGTGCGCGGTGTCGATGACCTCGGCCGCCGCGTGCAGCCAGGTGCGGGCCGCCTCGGCGTAGGGCTCGAGGTATTCGAGACGGAACGAGGAAGGGCCGAGATCGGTGTCCCCCTCGATCCGCCTGCGGAGGGTGTCCTGGTCGGCGTGCAGGACGAAGTGCCGTACCGGGATGGCATGGTGGGCGAGGCCCGTGCTGATCTCGCGCCAGTACTCCTCGACCAGGACGGTCATCGGCATCACCAGAGTGCCGCCGGTGTAGTCGAGCACGTGGCGGGCGGTCTCGACGACGAGCGGCCGCCACGGCGGCCAGTGCTGGAAGTTGGTCGTCCGGGGCAGCCCCGGGCTGATGTCCATGAGTGTCTCGCCGACCTTCTCGGCGTCGAACACCCGTGAATCCGGGATCAGTTGCTGTACGAGAGCGCTGGTCGTCGTCTTGCCCGCGCCATGGGTGCCATTGAGCCATACGATCACGGGACCCAACGCTAGCGCCCTGCAGGCCGCGGAAGCGCCGGCAGGAGGAATCCGGTACGGCGCTTCGGCGTTTTCGGCCGCCGCCGCGGCTACGGTGTCCGGCGGCAGCCCGCGAGCAGGCGGGCGACCATCTGCTGCGCGTCGGCGCGGTCGTAGTCGCCGCCGAGGATGCACAGATTCCCCACGGCTCGCAGCAGCGTGTACGCGTCGAGGTCCGGGTCGAGTTCGCCGGCCGCCGCGCCGGCGTCGATCAGCGTCGCGCACGCGGGCACCAGTTTGTCGAGCATGAGCGTGTGCAGATTCTGCAGGCTCGGGTCCTCGGACCGCAGCGCGGCGCCGAGGCCGTGCTTGGTGACCAGGAACTCCACGAATGCGTCGATCCACCGTGTCAGCGCCGCGGCGGGGGAGCGCTGCTCTCGCAGCAGCTCCGGCGCGAGTGCGGCGCACGCGTCGACCTGGTGCCGGTACACGGCGGTGACGAGATCCGCCCGGGTGGGGAAATGCCGGTAGACGGTCCCGAGGCCGACGCCGGCGCGTCCGGCGATGTCGCGGATGGGCGCCTGCACTCCCTGGTCCACGAACACGGCCGCTGCCGCTGACAGCAGAGCCTCACGGTTGCGCTGCACTCCCGCTCGGCGCGTCCCGGACGGTTCCGGCACAACGTTCTCCTTTGTTCGCGGAACAATGTTCCGCTAAGCTGGCGGAACGGCGTTCCGCTCCATTGTGGCAGAACCGCCAACCCCAGAGAAGCCGAGGTCACCATGCCCACTGTCACTGTGCCCACCACCCGGCTCGGCCGGCAGATCACCGCGGTCAAGCCCGTCACCGTCCCCACATCCGGCCGCGGCACCGAGCTGCAGGTCAAGGTCACCGCCCCGGTGTCGGGCGAAGACCTGCCGGTCATCGTGTTCTCCCACGGCAACGGATGGTCGCTGGACGGCTACGAACCCCTCGTCGACCGGTGGGCGGCCGCCGGGTTCGCGGTCGTGCAGCCGACCCACCTGGACTCCCGCCGCAACGGCATCGGATTCGACGACCCGCGCTTCGGCACCATCTGGCGCGTACGCATCACCGACCTCCACGCGGTCCTCGACAACCTGGACGGGATACTGGCCCGGGCCGGCGGCCTGGACGCCCGGATCGGACCCGGCCGGATCGCCGCTGTCGGGCACTCCTGGGGCGCCCAGAGCGTCGGCGCACTCCTCGGCGCGCGCGTCGTGGACGCCGACGGCGTGCCGGGAGAGGACTTCTCCCACCCCGCGGTCACGGCCGGCGCACTGATCGCGGCGACCGGAACCGGCGAGACCCTCACGCCGTTCGCAGCCGCCCACCTGCCGTTCATGAAGCCGGACTATTCCACCATGACCACCCCGGCCCTGGTCGTCGCCGGTGGCAAGGACCAGTCGGCGCTGTCCACCCGCGGACCGGACTGGTTCACCGACGCCTACCGTCTCAGCCCGGCGCCCAAGAGCCTGCTCACCGTCACCGAGGGCGAGCACACGCTCGGCGGCGTCGCCGGCGAGAAGGTCGCCGAGACCACCGATGAGGACCCGGCCCGTGTCGCCCTGGTCGCGGACGCGATCTCCGCCTACCTGCTGGACGCCTTCGGGCTCGACGGCGCCGCCTGGGCCGCCCTGCGGGGCGCCACCGCCGAGGACAGCGCCTGGAGCATCCGCGGCAAGTGACCCCGCGCGCCTGAGAGGGGGTCAGGGGATCGTCAGGGCCGCGCCCGGCGCGCCCTCCTGGCCTCGGGCGTCCCGGTCTGCTGGGCGAGATGCTCCAGGGCCCGCGCCTTGGGATCGGACAGCTCGCCCACCGGTTTGAGGGACCGCCACAGCAGCGCGGACGCGTAACTGCGGTACGGGGACCACGCCTCAGCGGCGCTTCGCACCTCGCCGGCCGTGGGCGGCTGCGCGCGGCGCCACTCCTGGGCGACGGCTTGGCGGATCCCCATGTCTTCCGGCGGCAGGACGTCCGGGCGGTGGAGTTGGCGCATCAGGAATGCCTGGGCGGACCAGCGGCCGATGCCGCGGATCGCGGTGAGGGCTTCGAGCACGGTTGTGTCGTCGTCCTTGTCCATGGCCTCGACGTCGATGCTGCCGGTGGTCTGTGCGTGGGCGAAGTCGAGAAGGCACTGGGTCTTCGTCTGCGGCAGGCCGAATCCGCGCAGTCGGTCGGCTCCCAGCCCCAGCACACCCTCGGCGGAAGGGATGCCTCCGGTGGCGTCGGCGATGCGGTCGAACAGGGTGAAGCCGGCGAGAGCGGAGGTCCGCTGTCCGACGATGTGCAGGACCATGGCGGCGAACCGGCTGGAGCCGGTGCGGCCTCCGTCGTGCCACGCGAACGGGTTCTGCGGCCCGTAGGTATCGATCAGCCGGGCGAACACCGGTTCGCTGTCGGCGAGGTAGGCGTGGGCGGCGGTGGCGGTGGCGGTCATGAGCGGTGCCCTTTCTGGCCGTGGCCCGTTACGGGACGTGGCAGCGCGGCGGGTGTCGTTCGGCAGGCGCCGCCCGTCCCGCTGCCGCCGGGTTCCGAGGTCCGGGTTCCGAGGTCCGAGGTCCGGGGTCCGGGGTCCGAGGCGGGGTCTGCTGCCCCTGGCGGTCCGTCGGTCGGGTCAGTGCGGGGTGCGGTCGTAGTCGGTCAGGCGGCGTTGCAGGTCCGGGTAGGGGGTGGCGGCGGGGAGGTCCGGGTTGCCATCGCGGACGGCGGTGGCCGCGTGCGTGGCGGCGTGGATCGCGGCCCGGTAGGGGAGGGAGCCGGTGCTGATCCGGCGTACTCCGAGCCGTCCGAGGTCGGCGACAGTGAGGTCGGGGATGACGAGGACGTTCAGCGGTACCGGGATGTTCGCGGTCAGTTCCCGCAGGACGGCCGGGTCGCTCGCGCCGGGGACGAAGATCCCGTCCGCGCCGGCTTCGACGTAGGCGTTCGCGCGGTGCAGTGTCGCTTCGAGGCCGGCGTCCTGGTTGAGCCAGTAGGTGTCCACACGGGCGTTGACGAACAGGTCCGGTGACAGTTCCTTGACGGCGGCGATTTTGGCCGCGTGGGCCTGCGGAGCGATGAGCCTTTCCGCGGTGCTGTCCTCGATGTTGATGCCGGCCACGTCCAGCCGGGCGATGTAGGCGGCGACATCGCGGGGGTTGTCGGCATAGCCGTCCTCCACGTCCACGCTGATGAAGGCCGGCAGCCGGGCGAGCTGTCGGGCCAGCGCCAGGTTGGCGTCCTTGCTGGCACGCGCCCCGTCCGGGCGGCCGAGGCCGGAGGCGACGCCGAAACTGGTGGTGCCGATCGCCTCGAAGCCGGCATCGACGAAGGCCAGTGCCGACGGCACGTCCCAGGCGTTGGGCAGGACCAGCGGAGCATCCCGGTGGTGCAGTTCGTGGAACGTCATGGCGCGTTCTCCTTCGGCGACCTGTGAATGGTTTGCGTTATATGTCCGAGTTTAGGGGCGCGCCCCGTCGCTCCACGTCCGCCCCGCGTCGCACCGGTCGGCCCGATCACCTGGGCCCGAGTCGGCGCCGTGGAAGCGCGTCGAGAGCGGCGGTCAGCGCTCACCCTCGGCACGTGCGTCAACCTACGGCGTGCGGTGAACGGCTCATGGCCGCGATGCCGGCGGTCGCCACCAGGCCGTACACAGCGGGCGCGAAGAACACATGCGGCAGTCCGAGCAGCCCCACGCCGAGGCTGCCGGTGAGTCCGCCCAGCGCGCTGGCGATCGCGGTCGAGCTCATGAAGACGGCCGAGGCGGTCGCGACGGCTTGGGGCAGCAGGCGTTGGGCGACGATGATTCCCAGGGCCGCGAACACGCCCCACACCCCGCCCATGAAGATCTGCCCGGCGAACATGCCGATCGCGCTGCCGGTCAGGGCGAAGCAGAGGTTCGCGCAGACGCCGAAGGCGGCGCCGAACACCATCAGGCGCATCATCCCGATCCGGCGGGCGACCACCACGGCCACCGGCATCAGGATCAGCTCGATCAGCGGCTGGATGCCGATCACCGCGCCACTGACCGCCGTCGGGAGGTGCAGGTCGTTGTGCATGTAGATCGTCAGATAGCCGTACTTGATCGGCTCGCCGGCGTAGACCAGCACGTACAGCCCGGTGAACGTCAGCAGGGGCAGCACGGCCCGCCTCCCCAGGCGCCGCCCGGGGCGTTCGGCCGGTGGTTCCGCTTCGGACACGGCTGTCGGCTCGGCACGCGATCCGCCACGGCGTTCACGCGCGAAGCCCATGGGGACGATCTGCGCGAGAGTGCACACCCCGGTGGCCAGGAGCATCGCCCGCGGACCGGCGGCGGTCGCCAGCAGCGAGCCGGCGACCGGGCCGACGATCCAGCCGGCCGTCAGCGCCATGCGCACGACCGAGACGACCTCGTCGCCCACTGAGCTGCCGGCGGCCTGCAGATCGTCATGCACCGCGGCGAACAGCTGCGAGCCGGCGGCACCGGAGAACGCCAGCACCACGGCGCTGATCACGAAGGGCATCCACACCTGGTGTGCCAGCGCCATGGCGGACCAGCCGAGAAATCCCGCCAGGGCGCACAGCCGGAAGAGCCCCAACCGTCGGCCCGTACGGTCCGAGCGGGCGCCGATGAAGTATCCGGCGACAGGGGCGGTGATGCTCGTGAGGTAGTACAGGCCGGCCGTGGCCAACGAGACATGCAGGTCGTCGACGAGGAACAAGGTGATCTGCGGTGCAGCGGCAGACGTGCCCAGCCCGGACAGGAACAGCGCGACGGTCGCGCCGCGGTGCAGCGGCGAGTTCCACACCGACCGCAGTGCGGACGGAGCGGCCGCGACATCGGCCGGTACGGATGACAAGGCAGGCTCCCGGGGGATCGGGTCACAGGAGGCCACACCGTATCTTTGAACATAACGAACAGCAACAGTGTTCGTTGTCTCATGGCGGGGACGGGCCTTGTGTTTGGACTGCGGCTGGCCCGAAACCGGGAGCCGGACCACAGGCCGCCGGCGCACCCACGCGGCATCGGCGGGCGTCACGGCCGCCCGGGGCGCGGCAACGTGCCACTTGTAGGCTGCCGTTCCGCGAATGTCACCTCCGGAAAGCTGGTAACTCTCGTGACCACACTGCGTTTCACTCTTCCCCCGGCGCAGAACTGGGCCCCGGTCATCGGGGCCGGCGTCATGCTGGCGGTCGCCGGCGGGGCGGCCGCACTCGGAGGTGTCGGCTTCGCCATTCCCGTCGCACTGATCGCCCTCATCTTGCTGGTGGTCTACTTCCTGGTGATGTTCGGCTCGTACGGGCAGTTCGACGAGGACGGCATACGCTCCCGGCGGGGCATCTTCCGGAACCATCTGACCTGGGCGGAGGTGCGCGAGGTGAAGCTCGACCCCAAGTCCGGTCAGTGCCTGATGGCTTACAAGAACCACGGCCGGCCCTTCAAGATCGGTGCCCCCGTCAGTGGCGGCTTCTCGCAGGACCCGCAGTACCGGGCCAAAGTCGCCCAGATCCTGGAATTCACCCGGAGCCACCTGGGATGAGCCCCACCGGATGTCCCCGGTGGGGGCGGCCGAGCCGAGAAGAAGCCCGCCGCCGTTCCGCTGCACGGAAGGTCGTCTTGCCGCGGCGGTGTGATCCAGTGATGCTGGGCCGATGCCAGGACAGCGCAGGCGGCGCCGACGACAGGACCAGGGGCGCCGGGACACCAGTGGGTCGGCTGAGCCGACCGACCACCTAGCGCTTGAGCCCTGGTCGTGGCGGATCCGGACCCGGAGCCCGCCCCTGGCTCGGGGTCGCCCCGATCATCGATCGTGTGGCTTCGGGGCGGACCGCGCCGGCCATCGGCGCCGCACTGATGGGATCCGACCGTTACCGTTCAGGCGCACGCCCGCCGGCCTTCCCGTGTCAGGCTTGCCAGACCGACAACTGTTCGACTCTGGAGCGTTCATGGACTCTTCCGCCGGTTCCGCGTCCCGGCGCGGACCACTGCTGGCGGTGACCTGCGCCCTGGGAGAGCCGAGTGTCGTCACTGTCACCGGTGAGGCCGACCTGGACGGCCTCACCCTGCTGCAGGACGCGGTGGACCGCGCGCTGCGTCACCATCCCCATCTGGTCTTCAACCTGGCCGGTGTGGCCTTCGCGGACTCCACCTTCCTCAGCCTGCTCGTCCAGACCCGGCTGACCGCCCTGGAACAGGGCGGAAGCGTGCGTCTGCTCGCACCGAGCAGCAGCGTCCACCACCTGCTGAGCCTGACCGGCGCGCTCGCCCTGTTCCCGGTGATCACCCCCGAGCAGCTCAAGCAGCCCTGAGCGGCGCCCCGCAGGCCGGTCGGCCGTGATCCGGCGGCCGGCGCGGGCGCCGGCAGGGCGCCTGCCGCGGCGAGGTCGGCCCACACCTGCTTGCCGCCGAGGTAGGGCACCACGCCCCACGATCCGGCCAGCCGGTCCACGATCACCAGTCCCCGCCCACCGGCCGCCCGCGGCGACGGAACGGGCTGGGCACGGGAGTCGTCCCGGACCATGATCCGCAGGCGCCGCGCGTCGAAGATCAGCGTCAAGCCCACCACGCCACCCGCGTACCGCAGGGCGTTGGTCACCAGTTCCGACACCAGCAGGGCGACCGCCGCGTCGTCCGGGCGCCAGCGCGTCGGCCACGCGAAGCCCGACACCTGCTCACTGGCCCAGGTCCGGGCCCGCCGCACCTCGCCCGGGGCCGTGGACACCGCGAGGAATCGTTCAACCACCACTGGTCACCGTCCTTCCACCTTGCTGGACTACCGGCAGGGGGCGGACCGGTCGCGTCTCACTACGGAGCCTGCCCCCGGTTCACCACCACATCAGCTTCGGGCCGGCAGGGTCTTGGCACGGTCTTGGTCCGCAGCCTAGGTCGCGAGGCCACAGCTTTGCTACAGGCGGCCGCGCGGCGGCTTCCGTGCGAGTCCCCGGAAAGCGGCCGGGGGTGCCGGCGGGGAGCGCAGGGGCCACGGGGCGCCGCTGCCCGGCCACCTGGCGCTTCGAGGTCGACCACCGACACATGGCAGACGCCGCCCACCGGCTCGTAAGCTACATCCGCAGCACCGTACGGCTACTGGAGCCTTCCGGTGCGGCAGGCGGCAGCAACGTCGGTGGCACAGCGGATCCCGAGCGACTGAGGCCCCATGGCACGGAGTTCGGCTTCGGAAGGACCGCACGTGGTGACAGAGCGTGATCTTGTGATCGGTTACATCGACGATCTCCACGCGGTCGGTGTGGCCGTGCGAGCGGCCATCACCCCGCTCGAACGGCTGGCCGACGTGCTCGGCCTGGTCCGTTCGCACCGGATCATCAGCGGGAGCGGTGAAATCGGCGCCTACTCCTACCGGGTTCACGGAGCTGGCTGCCTCTTCATCACCGACAACGGCACCGAGATCGACGTGGACTTCGCAGCCGACGGCAGGGAGATCTTCGATTTCTGGCGGCTGCGCTGCTACGGGCGGAGTTTGCCTGAGCCCCATGACCCCACTGAGGAGGACCTGCGGTCCGCGGTGGAGTCGCTGAAGCCACCGCTGGTCGAGGTGCGGCCGGGGTGGTTCAGCGTGGCTGAAGCCGGGGCTTCGGCGCGAGGCCGGGCATGACGGCCGGGAGCGTGCAGCCCGACAGGACGCACCCACGCCCGCGTCGGGCCGCTCAGGAGTGGCCGCACGGCGCCGACAGCGGGACCGGACCGAAGCCGGTGTGTCCGGCCCCGACGCCAAACTCAACTTCGTGCCGAACGACATGACGTGACGCCGGCGATCCGCTGCTGGACGCGATCCCCCGAGTGTGGGGGTTCGGGGATGTCCGCGCAGCAAGCCCGAGCGCATGTCCGCCGACCGCGGCTACCGCTACGCCAAGTACCGCCGACACCCGCGACGGCAGGGACCGGGCCGCCGGCCCCTGCGAAGCAGCCAGCGCACCCCGACCCGGAGAAGGGATCTCCCGGCCCCGCAGCACGCGTGGGCGCTCTGGCTGCGCCGGGCGGCCGGCGATGTGCCGGGTTCTTCCCGCGTGGGGGTCTCAGCGGGCGCGGGCGAGGAAGACGTCGGTGGCCTGGAGCAGATCGATTCCGCCGCCGTGGGCGTCGAGCAGGCGGCCGGCTTCGGCGAGGGCGGCTTCACGGCGTGGGGAGGGCAGGTTGCGGTAGGCGGACAGCGAAGTGAGGTAGCCGAGGTAGCGGTCGGTGTCGTACCGCAGATTCTCCTGGAACCGCACCGAACGCCGGTCGCTGAAGCGGCCGTCGCGGCGGCACTCGGCGTCCGGCCAGGCCTGATCCCAACTCCCGGGCTCGCCGCCGCCGATGTCGGAGGCCAGGAAGCGGTGCGGCGACCCGGTGACCCCGTGGCGGTCGCCGATGGCGGCGAGTTCGGCGCGCAGTCCGGCGTCGTGTATCCCGTGCGGGTTTCGGACCAGCGCTACGGCCCCGCCGGGTGCGAGCGCGGCGTGGACCAGGTCCCAGCGCCGGTCGTGGTCCACGAAGTGCCAGGAGGAGGCGGCGAGCAGCAAACCGTACCGCCGCCCGCCGGACTGCCACTGCTCGAAGTCGCCGACCTCGACCCGGACGTTCGGATACCCGGCGGTGTTGCGTCGCAGCACCTCGGCCATGCGCGCGTCGGGCTCGACGCACACCAGCGGGATCCCCCGCGCGGCGAACGGCACGGTGGCCTTGCCGGTACCCGCGCCGACTTCCACTGCCGCACGGTCTCCGAGTGCCGCATACGCCAGCACCTCCGTGACCATCGCGTCCGAGTAGCCGGGACGGGCGGCATCGTAGAGTTCGGCCACCTCACCGAAGACCCTGCCACGAGCCGTGCCGGCGTCGTCCTCCGGAGCCATGAGCCCCCCTTCGACTTGCTGATCCGCCGGCGGCCACCTTACTGACCGCGCTTCGTCACGGGCCGCCGCCGAAGTACCGCGGCCGGTCGTGGACGGCGTGCCGTCGCAGCCGGATCGGGACTGCCACGGCCTCGGATCGCGGGGCCGCCTGCGTGCTGACCGCGTACAGAATGACCGCGCGCCGGGAGACCGGCCGGGGCCGGTGCCGAGCGGCCGTGCCGCGCAGCACCCCGGGTGTCGGTGGTGGCTGGAAGGCTGGTGTTCATGGATGCCAGGTGGATGCAGCGGCGGGTGTACGGAACCGACCACGACGACCCGGACCCCGGGCCGCGGCTCGGCCACGAATACGCCGAACTCGTGGGCGGGGCCCTGGACGGGCTGCTGCTGGACGTGACCGGCTGGAGCGATTCCGAGCGGACCGGCGGCGCCGGGCTCATGACCGAGATCGGCGCGTACGGTCCCGGCGGAAGAGCGTGGTATCGGCCCCGCGCGGGCGACCCGTCGTTCTGGGAGTGGGACGCTGACAGCCCCTGACCCTCTTGTCCCGGCCGGTCCGTGCGGTCCGGCCGATTCCGCCTCGCCGGGGCCGGGCTACTCCGCGTCGGGGCAGCGCAGGCCGGTCCGGCGGGAGAGCGGGGCGGGGCGCGGGGGTGCCCAGGTCCAGCACGGGCCTGCTCGAGGGTCTGCAGGCCGGGGGATTTCGTGCACCGCGCGGTGCCGGCGCGACGCGCGTTCCGGGCGGGGCCGATCTCGGGTCGGAAGCGGACGGGCTGTTCGACCTTCCGGGCCGGAGCGCCTTGCGGCTCGGTGGGCACCTGCTCGTACGGCTGCCCGTCGGTCGGCTCGCCGAGGGTGGCCGGTACGTCGGGCGGGGGAGTCGGCGGCGGCCAGGAGGGCCGGGAGCCGGCCGTGCTCGCTGCCTTGGCTCGCGGTCCTCGTCGCCCGCGCGGCGCCGGCGCGGACGCCTCAGCCCATTCCCACCCTGGCCTGCCGCTGCGGCAGTTCCGTCGACCCGCCGGCGGCTTCCTCCGCGACCCGCTTGCACACCTGGCAGTCGGCGTGTGGCCGACGTCCGAACGGACCGGCTGACGGTCGCGGGAAGCCGTGAGCGCGCCGACCGTCGTTCTGTGGACGTGAGTTGGCGGTTCATCGCTTCCGCCGGCAGTAGAGGGCGTAGAGATACATCGCCAGCAGGAGCAGGAGAAACACCAGGACGCACACGAGTGCCCCGTGGGTGGAGTGGACGTACTGGCCGAGGCCCCGGCCGCGTCCACTCACGGCGAGTGGATGCCGCGCTGTATCTGTCACGCCGGACGTTTTCCCCCGTGGAGCGGGTTCAGTGCTACCTGCTCGCCGCCCCGGCCACGAAGGCCCTCGGTAGGGAGCTGCGCCGCCAAGCCGTCCTCGCCCGCACCGGCAACCGAGGCGCCACCGCGAAGGCCGTCGCGGACGGACTGTGGCAGCGGCTCGGCGACCACGGCAGAAGCGTCACGGCCAACGAACGGGACCGCCTGCGCCGGGTCAGCGCGCTACGCGGCCACAGCCCGTCCGACTCCCATCCGCCGAGCCACCTACGCTGCGCCCGGATCGCCGCGGGCCTGCAATTCCCCGCCGCGGTCACCCTCGCCGACGCTGACCCCGACGCCGTTACGATCGACACGGAACGCTCCGCACCCGCCGCCCGGCTGGCCGCCGCGACGCTCCGCGACATCCATCTCTGACCGCGGCGGCGCCTCTGCCGCATCCCGCGCGGGGGTCCCCGGTGTGTTTCGTCAAGCCGAGCGAGGGCGGTTGGTATGACGGTTGGGGATCGGCTGGGGCGGACGGCGGTGCACTATGCCGTTGTTGACGGGGATGCGGCCGGACTGAGCGTGCTGCTGGCGAGCGGGGCAGACCCGGGGGCGGTTGATGCTTCTGGCTGGACGCCACTGCATTTTGCCGCGCAGGCTCAGGATCTCGATGCGGCCGAGGTGCTTCTGGGCGCTGGTGCATCCGTCGACGCGGTGGATCGGCAGGGCAATACGCCGTTGTGGAGGGCCGTGTTCTGCTGTCGTGGGGACGGTTCGATGATTCGGGTGCTGCTGGAGGCCGGTGCCGATCCCAGCCTGGTGAACGCGCACGGGATCAGTCCGCGGTGCACCGCGACCACCGCGGCCGGCGACTGAAGCGGTTGGCTGACACCACGGCCCGGCCGGGGCCAAAGCAGTACAGGGGATGGCCCATGGCAGCCTGAGCCGTCGTCAGACCCCCGGTGGTGCCGCGGCCCGGAACCGCTCCTGGTGGACCGGCTCGGACAAGGGCTGCCACTCCCGCCTGATCAGCCCGTAGACCCACGAGTCGGAGACCTCGCCGTTGACGACGCAGTCTTCCCGCTGCGTCCCCTCCCGCACGAAGCCGAGTTTCTCCAGCACGCGGGCAGAAGCCACGTTGCGCGTATCGGTCTCGGCCTGGACGCGGTTGAGGTCCAGCGTGCCGAATGCCCACCGCAGCAGAGCGCGCGCGGCCTCGGTCGCGTAGCCGTGGCCCCACGCGGCATTGTCGAAGCAGTAGCCGAGCGACGCGCTGCGGTAGTCCGGATTCCACCTGTTCAGACTGCACCAGCCGATGAACGCCCCGTCGGAGAGACGATCCACGGCCAGCCGCGCCCCGGTGCCCTCCTGCGCCATCCGTCGGCAAGCCGCGATGAACCCCTCGGCGCGTACAGGTTCGCTCCACGGTGGCGCGTCCCAATAGCGCAGTACGTAGGCACTGCTGTGCAGAGCGAAGAGGTCGTTCGCATCCGCGTCCTCGAAGGCACGCAGTCGAAGGCGGGCGGTGTGCAGCGAGGGAGTGGGCAGCGACGTCGTCATGTTCCCTCCCCTGATCGGTGGCCGCCCAATCAGACATCCGATGCGGGTCGTTCGCAACGGGTTTCTCGGCGGGGCGGGGCGAATGACGTGTCCGCCCATTGGCTCGACCGAGCGCCGCCGACAGGGCGGCACTTGAGGTGATGCCCGGTTCGGCCTTTTCGTTGGGCTGAGCGGCTCGCCTCGCCTGACACCGCCCCCCGCCCCGCGCCGCAGCGGACGTCGGCCGCAGGTTGGCAGACCCCGGCCCTCCGCCCCGCCGACCTGGAGTCGGCGGGGCGGCCGTTACGTCGCCCGGGGAGGGTCAGATGAGACTGGCCAGGGCGCCGCGGATGACGCGGGTCACGGCGTCGGGCTGGGAGATCATGATGACGTGGGAGCCCTCGATCTCGGTGATGTCGGCTCCGGCGCGCTGGGCCATCGTGCGCACGACGTCGCTGCCCGCCGCGAGGTCGGCGGTTCCGACGGCCGCCCAGACCGGCAGGTCGCTCCGCCAGGCGGCCGGGCCGTTCTTCTCCTCGAAAGCGGCGGCCGCGATGGGCCGCTGGGACAGACCGAGCACGTCCGACTGCAGTTGCGGCAGGTCAGCGGTGAAGACCGCGCGGAACCTCGCGGGATCGATGATCAGCTCGGTTGCGCTCTCCCCACCGCCGGTCGGGTACTGGCTCGGCTGGACCGCCGAGGTCAGGACGCTGTCCTTGGAGCCCGCCACGATGTCGGCCAGGGCCTCGCCCTCGTCGGGTGCGAAGGCCGCGACGTAGACCAGGCCGACGACGTTGGTGGTCTGCGGGACGGCGTTGGTGATGATGGCGCCGCCGTAGGAGTGTCCGACCGCCAGCACCGGGCCGGGGATCTGGTTGATGACGCCGGCCACGTAGGCGGCGTCCACCGCCACGCCGCGCAGCGGGTTGGCGATCGCCCGCACCGGCACGCCGGCGGCCACCAGCCGCTCGGTGACGGCCGCCCAGCTGCCGGCGTCGGCGAACGCGCCGTGCACCAGGACGACGGTGGGGGTGGTTACTTCGGTCATGGCTGTTCTCCTTTGAAGGTGTGACGGATATGTCTGTTCCGGACAGCGCCGGGCCCGGGTGCGGCGGCGAGCGCGCAGGGCCGCGGCCGGCGCTCAGCCGGCCGTGCTGGTGGCGGCGTCCTCGATCACCCGGGTGGAGACGCCAGCAGGCGGGAGGGAGCACGCATGGCAGAACTCCTGGGAAAAGAGGACGTGATGCGGTGATCAGCAGCCGGCCGGCCGGTGGGATCAGGAAAGCAGCCAGCGGCCCCCGGGAGCCATGCAGAACCGCACGCAGAAACCGTTCCTCGTCGAGGATCTTGGGCTCGGGGCCCGCGGGGGCGATCCGGCGTCACCCTCCCGCTCTGTGCGGGACGCGGCCCCGGACTGCGTACCGGGCGGGGTGCGACCGCCGTTCGGCGGTGCATATCCTGCGGCTGACACGGCTGTTCTTGACCGGCGGGGGATGACGTGCGGGAAAACCGCCCTTTCGGTGTGCTGCTGCGCGATTTCCGGCAGCGGGCCCGGTGGACGATGGAGGAACTGGCCCAGGCATCCGGGGTCAGCGCGCGAGCCATCAGCGACATGGAACGCAGCCACAGCCGTTCGCCCCAGCAGCGCACCCTGACCGCGCTGGCCGAGGCGCTGCGCCTGCCGCCCGCCGAGAGCGCCGCCCTGACCGAGGCCGCCCGCTCCGGCCGCGCACGGGTGCCGTCCCAACTTCCGCCGGATCTGCGGGGTTTCTGCGGACGCCGGGCCGAACTCGACAGGGCCTTGTCGCTGATGGGAGGCGACGGCTACCGGCCGCAGCACGTGGTGATCGGCGCCGTCGGCGGCATGGCCGGCATCGGCAAGACCACCCTCGCCCTCCACTGGGCCCACCGCCTGGCCGGCGACTTCCCCGACGGCCAGCTCTACGTCAACCTGCGCGGCTTCGACCCCACCGCCGGCGTCATGGACCCCGCCGAAGCCCTCGCCGGCTTCCTGACCGCCCTCGGCGTCGCCCCCCGGCACCTGCCCGACACCCTGGAAGGTAAGTCGGCGCTGTTCCGTGCCAAGGTAGCGGGCCGCCGGGTCCTGCTGGTCCTGGACAACGCGCGGGACAGCGACCAGGTTCGCCCGCTGCTGCCCCGCACCGAAACCTGCCTGACCATCGTCACCAGCCGCAACAAGCTCACCGGGCTGTCCGTGGTCGAACAGGCGATCCCCATCGTCCTGGACGTGTGGAGCCGGGACGAAGCCGTCCAGGCCCTGGCCCTGCGCATCGGACCGGAGCGCTGCGCCGCGGAACCGGCCGCCGCCGCCGAGATCGTCGGGCTGTGCGGACGCCT
Organism: Streptomyces sp. DvalAA-14; assembly: GCF_900091855.1. Lineage (GTDB taxonomy): Bacteria > Actinomycetota > Actinomycetes > Streptomycetales > Streptomycetaceae > Actinacidiphila. The sequence continues at coordinate 19,108 of NZ_FMCH01000504.1, forward strand.
CCCGCTGGCCGTGGCACTGGTCGCCGCCCGCCTCGACGGCGCCCCCGGCTCACCCTCGCCGCCGTGGCCCGGGAACTGCGGGATCTGGAAGGCGGCCTGGAGGCGTTCACCGACCCGGACACCGTGGACGTGCGGGCCGCGTTCTCCTGGTCCTACACCGCCCTCACGCCCGACGCCGCCCGGCTCTTCCGGCTGCTGTCCGTGCACCCGGGACCGGAGACATCCCTGGACGCGGCCGCCTCCCTGGCCGGCGCCGAACCGGTTCGCACCCGCCGCTGGCTGCGGGAACTGGCGCACGCCAACCTCATCGTGGAAACTCCCGAGGGCCGCTGCACCCTGCACGACCTGCTGCGCGCCTACGCCGACGAACTCGCCCGCGCCCAGGACCCCGCGGCTACCCGCAACGGAGCGTTCCGCCGGCTCCTCGACCACTACCTCCACACCGCGAACACCGTCATCCACGCGCTGGGCCTGGGCTCGTTCATCCCCCTCGTACTCCCCGCGAAAACCGAGGGCACGGTCACCACCGAGATCACCACAGCCGAGCAGGCCGCCGACTGGCGCGCCACCGAGTTCCCCGGCCTGCTCGCCGTCCAGGCCGCCGCCGTGGAGGCCGGCCTGCACGGCCACGCCTGGCAACTCGGCTGGACCGTCAAGGACTACGCGCCGGTGCGCGGCCACTGGCACAGCCTCATCGAAGCCGTCGAACGGGCCTCGCGCGCCGCCCGCGCGGCGGGCGCGGAACCCCGGTACCAGGCCGAACTGCGCCGCCAGCTCGCCACCAGCCACACCCGGCTGGGCCAGCACGAGACGGCGCAGCGGATCCTGCTCGCCGTCCTGGACGAGTACGCGGCGTCGCACACCGAGACCGCCCGATCCCACAATCTGCTCAGCTGGACGCACGGACAGCGGGGCGAGCACCGCACCGCCCTGCACCACGCCCGGCAGGCGGTGGCCGGCTTCGGCGCCGACGGCGACACCGCCGCCCAGGCCCGGGCGATGAACGCCGTCGGCTGGTACCACATCCTGCAGGGCGAGTACGAACAGGGCCAGGCCGCCTGCGAACAGGCGCTGACGCTGCTGCGCCCCGACGACGTCGTCAACCTGGCCGGCACCTGGGACAGCATCGGCCACGCCCAGCACCACCTCGGCCGCTTCGAGCAGGCCGTCGGCTCCTATCGGCGCTCGCTGGAGCTGTACAAGAACGCCGGCCGCGATGAAGTGGAAGCCGAGGTGCACGATCACCTGGCCCGATCCCTCCACCGCCTGCACCGCAGCAGCGAGGCGCGAGCCGCCTGGGCCACCGCCCTCACCCTCTACCCCGACGAGAACAGCCCCGAAGTCGCCGAGATCCGCGCCCGGCTCGCCGAACTCGACACGGCGGCCCCGGGACCGGCCAGCCCGGCCCCTACCGGGCCGAGCTGAACATCAGCACGGACACGCCGTACCTGGTGGACAGCCTGCCGGTGTCCCTCACCGTCTCGCTCCCCGCCAGCTGGGGCAAGATCAGTGGCACGGTGCTCGGTGCCACCGCCTCCGGCGCCACCTCACCGCTGGCCGGAACGACCGTCGAGGTCGACTTGAGGGTGGATCCGACCCCGACCGGGCGGGCTGGACGAACTCACGGTTCGGCTCGGAACAGATCTGCTGGAGTCGGCGCCGAAGGGGTACAAAGGTCGGAGAGGCAAGACGACGAGTTCCTGGGGTACTTCCGGACCTCAGGACCTTCTCCCCGCCCCGCCGACGCGCCGCCTGACCCGACCGCGTACCGGTCGTGCGGCACTCGCGCAGCAGTACGGGAGCGCTCCCCTTGAAACCCACGGTCGCGAGGAAGCCCATGCCGCCAGCAGACCCTGCCGCCACCCTGCCCGCCGCCAGTCCCCTCGGCATCGGCGCCCGCCTGGACCGGTTGCGCTGGAGCCGCGCCCACACCGGCCTGCTCATCGCCATCGGCGCCGGCTGGCTGTTCGACTCCCTGGAAATCAACCTCGTCGGCAATGTCATCAGCCCGCTGTCCAAGCACTTCCACGCCAGCACCGACCAGTCCTCCCGCATCTACTGGGTCTGGCTCATCGCCATCATGTTCGGCGCGCTCGTCGGCGGCCGCCTCGCCGACGCGTTCGGCCGCAGACGCCTGTTCGTCTTCACCCTGCTCTGGTACAGCGCCTTCACCATGCTCACCGCGCTGAGCCCCACCCTGAACATCCTCTACGGACTGCGCTTCCTCACCGGCCTCGGAGTCGGCGCGGAATACGGCATCATCACCGCCGCCATCACCGAGTTCATGCCGTCCCGGGTACGCGGGAGAGCCTCCGCGGCCGTCATGAACTTCTGGCCCATCGGCGCCATCGCCAGCGGACTGATCGCCTACATCCTGCTCAACACCTTCTCCCTGCCCGACACCGTCTCCTGGCGCTACGGCTTCGCCCTCGGCGGGATCGTCGCCCTGATCGTGCTGTTCTTCCGCCGCCGCCTGCCCGAATCCCCCCGCTGGCTCGCCTCCCAAGGACGGCTCGCAGAAGCCGACGCCATCGTCCGCACCCTCGAACAAGCCGCCGGCATCGATCCACGTGCCCACGCCGCCACGGCCGCCGCCGAACCACCCGCCGTCAACGCCCGCCAGGCCCTCCAAGAGCTCGTCCGCCGCTACCCCGGCCGCCTCGCCCTGGGCTGCGCACTGGATTTGTCCGAAGCCTTCGGCTTCTACGGCCTGTTCGCGGTCCTGTCCATCGTCGTGCTGGAAAAAGTCCACTACACCGACGGCCAGATCCCCTTCGTCTTCATCCTCGGCAACGTCGGCGCCCTCATCGGCGGCATCGCCATGACCGCCGGCTTCGACCGCCTCGGCCGCCGGCTCACCATCGGCACCTACTACACCCTGGCCGGAGCCAGCGTCGGACTCCTCGCCCTGGCCACCGACACCGGCAACAAGACCTGGGTCCTGCTCGCCTTCATGGTCGCCAACGCCTTCGCCACCGGAGCCTGGACCGCGGCCTACCCCACCTTCACCGAACTCTTCCCCACCCACCTGCGCGCGGTCGGCGTCGGCACCTCCGTCGCCGTCGGACGCATCGGCGCCGCCTACGGCACCCTCTACCTGCCCAGCCTCGCCGAACGCATCGGCCCCACCGCCAGCTACCTGCTCATCATCGCCTTCTGGGCCGTCGGCGTCATCGCCATCGCCATCTGGTCCGCCACCGGCGGAATCGAAGCCGCCGGCAAACCCCTCGACCTCGTCAGCACCGTCGCCCACCCCACCGGATGACCGCGTACGCCTGATCCCGCCGACGTCACTCGCCGCCCCTCGGCCCAGACCCGGTCCCGGCCTTCGGGCGACGCGCCCGGCTGCCCGCCCGGCCTTCCAGACCGATCGTCGCCCGGCGCCGGGGCGGGACCGGGGCGGTCATCCGCAGGGTCCCGGGATGGAGGTCGGGCCGGGGGCCGCATCGGGGGCGGGAGCCTGCAGGAGGGCGGAGAGCCGGTTGAGGGCGGCGGGCTGGATCCAGTAGTACACCCATGTGCCCCGGCGCTCCGAGCCCACCAGCCCCGCCTCGCGTCGCCGACCTGGAGGCGTCAATCGCCTTCTACAACAGGCTGTTCGGCGCCGAACCGGCCAAGCGCGCGAGGGTTACGCGAACTTCGCCATCGCCACCCCGCCCCTCGAACTCGTCCTGATCGAAGGAGCCCCCGGCGAGGAGACCCGCCTGGACCACCTCGGCGTCGAGGTGGAGACCACGGCGGAGGTGACCGCCGCCACCGACCGCCTCAAGGACGCCGGCCTGACCACCGTCGAGGAGAACGACACCTCCTGCTGCTACGCGCTCCAGGACAAGGTCTGGGTCACCGGCCCCGGCAAGGAGCCCTGGGAGGTCTACGTCGTCAAGGCCGATGCCGACGCCCTCGGCAGCAGCGCCCCGAACCGCGGCGACGCCTGCTGCGGGACCCGCGAGCGGACCGCCGACGCCGAACCCGCCGGCCCGCGGATTCCCCGCTGACTCCGAACTCGCCCTGGCCGCAGTCGAGATGGGCCGGTGGCAGCGACCACGAAGGCCGCCGCCGGCAGCCCGGCCCAATACATTGAACGCAGCGACGCCCACTCCCGGTACACCTCTTTCGCCCGCGCGGAAGCAGCTTCGCCAGGAGGGCATTCCGGTCTTTACCGGATCGGTCGGCGACGCATACGACAACGCGCCGATAAAGTCGACCACCGGCGATCGGCCGACTCCATAGCCGGCCCCTTTTCATGCCTCCCTGACTGCCTGGCCTTCTTGCGTCGTTTTCCCATCGTGTCGGGGCGGCATCCTCCGATTTGCTGACGGCGTCACAGTAAGATGAAACGTCAGTTCTGCGCAGACGTGAGGCGGGTAGTGTTGTGAACAGCGATGAGGACGCTGCCGCGGCGGGGGAGGCCGCCAAGCACCTCGACGCATTGCTGAAGCACATCAGGCACGCTGTCGGCGCTCACATCGGGGTCATTTATCTCCTGGTCCCTGAGCGGCAGGTACTGAAATTGACCACGGTGATCGGAGCCCCAAGGAGATTGGCGCTTCCCTGGGCCCGGCTGGCCATGGCGGAGCCGGCCCCCGTGCCCGCGGCGGTGCGATCACAACGCCATGTGTGGCTTCCCGACCAACAGGAGTTCGCCCGTCGCTTTCCCCGTGCCGCTCTCGCCTTTCCTTACTCCGTCGCCCACTATGTCGGCCCGCTGGTCGCCGATGGAGTGTGCTGGGGCGCCCTCAATCTGTTCTGGCCGGGGAGCCGCGCGGAGGGACTGCCGGCCGCCGATCGGGAGCGGATCATTGAGACGGTCGACCAGATGGCCGAGGTGTTGCGGGATGCCGCCGCGCGGGGCCGGCCGGTGCGTCCGCGGAAAGAGCCTCTCGTCATCGCGCCGCCGCCGGCACCGCACGCTGAGCCGGCGAACTCCTTGGTGGAGCGCTTTCCCTACGGTTTTTTCGCGCTCGACGTGCACGGTCGAATGACCTTTCTCACCAGCCGGGCCGTCCAGTTGCTGGGTCGCGATCTCGCCGAGCTGCTGGACTCGGAACCCTGGGACGTGCTGCCCTGGCTGAACGACCCGGTCTACGAGAACGCATTCGTCGGTTCGCTCATCGGCCGGCAGCCCACCAGTTTCTCCGCCCGCCGGCCGGACGGGGCAGTGCTCTCGTTCCTCCTCTACCCGGACGCGACGGGCATCAGCGTGCGCGTCAGGCGCGAAATTGCCCCCGTCAGCGAGCAAGAACCGAGTGAGGACATCCCACTCCACGGGCCCGCCCGGGCCGGCGCCCTCTTCCACCTCCTCCACCTGGCCTCAGCCCTCACCGAGACAACGGGCGTCAGCGAGGTGACCCAATCGGTCGTGGACCAGATGCGGCCGGTCCTCGGTGCGGAGGGACTGGCGCTCGTTGTGGCCGACGAGGGGAGGGTGCGGGTATTGGCCGCATGCGGTTTCCCGTCCGGGATGCTGGAGCATTTCAACGGACTTCCGATGGCGACCCCGAGCGCGGGCACACGGACCATGGAAACCGGCATCCCAGCCTTCCACCCGACCACCACCGACCTGGTCAGGATCTATCCTCAGCATCAGCACTACCGGGAAATGGGCGCCTTCGCCTTCCTGCCACTCACCGTCTCGGGCGGCGCGTTCGGCCTCCTGGTGCTGGGGTACTCCAAGGCGCGGAACTTCAGCTCGGACGAACGCGCCGAACTGACGTCGCTGGCCGGGATGATCGCCCAGGCGTTGGACCGGGCACGGCTCTACGATGCCAACGCCCATACAGCGCGAGGTCTCCAAGAAGGGCTGCTGCCGGGCCACTTGCCCCAAGGGCCAGGGCTCGAGATCGTCGCACGGCACCTTCCGGCCACGCACGCGTTGGAGGTGGGCGGCGATTTCTACGACGTCATCCGCCTCGTCGACGGAACTGCGGCCGCCGTGATCGGCGACGTCCAGGGGCACAGCGTCCAGGCCGCGGCCCTGATGGGCCAGATCCGCACCGCCGTCCACATCTACGCAGGACTGGGTGTGCCCCCCGAAGAGGTCCTCGCCCGCACCAACACCTTCCTTTTGGAGCAGAACAGCGATCTGTTCTGCAGCTGCCTCTACGCACAGATCGACGTACCGGGGCAGCGCGTCCGGCTGGCCTCCGCAGGCCACCCGCCGGCGATTCTCCGGCGCAGCACCGATGACGCGGAGGTTCTCGACCTGCCTCCTGGATTGCTCCTCGGCGTGGAGGGAGGGATGCGCTGGCAAACCGTCGACGTACCCCTGCCGCCCGGCGCCGTGCTGGCCCTGTACACCGACGGCCTCGTGGAGCGGCGCGGCACCGACATCGGATTCTCCATCGACCGCCTCGCGCAGCAGTTGGCTCGGGCGGACGACCAGCCGCTGGACTTGCTCGCCGACATGATGATCAAGCACGCCCAGGAGACCGCCGTCCCGGAGAACAGCGACGACATCGCGCTGCTGCTGTTGCGGTGCGGCACCGGGGCCGGCTCCTACGACGGCTGATGGGTAATGCCGCCGCGGCCATCTCCGCAGCCCTGGCCCGGCCCCCTACGACCAACGACGACTCATGGCAGGCCGCGCATACTCCGTCTCCCCGTCGAACCACGAGGTGTCGATGTCCATGGCCATCTCGCGGAAGTCGACGGTGAGGCCGCCCTTTGCGGCGTGATCGCGCGCAATATCCAGCATTGCGGGACCGCTGTCAAGACAGAACGTTCTCCTGTTTGCTAGGCTCGCCCTCCATGAGTCGGATCACAGAGGGCGGCAGCACCTCGGAGGCACGAGCACGGTTGCTCAATACGGCAACCCGGATCTTCTACGCGGAGGGGATCCACTCCGTCGGCATCGACCGGATCGTCGCGGAGGCGGAGACGACCCGTGCCACGCTGTACCGGCACTTCCCCAGCAAAGAAGAACTCGTCCTTGCCTACCTCGGTCTCGCGGACCGGGGCATCCGCGCCCAGGTGGCCGCCGCGCAGGCAAGCAGCGAGTCGGCACCCGAGCAGGTTCGGGCCGTAGCCCAATCCATCGCCGACGGCATCCGGTCGGACGGGTTCCGAGGGTGTGCGTTCCTCAACGCGGCGGCCGAGTATCCCGAGGCCACCCATCCGATCCACCAAGCGGTCCTGGCCCACCGGCAATGGTTCCTGGACACCGTCACCGACCTGCTGGCACACACGTCGGACCTCCCCGCCGGTCCGGCCGGCCGGCACCTCGTCATGCTCCGGGACGGTGCCATGGCAGCAGGCTGCCTCTTCGACCCGGAACTCGTCTCCGAGACCTTCCTGCAGGGCGTCGAAGGAATCCTTCACACACGCACCGCCTGATCACCCCAGCCGAAACCGGCCGCCCCGGAGCACCGCCATCCCCTATCCCTGCGCCGGCGGACGGTTCATCGGCTCCGTTGAAGGCGGATGGGCGGGAAGATCGGCCACCACGCGGCGCAGCGGCAGCTCCAGGCGTCGTCCGGGGACCGCCCACCGCGCCAGGGAGCGCTTGGCGGCCTGGGCACGGTGGTGAGTCATGCCCGGCAGGTACAGGGCATCGACAAGGAGGGCCGCCGCGTCGGCCGAGTCGATGGCGAGGGTGAAGACGCGCCGCTCGTTGTGGCGGACGCGGAACCCCGCCGTGCCCAGCAGAGCGGCCAGTCCGTCGCGGGCCCGCGGGTTGGGCCACGGCTGGCGGACCGCGCGCAGGGCTGCCATCACCCGCAGCCAGCCGACAAGGCCGGACGCGGAGAGCCCGGACCGGGAGGGCACCAGCGCCGCGAGCGTCCCTCCGGGTCGCAGCACCCGCCGGACCTCCCGGAGCACCCGCGGCAGGGGGGTGACCACCGGCAGGCACATGGCCGCGCATACGGCGCCGACGCTCCCGGTGGCGGCCGGCAGCCGGTCCGCGCCGGCCCGTACCAGCGGTCCGCGGCCACGGCGCGCCGCCACGGCGAGTTCCGCGGCCGAGGAGTCGATGCCCACCCAGTCGGCGTCGGTCAGTTCGTCGCGGGTGGGTGCCGAGCCGCAGGCCAGATCGAGCAGGGTGCCGGAAGTGCCGTGCAGCACTTCGGCAAGCCAGGCGTAGGGGGATGTGTCGGCCAGCAGGAAGAGCTGTTCGGTGATGCCGGGGTGCGCCTGGTGGTAGGCGGCGACGAAGCGCCGCCAGTCCAGTTCGTCCATCCAGCCCTCTCCTTCGGTCCCACCCATGGGTGACCGCTCGCACTGCCCTCTCCATCGCGAACCCTGCCCGGCCGCCTTCTGCATTCCGTTGCGAACACGCCGGAAGCGGACGGATGACGCGGGACGGCCACCGTGCCCGTGATCATGGGGTCGAACAGGGAATGCCCCGACGGTGTCGGCCGGTCTCCCTCACGCGCCCACGACGGCGGACCGACGAGAAAGCCTGAAGCATGAATAGGTACGACCTGGTGGTCATCGGCGGCGGCAGTGCCGGCCTGACCGCAGCGCGCACCGCCGGGCGTTTCGGCGCCCGTACGCTTCTCGTCGAGCGGGACCGGCTGGGCGGGGAGTGCCTGTGGAGGGGGTGCGTCCCGAGCAAGGCGCTGCTGCACGTGGCCGCCGACGTCCAGGCCGCCCGGCGCGCCGCCGCCTACGGGCTCCCGCCGGCGGACGGCCCCGTCGACCTGGCGGCGGCCATGAGCGAGGTGCGGCGGGCGATCGCCGCGATCGAGCCGTACGATGCGGCCGCGGCGCTCGCCCCGCTCGGAGTCGACGTCGCACACGGCACGGCGTCCTTCAGCGGCCCGAGAACGCTGATCGTGGGTGAGCGGGAGGTCTCCTTCCGGTATGCGGTGGTCGCGACCGGCTCCTCGCCGGTTCTGGTGCCCGTCCCCGGCCTGGCGGAGGCCGGACCGCTGACCAGTGACACCGTCTGGGAACTGTCCGAACTCCCGCGGCGCCTGGTGGTGCTGGGGGGCGGTGCGGTCGGGTGCGAGCTGGGCCAGGCGTTCACCCGGCTCGGCTCGCAGGTCACCCTCGTGGAGGCGGCGGACCGGCTGGTACCCCGTGAGGAACCCCGTGCCTCACTCGTGCTGGGGGAGCGGCTGAAGGCCGAGGGCGTCACCGTCCGGACCGGCTACCGCGCGGTGAGCGTCGATGCCGGCGCCGTGCATGGGCCCGGCGGCCCTCTGCCCTACGACGCGCTGCTGGCCGTCACGGGCCGTCGCCCCGCCACCCGGGGTCTGGGGCTGGAGGCGGCCGGTGTCGAGCTGACCGAGAGCGGCGATGTTCGCACCGACGGGCGGCTGCGTACCACCAACCACCGTATCTACGCCGCCGGAGACGTGACCGGCCGTTCTGCCTTCACCCACCTGGGCGGTACCCAGGGCGGGTCGGCCGCCACCGACGCGCTGCTCGGGGTGCGCCGTCCCATCGACTACCGCGCGGTGCCCCGGGTGACCTTCACCGACCCCGAGATCGCCCGGGTCGGACCGACCGCCGGCGAGGCGCGCGAGAAGTACGGCGACACAGTCCGCGTCCACACCTTGGAGAACGACCGGGTCGACCGGGCGGTCGCCGACGGCCGTACCGAGGGCTTCACCACCCTGGTGCTGGGCCCGCGCGGGAAGGTCGTCGGTGCCACGGTGGTGTCTCCGCGGGCCGGGGAGACCATCGCCCACCTGGCGGCGGCGGTGCGTCTGGGCTGGACGGCCGCGGAGTACGCCCGCACCGTGCACCCCTACCCGACCTACGCCGACGGGCCCTGGCACACGGCCCTGGCCGATGTCTACGCCGGTCTGGCCCGGCGCGGCGGCCCCATCGGCGCGCTGCTGAAACTCCGCAGAGGGGCGAGCCGATGATCCTCCGCGACGTTTCCGGGCGCCGTCCACGCGGCGACGGCGCCGAATCCGCTGGCTCCGCTCGGCGCGATGCCTTGGCCCGGGGCTTCCTGCCGTGCACCGCGGCTGTTTCGGCACGTACGCCGCTCAGCCGCCGCGCTGATACGTCCTTGCCGGGGACGCCCTGATGCCGCTGTACGCCCGGCTGCCGCGGCGCGGACCGCGCCGGGCCCGGCCCGCGCCCCCCGCCACCCGGTCGGCCTTCGCGGCTGCCCGGACCCAGCAGGAGAACATGTGATGCCGGTCATCGCCGCGCTGCGAGCCCTCGAGCGTGCCACCCGCCCCTACGACGCCGAGTTCGCCGCGGCCATGCGACGCCGCTGGGCGGAACTTCCCGATGTCGCCAGGACCCCCGGCCAGATCCTGGGCCGGCACGGCGTCGGCTGCGAGGGCACCCATGGCGTCTTCCCCAAATGCAACCTCAAGTGCACCCCCTGCTACCACTCCCGCGACGCCAACCAGGTACGCGTTGACGGCCCTCACACCCACGAACAGATCACCGCGCAGATGGGACTGCTGCGTGAGCTGCGCGGGCCACGCGCCCATACCCAGCTCATCGGCGGCGAGGTGAGCCTGCTCGCCCCCGACGACCACGCCGCCGCGCTGGCGATCATGCGGGACCACGGCCGGGAACCCATGAGCTTCACCCACGGCGACTTCGACGACGACTACCTCACCCGCCTCGCACTCGGCCCGGACGGCACCAAACGCTTTGCCCGGCTGTCCTTCGCGGCACACTTCGACAAGTTCATGTACGGCCGACGCGGCATCGAACGCCCGCCCGACGAGGAGTCCCTCAACCCGTACCGGGCCCGGTTCGCCGCCATGTTCACCCGGCTGCGGCGCGAGCACGGGGTGCGGTTCTTCCTCGCCCACAATATGACGGTCACCTCGGGCAACCTCCACGAGATCGCGCGGGTGATTCGCGACTGCCATGCCATGGGCTACGGCATGTTCTCCTTCCAACCCGCCGCTTTCCTCGGCGACGAGCGCCGCTGGAAGGAGGATTTCCGCGAGGCGACCCCGGACGCGGTATGGGCGGAGATCGAACGAGGTGCCGGAACCCGGCTGCAGTACCGGGTCCTTGAGAACGGCGATGTGCGCTGCAACCGCACGGCCTACGGATTCTACGTCGGCCGCCGGTGGTACCCGTTCCTCGACGGCGACGATCCGCGCGACCTCCGCGTACGCGACGTGTTCTTCCGCCGCTTCGGGAAGATGACCTTCACCGGTACCCCGCCCGCCCTCCTTGCGGTCAGGGTGCTGCGGGTGGTGGCCCGGTACCCGTCCGTGGCGGTGACGGGCCTTGGCTGGCTCGCCCGCACCGTCCGCCGGGTCGGGCCGCTGCGGCTGGTCCGCGAGCGGATGCGGGTGCGTCCGGTCACCTTCGTCATGCACCAGTTCATGGACGCCGATGTCGTCGCCCCGGCCTGGGAGATGATGCGGCGTGGCAAGCAAGCCACCGAGCCCGGGCTGCGCGAGACCCAGGAACGGCTGGCAGCCTGCCACTACGCCATGGCCCATCCCGAGGACGGCACCCTCGTGCCCGCGTGCGTGCAGCACGCCGTGCTCGACCCGGCGGAGAACGCGGCGCTGCGCAGCCTGCTGCCGATCGTCGAGGTCAGTACCCGGCCGGCCGCTCAGCGGTCATGCGACCGAAGGGGAAATCATCCATGCGCATAGGGGTGATCACCGGTTCCGGCAGTTACGACTGGCCCTGCCTGGAGGAGGCGGTCGAGCGGACCGTCACGACCGACCACGGCGCGGTCACCGTCACCGAGGGACGCCTCGGGGCCACCGAGATCGTGCAGGTGTCCCGGCACGGCGCCGCCCATCACCGGCTCTCCAGCCAGGTCGACCACAAGGCGAACCTGGCCGCACTGCTGGCCCGTGCGGTGGAAGCCGTGGTGTCCTTCACCGTCTGCGGCTCCCTCGACCCCGACCTGCGACCGGGCTCCCTGGTGGTCTTCGACGACTTGTACTTCCCGGCCAACCGGCTTCCCGACGGGACCCTCTGCTCCTGGTACGACATGCCCGGAGTGGCAGGCCGCGGCCACTGGATCTTCGACCGGCCCTTCAGCGAGCCGCTGCGCCGGGCTCTGATCACCGCCGCCGGGCAGACCGGGGTTCCGGTCGCGACACGCGGCGTCTACGGGCACGTCGACGGCCCCCGCTTCAACTCACGGGCGGAGGTGGCCGCCCTTGCCTCCGCGGGCGTCAGCGCCGTCAGCCAGACCGCCGGCCCGGAGGTGGTGCTGGCCGGCGAGGCCGAACTCCCCATGGCGCTGGTGGGTTTCGTCACCGACTACGCCAACGGCGTCGCCACCGAACCGGAACCGGTGCAGGCACTGCTGGATCGCATGGCGGAGAGCAGGGAAGTCTTCGCCACGCTGGCCGGGCACGTGCTGCCCGCACCGGGCAGCCTGAGCGGGGCCGGTTTCGTCCACCGGTTCGACGGGTGAGCGCCCCTGCCCGCGGGGATGTCCCCGCGATCCTGTTCATGGCGAAGCCAGCCCGACCGGAAACGGCCGAGGCCCGGCGGCATCGCGGGTCCGCTGCGTCCACCGCCGGGTCCGGACACCCCGAGGGCGCCGCCGCACTGCTGCCGGACCCGGCGCCGCCCGCGCCGACCGCCGCTGCGCCCCAGTTCACGGAGAGCCCATGAACCAGGTGTCGATCATCGTCCCGGTACTCAACGAGGAGGCCACGATCCACGGCGCGCTGAGCCGCCTGCGCCGCGGGTTCCCCGATTGCGAACTGATCGTCGTGGACGGCGGCTCCACCGACGCCACCGTCGAACTCGCCGCGCCGCTGAGCACCGTGATCGCCGGTGAGCGCGGCCGGGCCCGGCAGATGAACGAGGGGGCCCGGCACGCGTCCGGTGACATCCTGTGGTTCGTCCACGCCGACACCGCCGTCGATCCCGACGCCCTGAGCCAGATCAGGGTCGCACTCGCCGACCCGGCCGTCGTCGGCGGCGGCCTCAGTCTCCGCTTCGACCGCCGGACACCCGCGCTGAACTACCTGGCATGGACGTCCAACGCCCGTGCCCGCCGCCTCCACCACATCTTCGGCGACCAGGCCATGTTCATCCGCCGTACCGACTTCGACGCCCTGGGCGGTTTCCCCGCACTGCCCATCATGGAGGACCTGGAGATGTCACGGCGTCTGCACAAACGCGGGGCGCTGAGGGTGGTGCCGGCCACCTCGACGGCCTCCTCACGCCGCCTGACCGCGCACGGGACCTGGCGCATGATCGCCTTCATGCAGTACCTGAAACTGCTCTACTTCGCCGGCGTCGACCCCGAAGCCATCCAGGTCCGATACACCGCGGGCCCCCGCCTCTTCCCGAACGGATCGCTGAGAACGGCGCCGGCCGGCCGCAGTTGACAGCGCCCGCTCCCTTCCCATCGACACCTTGGAGACCGACGCCATGCGCATCGCAGTCTGCGGAGGGCCCTACGGGAATCCGTACGCCCTGCAGTCGTTCGTCGACGATGCCCGCGCCCGCGGCGCCGAGCGGCTGTTCTGCCTGGGCGACCTCGGCGGCTTCGGCGCCGAGGTGAACGCGTTGTGGCCGATCCTCACCGACAACGGTATCGAGTGCGTCGCCGGGAACTACGACGTGGCCGTCGCCCGCCGCGACACCGACTGCGGCTGCGGCTATCGCGACCCGAAGGACAACGAGTACGCCCAGCTCGTCTACGACCACACGCTCGCCACCACCAGCCGTGACTTCGCCGCCCACATGGGCACCCTGCCCACCGAGCTCCGGGAGACGATCGACGGCGTCGACGTCCACATGGTTCACGGCTCGACACTGGCGCTGAACGACTTCTGGTGGGAGTCGCTCCCCGAGGAAGAGCACCGCCTGCGGGTCGACGCATCCGGAGCCGACGTCGTCCTGTGCACCCACACCGGTCTGCCCTGGCAGCGACGCATCGGCGATACCCTCGCCGTCAACGTCGGCGTACTCGGCAAACCCGCCAACGACGGGCGCCGCGAGGTCTGGTACGCGATCCTCGACGTGTCCGACGGGCACGTCGCCGCCGAACTGGTCCCGCTCGCCTACGACTGGCAGGCGCAGGCCCGCTCGATGCGCGGCGCCGGGCTCCCCGAGATCTTCGCCGAGACCATCGAAACCGGCTGGTGGACCACCTGCCTGGAGGTACTGCCGCCGCTCGAGCGCTCCCGGGGCCGCTACCAGCTCTACCGCTCCGTCCTGCCGTCGCGGTTCCGGCCGACCGACGACGGCTGGGGTGACAGCGCGCCGCAGGCCATGGAGGGCGACCGGCCGGTCGTCCCGCTGTTCGGCACCCCCTACTTCCCGTCGCGGTTGTGGATCTACACCAACTTCCACTGCAACCTGGCCTGCCGCTACTGCGCCGTCGCCTCCTTCCCCAAGGCTCTCGCCCGCACCCTGCCCGCCGACACCTTCCGCGCCCTCGTCGACGAAGCCGTACAGGCCGGATTCAGCGAGTTGTACGTCACCGGTGGCGAGCCGTTCCTGCACCCGCACATCACCGGCCTCCTCGACTACGCCTCGGCCGAACTCCCCACCGTCGTCATGACCAATGCCATACTGCTACGAGGCCGCCGCGCGGCTCCCCTCGGGGCGCTGGCCGGCCGCAAGCTCACCGTCCAGACCTCCCTGGACGGTGCCAGCGCTGCCACCCACGACGCGCAGCGAGGGGAGGGCTCCTGGCGACGCACCATGGACGGCATCCGCCACTTGATCGACCTGGGCCTGCCCCCGCGCGTCGCCCTCACCGAAACCACCGGCAACGCCCACGAGATCCCCGCCGTCGCCGAGCTGCTGGCCGGACTCGGCCTGCCCGCCGACCACTTCGCGGCACGGCCGCTGCTGCGCCGCGGGTTCTCGGAAACCGGCGCGGAAATCGGCGCGGACTCCAGCGTCCCGGAGCTGACCGCCACCGCCGACGGACTGCACTGGCACCCGGCCGGCGCCGACCTCGCCACCAGCCCCGACCTGCACCTCGCCCCCGCCGGCACCCCGCTCACCACCGGCCAACAACTCGTCACCGAACGCTTCTTCGCCGCCCGCCTCATCGACGGCACCCTGCCCCGCCCCGTCCACTGCGCCGTCTGACCGCCTCAACAGCTTCCTGCTGCCCTCCGGCTACGAGCAGGCAACCTCTGACGCGGACGAGAACGGCAGCGGGATCGCGCGGAAGACGTGGTCCGGATCGAAACGGCGTTTCAGCGCGAGCAGCCGCTCAGTGTTCGGACCGTATGCGTGCGCGATCTGCGTGACCTCGTCCGTTCCGAGCAGGTTGGGGTAACCGCCCGGTAGCGCCTCGGGCTCGAGGGCACTGCTCAGGTCGCCGGCCCAGGCGCGGTGGTCCGCCGCGCGGGCGTCGCCCGGTTCCCAGAGGGCAATGATCTCGACCATGAGGTGCGGGTCACGGTTGCCGAACGCCGTCCGCGTCACGGGTACCCGTGCCGCGGCGCCGTGCAAGCAGTGCAGGGACACAGCCGAACAGGGCGAGGTCAGGCCGGAGCCTGCGAGGTGCAGCGCGTCGCGCACTCCCGTGGTGAGCGCCGGTACCCAACGAGAACGGATCTCCGCGTGCCGTCCGAAGGGGAACTGCGCGTCGATGGCGGCGAGTTTCTCCGGCATGGTGGTGGGGAGGAGTTGGGAGAGCAAGGGCGTGCCGAGGGTGTCGAGCCGCGCGAGCTCGCGTTCCCCCGCCGCGGTGTCGTCGCCACTCCAGGTGGGCGCCAGGAACACCACGGGGTCGCCGCCGGGACCCGGCAGGACACCGAACTGCACGGTCAGCTCGTCGGGTGCCCCGGGCACGATGTCCGCCAACCCGGCCAGTACGGTCGCCGCCTGGTCCCAGGGGTACATGACGATGCCGGACAGGAGCGTCGGCACCCGGTGCAGGCGAATCCGCATCGAGGTGACGAGGCCGAAGTTCCCGCCGCCGCCGCGCAGCGCCCAGAACAGGTCCGGCTCCCGTTCTTCGTCCACGGAGACGACCGAACCGTCGGCGAGCACCAGGTCGGCGGACAGCAGGTTGTCCACAGCAAGGCCGAAACGACCGCTGAGCGGTCCGTAGCCACCGCCGAGCGTCAGACCTGCCATGCCCACGGAGCCGGCGGTTCCGGTCACCGCCGTCAGGCCGAAGGGCTCAGCGGCGCGCGCGACATCGAGGGCCGTGGCCCCTCCCGACACCTCGGCGACCTCTGCCGCGGGGTGGACCGTCACCCGGCGCAGGTCGGTGAGGTCAACGGTCAGACCGCCGTCGCTCAGTGCCCTTCCGGCCCAGTCGTGGCCGCCGCCTCGCACCGACAGAGGCACACCGAACTCCCGTGCGGCCAGCACTGCGTCGCGGGCCTCGGACGGATCGACGCACCGGACGATCACACCCGGGCGGGAGGCCACAGCGCCGTTCCACAGCTGTCGGGCGGCGTCGTAGCCAGGCCCGGTGGTGACCACCCGCCCAGCGGGGATGGTCCGTTGCAGGGTCTCGACCAGCCGGCCGAGTTGTTGGCGCGTGGCCACAGTCATGACACCTCTCCTTGAACATCTCGACAAAGGCTTGCTGAAAACGGACCTGTGTCAGCCGTTCCGGCTCCCTCCGCGGTCGCCGCCGCGGGCCGGCGACAGGCGTCCACGGCGGCCGATGGGCCCTCGTGTGGGGCCGGGACACGTGTCACCGCGTGCTGCGGGCGGCTTCCTCGATCACGTGCGTGACTACGTCGGGACGGCTGATCATCACGGCGTGGGAGGAGTTGACCTCCTCGGTGTGCGAACCCGCTCGCTCGGACATGAACCGCTGGACGTCGGGAGTGATCGCGTGGTCCTGACGGGTGATCAGGCTCCAGGAGGGCACGGTACGGAAGGCTTCCGCGACGCTGGCGTCGGAGACCGCCCTGGTGTTGGCGGGCCGCTGGACAGCCGCCAGGTCGGCGGCCGCGGTCGGGTCGACATCGCCGACTTCCCTGAAATGGGCCGGGTCGATGGACACGTCCGTACCGTCCGGGACGGGAGTGGAGATCAGCGGGATGGGCGACGAGGACTTGGCAGCCAGCTCGCCCACCGTCTCGCCCTGCGCGGGGATGAAAGCGGCGATGTAGACCAACGCCTTGACATCGGGATCCGAGGCGCCGGAGTTCGTGATCACGGCGCCCCCGTAGGAGTGGCCGACCAGCACCACGGGCCCGTCGATGGTGGCCAGGTAACTCGAGACGTAGGCGGAGTCGCTGGTGAGTCCCTGCAGCGGATTGGCGATGGCTCGGACCGGGTAGCCGTCCTTGCGCAGTCGTTCCATCACCGGTGACCAACTGGACGAGTCCGCCCACGCGCCATGGACGAGCACGACGGTCGGCTTCGGGGAAGACACGTCGCCGGTCGCCACCGCCAAGCTCGGAGCGGAGGCGGCACCCAGCAGGACCAGAGCGCCCGAGGAGAGAGCGCCGGTGATTGCGGCGCGGCGTGCAATGCGGATTCCCATGATGTTTCCTTTCGACAAACGGCCTTGCGCGCGGAGCGTGCATTTCAGTGCAAGAAGCCCTCGTAGTTGCGCTGTTCGAGCTGGCTTTCGATCTGCCTCACCGTCTCCAGGCCCACCCCGACGATGATCAGGATGCTCGTCCCGCCGAACGGGAACTGCTGGCTTGCCCCGGTCACGGCCAGCGCGATGGTGGGCACGAGAGCAATGAGCCCCAGATACAGCGAGCCCGGCCAGGTGATGCGGTTGAGTACGTAACGCAGGTAATCGGCGGTCGGCCGCCCGGCCCTGATCCCCGGTATGAAGCCTCCGTACTGCTTCATGTTGCCGGCGACCTCGTCCGGGTCGAAGGTGATCGCGACATAGAAGAAGGCGAAGAACACGATGAGCAAGGAGTACACGGTGATGTAAAGAGGATGGTCGCTCTTGGACAGATTCTGTGCGATCCAGGCCTTCCATCCTGCATTGCCGTGGGCGAACTGCGCTATCAATGACGGGATGTAGAGAAGTGACGAGGCGAAGATAACCGGGATGACGCCCGCCTGGTTCAGCTTCAACGGAATGTAGGTGGCTGTGCCGCCGTAGGAACGGCGGCCGATCATGCGCTTCGCGTACTGCACCGGGATGCGACGCTGGGCCTGCTCCACGAACACCACAAGGCCGACCAGGACCAGCGCCACGAGAATGACGCCGCCGAACTCGATCCAGCCGTCGGCCAGAGTCCCTTGCTTCTTGATTGCCCACAGGGCGGAGGGGGTTGTGGCGGCGATCGAGATGAACATCAGGATCGACATGCCATTGCCGATGCCGCGGTCGGTGATGAGCTCACCGAGCCACATGACCACAGCCGTACCAGCGGTCATGGTGATAACCATGGTGATGTTCGTGAAGATCGAGCGGTCCGGAACGATCCGGCCGGCCACCGGGCAGTTCTGAAACAGCGAGCCGCTGCGTGCGGTGGCCACCAGGCCGGCGCCCTGCAGGACGGCCAGCCCCACGGTCAGGTAGCGGGTGTACTGGGTGATCTTCGTCGTACCGGCCTGGCCCTCCTTCTTCAGGGCCTCCAGGCGCGGGATGACCACGGTCAGCAGTTGCAGGATGATGCTGGCGGTGATGTAGGGAAGGACACCGAGCGCGAAGATGGTGATCTGCAGCAGGGCGCCTCCGCTGAACAGGTTGACCAGTCCGAACAGCCCCTGACTGCCCGAGGTCTGGTCCAGGCACTGCCGGACCGCCCGGTAGTTGACGCCCGGGAGCGGGACGTGGCTCCCCAGCCGGTACACCACGATGACACCGAGCGTGAAAAGCAGCTTCCTGCCCACGTCGGGCGCCTTGAATGCGTGGGCGAACGCGACGAACACGGTGCCTCCCGCGACCCGACGGGCCCCTCAGGTAGAGTTAACGTTCTGTCTCGCAGCAGTCTCGTCCGTCGCTTCCCTGCTGTCAATACTGAACGTTCTCTCTTGCCTTGCGGTGGCTGTGGAGGTCGCCGGGTGCCTGAACACGCAAAACGGGAGCACCGGAGCGGCCATCGCTCCGGTGCTCCCAACGCAACGCCCGCGCCTCAGGTCAGGCGGTCCGGGAGTCCTCCACCTCGGAGAACAGGCCGGTGAACCCGACCTTCAGACCTGTGAGTTGCTCGAAAAAGGCACCGCCTTCCGGCGTGGTGACGGCCCGGGAGGCGGCGTCGTAATCGTCGAAATAGAGGTCGAGCGTTCGGTGTGCGGGAGTCGGAGTTCCGTCCTCCTTGGGCCACACCTTCGCGGATTCGATTCTCGCCAGCCCGGGCAGGGCGGCGGCACGACGCGCGAGCGCGGGGAACTCGGACTCGAACGCGGCGGCATCGGCCGGGTTGTCGATGATCAACGTAATCTTTGTCTGCATGATTTTCTGCTCCTGACGTTGCGATCGATATCGGCGTGCTTCGGCCATTGATAACGATAGAAGACACATTCTGATACATCGTGAGGTTCCGCTGGCGCGGCGCCGTCGGCCCTCACGACGGGACGAGACATCACACGGACGGTCAGCGGCCGTAGGCCTCCAGCAGCCGTAGCCACACCTCGCTGATCGTGGGAAACGCCGGCACCGCGTGCCACAGCCGGTCCAGCGGTACCTCACCGACGATCGCGATGGTCGCGGCGTGCAGGAGTTCCGCGACGTCCGGGCCGACCAGCGTGAAGCCGACGACCACCTTCCGATCCTCATCGACGACCATCCGGGCGTGCCCGGCGAATCCGTCGGCGTGAAGGGCCGATCCCGCGACGGCGCCCAGGTCGTAGTCGACGACGCGGATCCGGAGCCCGGCGGCCCCGGCGGCGGCCGCGGTCAGCCCCACCGACGCGATCTCGGGTTCGGTGAAGACCACCTGCGGCACCGCGCGCTCATCAGCGGTGGCCACGTGCCGGCCCCACGGGCTGTCCTCGATCGCTTCGCCCTTGGCGCGCGCCACGATGACATCACCCACGGCGCGGGCCTGATACTTGCCCTGATGGGTCAGCAGCACACGCCGGTTGACATCACCGGCGGCGTACAACCACCCGTCGGCCAGCAGCTCTCCATCGTCTCCGACCACCCGCAGCGTGTCGTCCACCGTGAGCCAGGCGCCCGGGGCCAGGCCGACGATGTCGAGTCCGATCTCCCGGGTGTTCGGCGTACGGCCGATCGCCACGAGAAGCTCATCGGCCTCGACCTGCTCGCCGCTGGTGAGCGTGATGCGCACCACGCCGTCACCGCCGCGTTGCACGGATCCGGCCTCCGCTCCGAGGAGCACCCGAACACCGGCTTCCCGCAACGACTCGGTGACCCGTTCACCGGCGAACGGCTCGGCGAGCGGCAGGACACCGTCACGGGCCAGCACGGTCACCGACGACCCGAGACCGGAGAACACCGCCGCCATCTCCGAGGCCACCACGCCACCGCCGATGACGGCGAGCCGCGCGGGAACCGACGTCGCGGCAGCCGCCTCCCGGCTGCTCCACGGCGTCGCCGCCCGCAGACCGGGAATGTCGGGCAGCAGCGCGGCGCTTCCCGTCGCGATGACGACCGCATGACGCGCGGTCAGCGACCTCATGGCACCGTCCTCGCCGGTCACTTCGACGACCTTGTCGGAACTGATCCGCCCCTGGCCGCGGTACAGCGCGATCCCGGCCGAGCTGAGCCAGGACGCCTGACCGTCGTCCTCCCAGTGCGAGGAGAAGGAGTCCCGACGGCGCAGGACGGCCGCGACGTCCAGCCCACCGGTCACCGCCTCACGCGCGCCGGGTACCTGCCGGGCCGCCCGGAGCGCGGCCGCGCTCCGCAACAGTGCCTTGGTCGGCATGCAGGCCCAGTAGGAGCACTCACCGCCGACCAGTTCCCGCTCGACGACAGCGGCGCTCAGGCCGCCTTGCACCACCCGGTCGGCGACGTTCTCCCCGACCGGACCCGCGCCGATCACGATGACGTCGTAGGTGTTGGCATCCATGTCAGCCCCGCTTCGCGGCGCGGCCCAGACGCAGGGCCGAGACGAGGAAGAAGACGGCGCCCGGCACGGCGTAGCCGGCTGCGCTGGTCAGCGAGGGCTTGTCCGCGCCGGCCGAGGCGATGAACGACGCACCGGCCAGGACGGAGATACCGCCGCTGAGAATCATCGGCCACTGGCCGCCCATCGAGCGGCGGGGGACAGCCACGATCAGCTGGACCAGCCCGGCCACGATCGCCCAGGCCCCCCACACGCGCAGTACCGCCGGTATGCCGGACGCACAGGCGATGCCCACACCGATGGCCGTGACGAGACTGACCGCGATGTTCACATACAGCAGCGCGGGCGATCCGCCGGCGCGAGAAACCCTCGCGTCGTAGACGGCTGAACCCACATCGAACAGCGGGTACAGCACGAGCAGGGTGACCACGGCGGGATTCAGCTTCGAAGCCATCGGCAACATCACGGCGGCCCAGACGAGAGCGAACCCGAACCGGACGAAATACAACCGCCGCAGAGCAGAGGCCGCCCCGGTGATACCGGACGGAGCAGCAGTGGTGGTGCTCACAGTGTTCCTTTCAATGCATGGATGGAGAAAGGGGAGCGATGGCGTGGTCCTGCTTGGAGGCCGGTGATCGGGATGGCCGCATGATGTGCCGGGCCGCTGGACTCCACCTCTGCAAGACCGATCGTTCTTTGGCCAGCATGGCAACGGATCGATCACCTGTCAAGAGAGAACGTTCTCCCTCGCATGAGGGGTGTCATCGCCCACTGCCACGGTCTTTCCTGCCTCGGCGGCCGGGGGCAGGCCGAGACGACGCCAGGGCGGGGCGGGGAGCCGATGTGCTCCCCGCCCCGCCCTGGGCTGCTTTCGCCGCTTTCCGCTACCGGGCGGTGAGCCCGTAGACGCCCAGCTCGCTGACGGCCATCTGGCCGCCGGTCTGACCGCCCTGGTCGGGCAGGTCGGCGATGAGCCGGAGATAGCGCGCCGTCACCGGCTTGTCGAGCTGCACACCGGTGAGCCCCGCGCCGGCACCGGTGTGCCGCGCCACGGTGTACCAGGTCGAGTCGTCGCCGGAGACGTCGATGTGGAAGTCGGTGGCGAACTTGCCGTCCGGCTGGAGGAGCGTGACCAGATCGACCGACTGCGGCGTGCCCAGGTCGACCTGCTGGATCCAGCGGTACTGGCCGGTGGCCTGCGCCCAGGTGGCCGGGTCTGCGTCGGTGGCGTACGACGGCAGCGAGTCCGGCTGCATCTTCGCCTGGGTGCGGTCGATGAACAGCGCCTGGGCGGGCGCGTTCAGCGCCAGGTTCGCGTTGCCCGGCACGGGGGCGTACGCGCCGACCTCGCTGATGGCCATCTGGTCGCCGCGCTGGCCCCAGTCGTCGGGCTTGTCGGCGACGATGCGCAGGTAACGGGCCTGGATCGGGGAGGCGAACTGCACGGGGACGGTGCCCCAGCCGGCGTCGTGGACGGTGCCGGCCGTCGTCCAGGTGGCGCCGTCGGTGGAGGTGTCCAGGTGGAAGTCCGTGGCGAAGTGGGGCTCGGGCATCGTGACGGTGGCCGAGCCGAGGGTGGTCGCCTTCGTCAGGTCGACCACCAGCTGCCAGCGGAACTGGCCGCTGGCCTGCACCCAGGTGCCCGGGTCGCCGTCGGTGGCGCTGGACAGCACCGTGCCCGGCTGGAGGGCGGCGGCGCTGCCGTCGGTGAACTGCGCCTGTACGGGCTTGCCCAGGGCGAGGTTGTCCGGGGCGGTGCCTGCGGGCGCTGCTGTCAGATGCGCGTACTGCGGCTCCAGGCCGGCGCCGGCGATGAGGGACGCCGGTACACCGGCGCCGTCGGGGGCGACCTGGGTGTTGTCGAGTGTGAGGTTGTCCGGGGCGCCGCACGGCCAGTCCGGGGTGGTGTTCTCGACGTAGTTGCCGGTGAAGGAGAAGTTCCCGTAGGGGAGGGCGTCCTCCTTGCAGCCGCCCATGGAGAAGGTGCCGTTGGCGAACATGGCGTTGCCCGTCATGGTGATGTTCGTGCTGCCGCCGTCGGTGTAGATGGCGTGGCCGCCGTCCGCCCCGTTGTCGTTGCGGACGACGTTTCCGCTGATCAGCAGGCCGTCGGCGAGCGAGTCGCCTTCCTGGCCGAGGACGTAGATGCCGCCGCCGTCGGAGCGCAGCTGCATGGCGTCGAACACCAGGTTGTCCACGATCTTGTTCCCGCCGGACTCGGTGGGGGTGTGGCCCCAGCCCCAGTTGGAGCTGATGCCGCTGTACGGGACGTCGTTGACCTGGTTGTGCTCGATCACGTCGTCGCGGGTGTAGCTCTGGAAGATGCCGACGCCGCCGGTGTATTCGGCGGCGACGTTGTGCACCCAGTTGTCGGCGACGGTGTTGCGGGCCGGCAGCAGGGACAGGTCCGCCGGGGCCGCGTCGGCGCCGTTGCCGATCTCGACGCCGTTGCCGGAGATGTCGGTGAACTCGTTGCCCTCGATGGTGGAGTCGTCGACGTTGCGGCCCAGTTGCAGGCCGGCCGCGCCCAGATGCTGGAAGGTGCTGCCGGTGATGGCCAGTCCCTGGGTGTGGTCGAAGACGACGTTGCCGGGGGTCATCGTCCAGTTGCCGTAGGGGCAGGTGCCGGGATCGGTGGTCGAGTAGCGGTCGCAGGAGCCCTGCTTGTCCCAGGCGTCGGCGCCGGTCAGCCGCATGTTGGCCTGGACCTCGGAGAATCCGTCGGGTCCGTTGGGCTCGGTCCAGCCGCCGTACGCGAAGGAGATGCCGGTGAAGGAGACACCTGCCAGGGGACGGGCCTCGGTGCCGGTTCCGGACACCAGGGTCTGCAGCCGGGGTATCTCGACGTCCGCGGCGTTGAGGTCCTGTCCCGGACGCGGCTTGTAGTAGAGAGTGTGGGCCGGCTTGTCGAGATACCACTCGCCCGGGTCGTCGAGCAGTTCGCGCGCGTTTTCGACGTAGTCGGGAAGGTTGGCGTTGACGCCGTAGGGCTTCTTGGTCGAGTTGTCGAAGCAGGGCTGGTCCATGGTGACCGTGGTCCCCGCCACCGACGCCACCCCGCAGGACATCTCGGTCCAGCCGACGGTGTAGCCGAACTGGACGTCGGAGATGTTGTGCCAGCTGTCCAGGGTCGTGTCGGAGGTGGTGTAGCCGGTGGCGGTCCGGGTGAAGCTGGTCGGGTCGGCGCCCCGGGCGCGTTCGCCGCGTACTCCGTCGACATACAGCTGGCGCGTGTCGGTGCCGGCCGGCACCACCGCCTGCCAGACGCCGCCCGGGCCCTGCTTCCATCCCCGGACCTGCTCGCCGCCGCTGAGCACGGGGTGCGCGCCGGGCGCCGCCTGGTAGCTGACGCGGTGACCTGACGGCCCGCCGTCGCCCTTCGCGGCGTCGAGGGCGAAGGTCCGGTCGAGCCGGTAGGTGCCGCCGGCCAGGACGACATCGATGTCGGAGTTCGCGGTGCGGCTCGCGGCACGGACGTCGGTCTGGGCGGTGGTCAGCGCGCAGGGATCGTGCGGCGAGCAGGTCGAACCGTGCCCGTCGGGGGCGACGGAGAAGGTGACGGCGGCTCGCGGGGCCGGGTGGGACGGGGCGGCGGCGGATGCCCAGCCGCTGGACAGGAAACCGGCGAGCAGGGCGGCGGCCGCGCCCGCGCTCACGGTGAGACTGCGGCGACGCAGTCCGGTCTTCTTCATGCGTATCACTCCCGGGGCTTCACTGATGCGAGGTGTTCCGGTTGTTCCGGTGGTGTTCCGGTGCGGTGGGAGGCGCTGCGGGGCGCGGCGACGACGCCGGGGGAGGGGTGCCGCGGCCCCGCGCGGGTCAATCCTTGGTGGAGCCGGCGAGCATGCCGGAGACGAGAGTGCGCTGGGAGAACAGGAACAGCACCAGCACGGGCAGGATCGCGACGATGATCGCCAGCGACAGCTCGGGAATGGTGATGTTCAGCCCCGCGCCGGCCACCGGGTTGAACGACGGGGTGGAGGTGAGCAGTTGGTTCAGGCCGACCTGGATCGGGAACTCGTCGCTGTTGGGCAGCACGAGATACGGCAGGAAGAAGTTGTTCCAGTTCCCGACGAAGCTGAAGAAGGCCACCAGGCCGACGACGGGCTTGGCCAGCGGGAGGGCGATCCGGGTGAACAGCTGCCACTCCGAGCACCCGTCGATGCGTGCCGCCGCCAGCAGGTCGCGGGGCAGGCTGGTGGCGAAGTAGATGTACACCAGGTACACCCCGAACGGGTAGAACGAGAACGGCAGGATCACCGACCAGATGGTGCCGATCAGGTGGAAGCGGTTGAGTTCCAGGAAGATCGGCAGCACCAGCGTGGCCGACGGCATGATCATCGTCACCATGGTGGTGATCAGCAGCGTCTTGCGGCCGCGGAAGCGGGTCAGGGCCAGCGAGTAGCCCGCCGGGAGACTGGTCAGCAGCGTCAGGACCAGTGAACCCAGCGAGTAGACCGCCGAGTTGCGCAGCCACACCAGCACCGCGCCGTCCTGGAAGGCGAACAGGTGCCGCCAGGCCGCGCCGATCTGCCGGAAGGAGCCGAACGACAGCGGGTTGTCGTGCACGATCTGGCCCGCGGTCTTCGACGGGGCCAGCAGCAGCCAGACCACCGGCAGGACGAAGAACACCAGCAGCACGCCGAGCAGCAGGGCCACGATCGCGGCCGACACGGCCCGGGACGGGGTGGCGCGCGGGCGCGGCACGCGCGGAGCTGAAGTACTTTGCGTCATTTCTCATCCAACGTGAACATGTTCGAGCGCGCCACCAACAGGCCCGCGCACAGCAGCCCGAGTGCGAGCAGGAAGACGGAGATGGCGGCGGCTCCGTTGAAGTCGCCCTGCTGGAAGGCGTAGACGTACGCCAGCTGGTTGGGCGACCAGGCGGGGCTGACCCGGCCGAGGCTGGCGGTCTGCAGCAGTTGCGGCTCGACGAACAGCTGGGTGCCGCCCGCGAAGGCCAGGATCGTCATATAGGCGATCCACTGCCTGATCATCGGGATCTGGATGTGCCACGCGGTCCGCCAGGGTCCCGCGCCGTCCATCCGGGCCGCTTCCAGCACCTCGTCGGGGATGTTGTTGAGGGCCCCGTACATCACCACCATCCAGCCGCCGGCGCCGGTCCAGAACGCGATCAGCATGAAGATCACCGGCAGGTCGCCGGGGGCCAGGACCGCCGCGAAGCTGTCCAGGCCCATGGCCTTGAGCAGCCAGGACACCGGGCTGACGTCCGGGTCCAGCATGAACAGCCAGACCAGCACACTGGCCACCCCGGCGAGCGCGCCCGGCAGGTAGTACAGGAACCGCAGCAGCGCCGAGACACTCGCCCGCACCCGGCTGCGCAGCACCACCGCCACCAGCACGGTGAGCACGACCAGGACCACCAGCCACAGGACCAGGTAGAGCAGGACGTGGCCGAAGGCCGGCCCGAAGCGGTAGTCGCGGGCCACCTTGGTGAACTGGTTGAGCCCGGTGAAGCTGCCCGCCTCGTTGGTGAAGGCCAGGTAGAAGGCGTAGCAGGTGGGGAACACGCCGAAGGCGACCAGCAGGACCGTGTACCCGGCGACGAACAGGTAGCCCGCCGCACTGCCGGCCCGCCGCCGCGTCATTGCGCGGCGGCGGGGGACGGCGATGCGCTGGGTGGCCAGCGTCATCGGTTGGTCACCTGGTATCCGTTGGTCCTGGCCTCGTCGCTGATCGCGCTCTGCCAGGCGGGCAGCGTGGCGGTCAGCGTCTTGCCCGCGGTCAGTGCGGGCAGGACCACGCTGGACCAGGCGGTCGCGTCGGAGAACTTCGTGTTGGACCAGCCGGTCCACACCTCGTCTGCGGCCTGCCGGAACGGACCGCTGACATCGGTGGCGAAATAGTCGCGGTTGGCGGGGTTGGCCAGCCAGGCGGTGGCCGCCGGGGTGTAGGCGGGGTAGGTCGGCGCCGACGCCTGGTTGTCGTTCGACGTGGTCAGCCAGGTTGCCAGGTCGGTGGACGCCTTGAGGTTGGCGCTGTGCGCGGAGACCATCCACACCCCGCCGCCGACGTTGCCGGTGCTCGGAGCGGTCTCACCGGGCCAGGCCAGCGGGGCCGCGGCGGTGATCTGCCGGGCGGGGGTGTTGAAGGCGGTCTTGAACAGGTACTGGCCGTACCAGGAGGGCCCGTAGGCCATCAGGACCTTGGAGCCGCTGCTCTTGGCGAAGCCCTGGCTGAAGAAGCCCTCGGTGCTGACCGCCTTGGCCGCTATCAGCTTGTCGAGCAGCCCCGACATGCGGGTGCACTTCGGGTCCTGCAGGTCGACCCGCAAGGTGGTGGGCTTGACCAGGTCGAACGCGGGGCACTGGCTCGACCAGAGGTAGGACTCCTGGGAGTTGGTGTCGCCGACCGAGCCGACCAGGTAGCCGGGGTGCTCCTTGGCGACCTTCTCGCCGAGTGCCTCGTACTGCGGCCAGGTGGTGGGGACCTGGTAACCCCACTTGTCCATCAGCGACTTGTTGTACCAGAGCACGACCTGCGCGATGTCGTTGCGCAGGCAGTAGGTGTGGCCGTTGAACTGGCACGGCGACAGCGAACCCTTGGCGAAGCCGTCCAGGGTCTGCTGCGGCACCAGGCTCTGGTCCAGCGGCGCCGCGAACGGTGTGGCGCCCGGCTTGGTGGGCGCCGAGGCCCAGGTCACATCGGTCGGAGTGCCGAACACCACGTCCGGCCAGCCGCTGCCGGTACGGTCGAACAGCTGCACCTTCGTCTGGAGGTAGGTGGAGCCGTCGGCGCCTCCGTCGTACGTGACGATCTTCATCTTCACGTCCGGGTGCGCCTTCTGGTAGGCCTGCACCGCGGGCAGGCGGGTGGAGTCCGCCCAGACGGTGATCTGCGAGCCGGCCTTCTGCGTGACCGGTTTGAACGCCGCGTGGCCCGGCTGGGCGCCGGCGTCCTTGGTCGGTTCCGCGCTGGCGCATCCGGCCAGTACGCCAGCCATGGCCAGGGCGGCCAGCGCGGCGCCGGCCCGTAGCGCCCGGCGGCGCAGGGCGGTTCTGGGAGATCCGGAAGACCTCATTGTCTTGCCTCTCTGTTCTTTCGGCTCATGTGCGACTGCTGTTCAGCGGGGCTGCTCGACGAAGCGCCGGAGTTCGGGTCCGTAGCCGTAGTCGAGCGGCAGGGCGATGCCCGGGCCGGTGGGGGCGTGGACGAGCCCCTGGTCGTCCACATGGCGCTCGCGCACGACGTGCGTGGCGGTGACCAGGGACTCGTAGTAGGTGGTGTTGGAGATGGCCATGCACAGGTGGTGGTTGGGGATGTCCGAGCCGTGCACCTCGGCGCGCACCCGGAACGCGTCGGCGAGGTGCGCGGTGCGCATGGCGCCGGTGATCCCGCCGCGCAGCGTGGTGCCGGCGCGCACACCGAAGGTCGCGGCTCCGGCCCTGATGAAGTCGGCGGAGTTCATGTGGACGCCGTCCGAGGTCTCACCGACCAGGAGCGGCACCGCGACGGACTGGGCCAGGCGCTGGTAGGCGCTGATGCTGAACTCGCGCATCGGCTCCTCGTACCAGAGGTAGCCGGCCTCGGCGAGCGCGTTGCCCAGGAAGATCGCGTCGGGCAGGTCGAAGCCCGCCGACCCGTCGTACATCAGCGGGATGTCCGGGCCCACATGGGCGCGCAGCGCCTGGCACAGCGCCGCGTCGCGCCGCGCCTCGCCCCAGGCGTGGAGTTTGATGCCCCGGTAGCCCAGGGCAAGGCACTGGTCGGCCACGTCGAGGAACTCCTCGGTCGTGGCGAAGGTCGTGGTGGAGGCGTAGGCGGGTATCGCGTCGCGGAAACCGCCGAGCAGCCGCCAGACCGGCTGGTCGTGGACGCGGCCGGCCAGGTCCCACAGCGCGATGTCGATCAGACCGAGGGTGGGCAGCGGGAGTTCGTGGATCCGGTCCAGCTCCCACACCCGGTGCCACAGCCACTCCCGCTGGAACGGGTCGGCTCCCACGAGTTCGTCGCGGAACACCCGGTCCACGAGGTCCCCCAGGGTGACGGCGGCTCCCGGTCTGGCGAACACCGCCACGCCCTCGGCTCCCTCGTCGGTGCCGATGCGCAGAACCGCGCCGTCGCCGGTCGGCGCACTGCCGCTCAGCCCCCGCCGCCAGGAGAACGGCGGGTCTGCCGGGGGAACGTCGATCCGGTGGACTTCGACATGAGTGATCTTCATCCGTGCTTTCTGTTTCTGTGAACGGACCGGCTGGCGGGGGCGGTTGGGGGGAGCGGCGGGGCGTGCCGT
The DNA here is from genome assembly GCF_900091855.1 of Streptomyces sp. DvalAA-14. Classification (GTDB taxonomy): domain Bacteria; phylum Actinomycetota; class Actinomycetes; order Streptomycetales; family Streptomycetaceae; genus Actinacidiphila. Next base: position 48,154 of record NZ_FMCH01000504.1, read on the forward strand.
TTTGCGGGCGCACCACAGCGGAAACGATTCGTCGCAGGACGGCGCGACGCCGGAGGTGTGGCGCGGCGCTCCGGGCTCGCGGCCCGGACGGGCCGGCAACCGGGCGTGCGGGATCCGCGCCGGGCGGTGGGCCCGGCGGGTGGGCCCGGTGGGGGGCCCGCGGCTTCCGCCGGACGGTCCGCCGGGGGCATCGGTGCCGGGTGCTCCGAGCGGTCGCCGGGGGAGGACTTACGAAGCTGAGGTCTCCGGCGAGTCCTCCTGCCTGCCGTCCGGCCCTCCGTCCTGGGCCCCGCGCGGCTTCCGGGCGGCCGCGCCGCCGACCGGCTCGGTCAGGTTGAACAGCCGGTCGCGGATCTTGCGTTCGACCTGCCGGCGGGTGGTGTCGATGTGCTCCTGCATCAGCTCGGCGGCTTTCTCCGCGCCGCCCGAGGAGATGGCCGCCGCGATGGCGAGGTGCTGCCGGCCCGCCACTTCCAGCGAGCCCGGCACGTCTCCGTGGAAGAGCAGGATGTCGGTCTGCGACATCAGCCGCCGGATCGTGGTGATGCTCGACCGGAGGAACACGTTGTGCGCGGCGATGCCGACCGCGTCGTGGAACTGCTCGTCCGCGGCGGCGAACGCCGCCACGTCTCCGGCGAGCGCGGCGCCGAGGGAGGCTTCCGCGCTCTTGCCGATGGCCCGCACCTCGAGGGGCGTGGCGAGACCGGCGGCCTTTTGCGCGGTGTCGGACTCGATGAGCTGCCGGTAGTCGATCAGCATCATCACGTGTTCCATGCGCGTCGGCTGGAAGTGCGCGAGCCGGTCGTCGTTCAGCGCGCCGGGTGTGGCGGCCACGAAGATGCCGGCCCCGCGGCGGACGGTGAGCCGTCCGATCGCGGCCAGTACCTTGATCGCCTCCCGCGTGACGTTGCGGGTGGCGCCCAGGATCTGGGCGAGTCCCTGCTCGGTGGGCAGGCGGTCGCCCGGCATCAGGTTCTGTTCGGCGATGTAGGTGAGCAGCTGCTCGGCGACCAGCTCGTACCCCGGACGGTAGGGGGCGGCCGCCGTGTCGGGTCCCTCGGACGGGTCAGCGTGTTCGCCAGTCACAGCGACAACTCCTCCTCGGCTCGATGAATCGGATTCATTTGCGCCGTCACTATGACATCCGGATGTCCCGAGGGGAAGAGTCGGGTCAATTTTGCTGCCTTCCGGAGCGGGAGTTCCTGGTCGATCCTGGTCGGAGGTCGCAAGAGGGGCGCCAGGCAGGCCCATTGCGCCGCCTACCGTCCCCGCTTATCGTGCTCGCGGCACGATGAACCTGATTCATCGGCTCCGCGCCGAGCCGCCACGACGACAAGGGAGACCCATGAGAGCCGCACCCGGCGCCGCGGGGTGAACAGCAACCCGCTCGGCCGTACCGATGTCGCGGTCACCGCCCTGGGGTTCGGGGCCGCGCCCATCGGCAACCTGCACCGCCCCGTCGCGGAGCCCGACGCGCTCGCCGCCGTCAACGCCGCCTGGGACAGCGGAATCCGCTACTTCGACACCGCCCCGCACTACGGACTCGGCCTGTCCGAGCGCCGGTTGGGCGAGGCGCTCGCCGGCCACCCGCGACACGAGTACGCCGTCTCCACGAAGGTCGGCCGCCTGCTGACACCCAACCGGGCCCCCACCGGCTCCGACCTGGCCGCGGGCGGCTTCGCCGTACCCGACGCGCTGACCCGGCGGCCCGACTACTCCCACGACGGTGTCCTGCGCAGCCTCGAGGACAGCTTGCGGCGGCTGCGCCTGGACCGGGTGGACATCGTGTACGTGCACGACCCGGACGACCACCTGGACGAAGCCCTGGAGCACGCGCTGCCGGCCCTCGCCGACCTGCGGGACCAGGGCGTCGTCGGCGCCGTCGGCGCGGGCATGAACGCCGTGGCACCGCTGTCCCGGATCGCGGCGGAGGCGGACGTCGACGTGCTGATGGTGGCCGGGCGGTGGACCCTGGCCGACCGGAGCGCCGGCCCGCTGCTCGACCTCTGCGCGCGGCGCGGGATCTCCGTGGTGGCCGCCGCCCCCTTCAACTCGGGCCTGCTCAGCAGGCCGTGGCCGCCCGACGACGCATCGTACGACTACGGCCCCGCTCCCGAGGCGGTGCTCCGCCGCGCCCGAACCCTCGCCGAAGTGTGCCGACGGCACGGCACGGTCCTGCCGCACGCCGCCATCCGCTTCCCGCTGCGCCACCCCGCCGTGGCCTCCGTCGTGGCGGGCACCCGCACCGCCGCGGAGGCCACGGCGGCCGCCGGCTGGGCGATGTCCGACCTGCCCCCCGACGCCTGGGCGGAGTTGGACCCGCTCACCCCGTGACAGCGCCGCGCGCCCTACCCGATCCCGGAAGAGGCCCCCCGTGCCCGCCGCGCCGAGGCCAGGTCCGGCACCTCGGGCCCGGCCCCGGGGCGGGGCAGACTGCTGGTATGACCGAACGAGACCGCCCAGACGCTGCCAGCACATCCCGCACGGATCCCGCCGCGCAGGGGTTCACCTATCGCGAGGTCGGCGGCACCGCGCCCGGCGGCCGGTTGCCGCCGGGCTACCGCCACCTGCGGTACCGCACCCGGCTGGGAACCGGCCGGGAGGTGTTCGACGCGGCCGGCCGACAGGTCCTGACCTGGCGGATGCACCGGGCCCTCGGGGTCCGGCTGACGGCGAGCGCGCAGCAGGCCGCGCCCGGGGTCCGCGTACGGATGCTGCTCGGCCGCGGCAGCGTCGGGCCGGTGGCCCCGTGCGAGGTGGTGTGGGCGGTGGCGGACCAGAACCGGATCGGATTCGGCTACGGCACGCTGCCGGGCCACCCGGAGCGAGGCGAAGAGGCGTTCCTGGTGGAGCTGGCGCCCGACGGCGCCGTCTGGTTCACCGTCACCGCCTTCAGCCGGCCGGCGCTGTGGTACACCCGCGCCCTCGGCCCGCTGGTCCCGCTGTTCCAGCACCTCTACGCCCGCCGCTGCGGCCAGGTCCTGCGAAAGCTCCGAGCCGGGTCCGCAACCTAGTGCGGTGACCGGACAGGTCACCGCACTGGCTAGGAGCTGTCCGGCCGATCATGCGGCTGCCGCCTCACTTGTCTGTTGTGTTACGTATGGGGCGGGAGCACGACGGTCTGTCGGACGCGGACTGGGAGCGGCTGCGGCCGTTCTTGCCGGTGAGCGCCGACCCGGCACCGAGCCCACGGGTCCGCCCCCGCGCGGCATCGGGTCCGCCGAACCACCGTGCAGCCATAGCCCGACATCAGCGGCGGACAGCCTGTAGCACTGGGGTGCGGCCCGGTGCAGGATCACGTCGTGCCGGAGCGGGCGACCCAGCCGGGGGCGCATCGCCACAGCCGCGAGCAGGAGCGCGGCGCCCAGCGCGACCTGGGTGATGACGGCCCGGCCGAGCACGATGAGCAGCACTCCGGCGAGGGCGAGCAGCACGGTGACCAGGTGGACCGCGACGGCCAGGGCGTAGCCGGCGATGCGCGCCGCGTCCAGGCGCGGGGCGGTGACACCCTTGTCGGGCCAGTCGCCGTACAGCTGTTCGCCGTATCGGGCGGCCACCTCGTGCCGGCGTGCCTCCAGCCGGCCACGCGGGGGGCGGGTCGGTGTTACAACCGCAGGCCGCGCACCAGGTGACGAAACGGGCGTCGACGGGTGTGGGCTCCCCGCAATCCGGGCACCGTGACGCGCTCGTCCCGGCCAGCTTCCCGGATCCGGACAGAGCGGTGTCGTCACTGGTCAGGGTCCCCCAGGGAAGATGGCAGCCGGGAGGTCGCGGCGCCGTACTGTATTGCACCCGCGGGCCAACTCCTCTCGATGGGTGGGCCCGCAAGGGGGGCGACGCACCGGCCGGATGATCACCGGCTGCACCGCGGTCCGTACCCCCACGGTGCTCAGGGGGTACCGAACCGGCATGGCGTCCACCCCGGCAGCCGTCCCCTCGTGGGAGCCGTCGCGTGTCCGGGGAGGGCCACCGTGGCGGTTCCCTGGGGGGAAGGGCGCCCCCGCCGCTGGGCGGGGGCACCTCGCAACAACCAGTTCAGCTGCAGGTCGCGGAGCTGTCGATCCGCACGGCGTTCAGCGAACCGCCGGTGACGTAGAACGTGGTCTCCGGCGGCAGGCAGGCGGTGGTCCCGCCCACCCAGCGGATGTACGCGATGTCGTCGTGACGGCTGTTGACCACCGTTATCGGAGCCGCGGGCACGGACGGCAGCGGCTGCCAGGTCGACGTGACGTCCTGGAACTTGCCGCCGATCTTGCCGTTCTCGATGAAGCACACATAGGGATACGGGCACGTCACCGCCGGGGCGACGGTCCCACTTGTGATGAACGACCCCCGGGCTTGGGGCGCCGCGCTCGCGGTGGCGGTTGAGCCCACCGTCATCGCCGCGACCGCGGCGGTCGCCAGCACCCCTGATGCGAGAGCTCTGGTTACCCTCATCGTTCCTCCTCAGTCGGTGGCCGGTCGGTCTCGCGATGCGGGTGCGCCGCGCCGCCCGGCTTGCGTCACCGAGTGTGCGAGCTCATCCCGGTCATCTGCCAGGCGCACGGCGGCATTGAGCACTTGGTGGGACGTCCACCCGTTGACCTGCCGGAACGTCCCCGCGGTGGAGACGACGCTGGGACGCAGTGGGCCGACGTGGGCGGCAGGAAGCTCCGACGCCCGCGTTCGAGCGCCGCCCACCCTCGGGATCCGGCTCAACTTCCGCGATCCGAGCAGGTCCCTCGCGGGTCGGGGCACGGGCGCGGATCCGATTCCAGTTGGGGGTGCGGGCGTTGGGTGGGTCGCGGTGGCCACGGATGGGCAGTTGGCAGGGTCCGGTGGGTCGGGTGCCGCGGCCGGAGCGGTGCCGGCGTTGACGGGGGTTCGTGTCGGCGCCGGTGGCCGGCGGAATCCGGGCGAGTGCAAGCGTCCGGGCTTTCGCCGGACCGGCACGATCGAGCACGGCATCCCCCTGGTTCCGCAGATCGAGGGAGTGACAAGCCGGCTGCTGTTGCCTGGGGACCAGATCGGTCCCGAGGAAGCCGCTGCCGCCGATGATCAGGGCTTCTAGCTAGGCGTCGAGGCTCAGCACCATGCTTGGCCGGTCCATGACGTGGTCGTCGCGCAGGGGCCGTACCGCGGTGCCGATCGCGAAGAACTCGGTGGTGTGCGACGCCCATGTGTGGGCGTGCCGCCGCTGCTTGACCGCCACGATCCCCTCGGCGTCGAGGTCCTCCGCCTCGGCCCGCATACGGCTCGTCGCCAGTTCGCGTGCACTGCGGAGAGCCTGCGAGAACTGCTCGACCTCGACGTTGCGGCCCGCATTGGCCATCACCTGGCCGAGCCGCTGACGCGCCATGTGATGGACGCACGAGCCCATGACCATGCCGAGGGGCGCGTGGCCCGACCGGATCAGCGTCCAGAAGTCCTGGCCGGACAGATGCGACGTGAACGGCTGGCTCTTGTTGTTGAGCCAGGTCCCGGTACGGCCCGGGTCCGCGCCGTCCGCCTTCACCGCCGTACCGACGGCGGTGAACTCGGCCGCGTCCGAGGCGAATTCCTTGATCTCGACGTCCAGCCGCACGCCGCCGACGCCGTCCGCGCCCAGCTCGCTCGCCTCCGCCGTCATGCGGTCCATCGCCAACTCGCGGGCGTGGTACATCGGTGGCAGGCCGCCATGAGGTGTCAGGCCGCCATGAGGTGTCAGGACGCGATGACGTCGATGTAGTCGATCTTGTTGTTGCTCGAACCGCTCGCGTTGGCCACGGTCAGCCGCCCGTCGGAGACGGTGACCTGCGCGGTGCCCTCGACCCAGTGCGCGGCGGCGGTGGGCGTACCGGAGACGACGACGGTGCCTTCGGCGGTGAGCCGGTAGGCGCTGTCGGTGTGGTCCGGGTCGCCGCTGACCACGTGGACGGTGTAGCGGCCGTTCGGCACGGCGAGCTCCCAGACGGTCGCGCTGCCGGGCCGCTGCATATGGATCAGGGTGGTGTAGCGCTGGTCGGGGGCGGTCGCGGAGGTACGGCTGCGGGTGTTGGCGGAGTTGTCGACGTTCCAGCCGTAGCTGAGGCCGCCGGACCTCGGGCCGTAGGCGGCCCCGGTATCGGCGGCGTACCCGATGGGTAGGGGCGAGCCGGCCGGTGCGAAGTTCACGGTGGCGGCGAAGACCGGGCTCAGCAGGAAAGCGTGCGGGCTGCCGTTGTGGAGCCCTGCGCCGACGATCTGACCCCGGTCGTTGATGCCGTTGGCCCTTTGCAGGTCCCAGCCGGAGCCGGCCGGGAGCAGGCTGTTCAGCGTGCTGAGTGTGCCGCCCGGCTGGCGCAGCCAGGCAACCGGGGCCGCACACGGCTGGCACTGCGGGTCGGCGGTGCCGACGATCTGCCCGCTGGCGTTGATCGCGCTGGCCTGGTTGTACTGGATCGCGTCGACGGTGCCCAGGTCCGTCAGCTCGCCGTTGCGCCACAGCGCCGCGTCCTGCCCGCCGGCCGCGGCGGGCAGGGCCACCGTGCCGACCACCTGGCCGGAGACGTTGACCGCGCTCGCCCCCGCGCCCCCGCCGCCGGGCAGATACGGGAGCATGGTGAGGGTGCCGGCGTGCCAGGTGAACGCGGGGCCGCCGACCACCTCGTCCTGCGCGCTGATGCCGGTGGCGGCGTTCAGGCTGTCCGGCGGGCTCCCCAACTCGGTCGGCTTGCCCGCCTGGTCGTAGAGGATCGCCACCGGGCCGTCCTCGGAGTCGGCCGGGCGCTGGCCGCCGGCGACCCGGCCCGCCGGGTCGATGGCGTTGCCGACGCCGAGCCGGTTGGTGACCGGGCCGCCGAGGTCCTGGATCACGCCGCCCGCGCTCCACCGCACCGGGTACCCGTACCCGCCGGGCAGCCGGTCCGCGGTTCCGGCGACCTGGCCCGCGTCATTGACGGCGTTCGCCCGGCTGTTGCCGCCGCCGGCCTCGGTGCCGAGGTCGGCCATCGTGCCGCTGGACCACTTGAAGGCGTGCTGGGTGACGTTGGGCGTCACGTCGGAGTAACCGACCACCACCCCGGCATTGTTGACGGCGGTGGCGACACTGGCTGTGCCGCTGCCGAGGGTGCCGAGATCGGTAACGGTGTACCGGGCGGCGGGCGCGGTCGCCGAGGCCGGTAGGGCGAACGACAGCGGTGCGAGCAGGACGATGCAGACGACGGCGATGCGTGGCGCGCGTACGGTGGGGCGTCGGCCGGACGGGGGCATGACTGGCCCTTCCACACAGGAGTGTCGGGTGCCCCGGGGGCTAGGTGAGAGAGCGCTCTCCCATGGGGGCACCACGACATTCGTGCCCAACCCACGACATGTCAACGCCGCAGCCGGACTTGCCTCCGGCAGCAAGCTCGGCCCCGGGTCCGCCGTTCCGGGGCGGCCTGCCGCCTGGGGCCCGGAACAAATCGTTCGGCATTGAACGACGACCCGCGTAGGGTGCTCCGGTTACCTGGGTGGAGGGCGGGCTGCAGGCGTGGCGCGGAGGAAAGTGACGCGGGACCAGTTGGCGGGAGCGGCGCAGGCCGCGCTGGGTGGTGGGCGACGACTGGACGCGGTCGAGCGGGTCGCCGGCGGCACCACGAAGGGCGTGTACCGGCTGACGATGGACGACGGCATGACGGCCATCGCCTATCTGTGGGGGGACTCCGAGAACTACTGGCCGGCCACCGAGTACGACGGCGACCTCGCCGACCCGTTCTCGCCCGGCGTCGGGCTCGAGCTGTTCGAGGCGGCGCATGCGCGGCTGAAGTCGCTGGGCGTTCGGGTCCTCGAGGTTCATCTGGTCGACCGCGACCGTACCTTTTACCCGGCCGACCTCGCGATCGTCGAGGACGTCCCCGGCGGGGACCTGATGGACCTGAGCACCCGCGACCCGCGGGCCGCGGAGCCCGCCATGGCGCGGCTGGCCGAGAGCCTGGCGGTGATGCGCCGGCACCGGGGTCCGTCCTTCGGCAAGGTGGCCCTGATCGACGCGGGCGGCACGTCACGGCCGGCCTCGTGCGAGCAGGCCGCGCTCGCTTTCGCGCTGCGCTGCCTCGCCGAGGCAACGGCGCGCGACCACCGGATCGCCGATGCCAGCGAGGAGGTGGAGGAGCGCCTGCGTCAACTGACCGCGGCGGTGCGGCCGCGCGCCGAGTATTCCGTCGTCCACGGCGAGCTGGGTCTGGACCATGTCATGGTCGACCGGGACGGTCATCCCGTCGTGATCGACATCGAGAACCTGCTGTACTTCGACGTCGAGTGGGAGCACGTGTTCCTGCGCCTGCGCCATACCGACAGCCAGTACCGGCAACTGGCGGTGGACGGCCTCGACGAGGACCGCCTCGCGCTCTACAAACTCACCCAGCACCTGTCACTGACCGCCGGCCCGCTGCGCCTGCTCGACGGGGACTTCCCCGACCGGGAGTTCATGCAGGGCATCGCCGAACACCACCTGAACGAAGCGCTGGTGATGGTCCGGTGGAGTTGACGATGCGACCCCCGTCGTCCAGGGCTGGATGATCACGGAGATGGTCGGCCGCAAGAAGCCGGACGGGATCCTCCGAAATGCCTT
>NZ_FMCH01000503.1 GCF_900091855.1 Streptomyces sp. DvalAA-14
GCTGCCGCTGGCGGCCGATCACCAGCCCGCCACCCGCCCCGATCAACCTCCCCTGCACCAACTGCTGCACCATGCCCATTCCCCTCACGTCGAGGAGGCAGGCCCACCACTCAAAGCCGTCATCCGCGCCAACCCTCGAACGGCCCAACCCCGATCCGCGGGCGCCCCCGTCCTGCTACTGAACTTGATTGAGTGATGTCGGGGCCCGTCGCAGGGTGGCAGGGGCCAGCTCGCGCCTTCCCGGTGTGGCCGGAGCACGAGGATGATGCTCGCGTGATTCAAGATTTCCCGCCGTTGCCGTTGCCCCGGTACGCCGTGGTCCGTATCGGCTGCTCACCAGGGGTGCCTGCCGAGATCGCCGCTGATCTGCGGGAAGTCGGCGTCCCAGCAGGGCTGATCGGTTATGAGTACCAACCGCTGACTGAGGCGACGCTTCTGGACGGGATCGGTAAGAGCGGGGTGGTCGTTTTTGGGTCCAGTGGCCTGTTCGGTGGGCTCGGCGTCGATGTGGCTTCGCGTCGCGTCGTGCAGATCCCCAAGATCGGGTCCGCGACCGGCTGGCATGTGAACAGGGACCTCGAAGCCTTCCACCGGTGCGTCGCGGGCATCATCGCCCGCTTCCCGTTCTACGAGGAAGACGAGGAGGGCAGGTTCCAGGAGGTGGCGGACGAGCTTCGTCGGCTCCTCGCTGCTCTCGATGCCACCGCACTTGCAGACAACGGGTTGTGGGAGACCTTGTGCGATGACGTGGCGATGGGCGACTACGCGAACTGGGAGGAGGAATGAGTCACGTCAGTCCTCCAGGGCCAGGCCGGTGGTTTCGAGGCAGCCGTCGACGAGTTCTGGACGGTACTGGATCCTCTTGAGCCGACGTTTCACGGCTCGGGTGATCTGAGTGAGGTCCGCGGCGGCGAGGTTACCGATCTCGCGTTTGACCAGTGACCAGATGCCCTCCTGTGGGTTGAGGCCCGGAGCGTAGGTGGGCAGGTGGAACACGGTGAGCCACTCGCCGTTCGTCTCGATGAACGCACGCATGTCAGCGGTCAGGTGCAGGCGGAGGTTGTCCCAGACCAGGACAATCGGGCCGCCGAGCTGGATGCGGGCGCGGACGATCAGGTCGCGGAAGTCGCGCATGCCCGCGTGCTTCACCAGGGCACGCGTGTTCCGTCCCAGGAGAAGAAACCGCCGGTGGGGCCGTCGTCCGGGAGCAGGGCCAGGTGGAGGGCGCCCTGAGCGGCCTCGACCGGGTCGCCGCCGAGAGCCGCGGCCCGAGGGGTGAGATCGGTGGCGCGCGCGCCGGGGGCGAGCGCGTTGACCTTGAAGCCGTCCTCGGCCAGCGTCTGGGCGTAAAGGACGGTCAGGGCGTTGAGGGCCGCCTTGGACGACCGATAGGCGGCGGCACCGCCGCTTCCCGGGGTGAATTGGGGGTTGGGGTTCGCGCTCCACGTCAGTGATGCCGTACCGCTGGAGATGTTGACGATGCGGGGGTGCGGCGACCGGCGCAAGGCGGGCAGGAAGGCATTGGTCACCGCCACCAGCCCGAACACGTTGGTCTCGTAGGTGCGCCGGAACTCCTCGGCATCCGTTTCGGCCGGCGGCGCGAGTGACAGCGCGACCCCGGCGTTGTTGACCAGGACGTCCAGGCGGTCCACCTTCGCCGTGGCCTTCGCGATGCCGTCGGGATCGCTCACGTCGAGGATCAGCAGGTGGGCGCCGGCACCGATCTCCTCGACGGCCCGCTGCCCGCGACCGGCGTCGCGGGCGCCCACGTACACCGTGAGTCCCTCCGCGACGAGGAGCCGGGCAATATGTTTGCCGATGCCCTTGTTGGCACCGGTGACCAGCGCTGTGCGTTCATTCATGGCCACCAGGGTTCCGTGATCGCGGGCGCCCTGCCAGGGACAGCCTGTACCTGGCAACGGGAGGAACGGGAGGCGGTATGGCACGGCAGGAGCTGGCCCACTACCTGCGGGACCGCCGGGCGCGGCTGCGTCCGCACGAGATCGGCCTGACACAGACCGGCACCGTTCGCCGCACACCGGGCCTGCGCCGTGAAGAGGTCGCGGAGCTGGCCCATATGTCGGTCGACTACTACGCGCGGCTGGAGCAGGCCCGCGGGCCCAGGCCGTCGGCCGGGATCCTGGACGCGCTGGCCCAGGCGCTGCGACTCACGCCGGCCGAGCGCGGTCACCTGTTCCGCCGGGCGGGGTCGAGCGTGCCCCCCGGCATCAGCGCCATGCGGCGGGTGCGCCCGCATGTGGCCCGGATGCTGGAACGGTTGCCGGGGACCGGTGCCATCGTCACTGACGCGGCGTACGGCGTCATTGCCTGGAACGCTCTGGCCCAGGCACTGCTCGGCGGCGATCTCGGACACGGTACGACGAACCTGGCCCGGCGCCGCTTCCTGGGCCGAGGTGGGATGCACGAGAGCTCCGGCGCTGAGGAGTCCGGGCACATACTGGTGGCACGCGCCGCGGGCGCCAATCCCGGCGGGCCGAACGGACCGGCGGGAGGGTTCCTAGCGGCGCGCCCCGCCGGTCGCGGCGCCAATGAGCTTGCGTACCGGCGGGAAGAGCACCACGAGGGCCACCACATCGGACAGGAAGCCCGGGATGATCAGCAGCAGGCCGCCCAGCAGTTGCAGGCCGCTCTTGCTGTCGATCGGCCGCTTGCGGGGCGCGGTCGCGCTCTGCTCGCCTTCGGGCGCGGGCCGGCGACGCCGCAGGCGCTTCAGGGTCGCCGTCATGTCGTCCCAGTTGCCGAGTCCGGCCCGCCTGGCCACGCCCGCGCCGAGAAGGTATCCCGCCAGCAGGATGAGCAGCACCACGAAGCCGTTGGTGGCATAGGCCACCACGATCATCGCCCAGATCTCCAGCCCCACCCAGACGGCGACCCCCAGCGCCGCCAGCGCATGGGCTGTCAAACGCCGTCGCTTCGACGAGTTGGACAATTCATGATGTATCGGTGGAATAGTGGTCGAAGTCATATCTCCAGTGTGGCGCAATGCTGAGGAGACGGTCACTCGAAGCAGATCGCCATCACTGTGGGTATCCCCTCCTCGTCAGGACGTCACCTCAGTGCCGCCCGGACTCACCGCGCCGGGACGATCTGACCGGAGCTGTTGGGCGACGGCCGAGGCCGTCCGCCACGCCCCTTCGCCGATCGTTTCAGACGGTGTCGACGGCTGCCCGTCCCACCTTTCCTTGCCTCGCCGACGCGAGGAGCACTGCTTCGGCTACTTCTTCGACGGGGCGGCCGGTGCCCGCGTCGATGTGGTCCAGGCCCAGCCGCCCGACGGCGTCAAGCATGAGCGTCTGGTATCGCACGGTGCGGGCCAGGAACTTGTCGATCAGGTAGCGGTTCGGGGCGGGCCTTTGCTCGTAGTGGCCGGCCGCGTGGATGCGGTGGGACAGGACGCTCTCGTCCGCGGTGAGCCATACCGCCGCCGTGTGCGGCAGGGTGAGGTTCGCGACTCTCGTCGGCCACAGTGCTGATCCTTCGAGTACCAGGCCCGCGCGGCCCGTTGTCGCGTCGGCGTGCGCCGCGATCAGCTCCTCGATGCGGGGCCACAGCCGCTGGTAGTGGTCGAGTACGGAGCTGATGAGTTCGTCGACCGTGAGGGATCGGTAGTGCTCATCGACGTGCGGCGGAACATCCCACCCCGGTGTCGGCCAGGGCCGGCCGGGGTGGCGTGCCAGGCCGTCCGTGGAACGGCAGTCGAATCCGAGCCGGTCGGCCACCACTTCGGCCACAGCGGATTTCCCCGCGTTCGACGTTCCGCCGATCAGCACCACGCGCACGTCCTTCACACCCCTGACGCTACGTGCCGCGGCCGACCGTCTCGGACAGATGAGGCAGGCGGATGCCCCGCAGGCGCGCGGCCCCCCGTCAGGGAGTGACGACCAGTCGCCCGGTCACGCCCCCCTCGGCGAGACGGGCCAGCGCTTCGTTGACCCGTTCCAGGGGGTATTCGGCTTCCACGCAGCCCCGGATGAGGCCGCTCGCGGCCATCTCCATGACCGTGTGGGCGTCGGCGAGGGTGGCGCCGACGGAGCCGCGGATCTCGGTTTCGCGTACGACGATGTCGAGCACGTCCAGGGCGGCCGGCCGGCCCGTGTAGCCGACGAGGACGACGCGGCCCCGGGTGCGGGCCATCCGCACCGCCTGGCCGGGAGTGTGTTCGCTGCCCACCGTGTCCACGACCACGTCGCAGCCGCCTGCCCCGGTCGCCGCGCGGACGGCGGCGACCGGGTCGGTGGCGGCCGGGTCGAGCGCGGTGTCCGCGCCATAGCGCAGGGCCTGTTCCCGGCTCGGGCCGTGCGGGTCGACGGTGATGACGCGGGCTCCGTCGGCGACCGCGACCTGGACGACGGCCAGCCCCACGCCGCCGGCGCCGATCACCGCGACGGTCTCCGCCGGCGCGACCCGGGCCACGCAGCGGATGGCGCGCACGGCGGTGGTTCCCGAGCAGCCGAGGACCGCGGCCTCGGCGAAGGCGACGCTGTCGGCGATCGGCACCAGGCGGCGGGCCGACGCCAGGTGGTATTCGCTGAGCCCTCCGTCGGAATCGAATCCGACCTTGGCCGCCGGACTCGGGCAGAGGTTCTCCGAGCCCTCCGCGCACCAGCCGCACCGCCCGCAGCCTTCGTAGTAGTACGCCAGGACCCGGTCCCCGGGCCGGACCGCGGTCCCTTCGCCGGCTTCGGCGACCTCGCCGGCGATCTCGTGGCCGAGCACGATGGGCAGCGGCGGGGTGACGGCGGAGCCGTCGGTCAGGTGGAGATCGGTGTGGCAGAGCCCGGCGGCGCGGACCCGGATCAGCACCTGCCCGGGTCCCGGCACGGGGCGGGGCCGGACCTCGGTCTCCAGGGGCTTGCCCAGCGCCCGCAGCACCGCAGCGGACATGACCGGCGTGACTGACGTACCCGACGTGACCGACGTGACCGGCGTGACATCGCTGGCCATCGACACCTCCGCGAACCGTCCGCCGACGTTTCGGCGGTCTCCGTTCCGGGATCGTCACACGGCGGCTGCGCCCTCTCCGTCGCGCCCGCAGCCGGATTGACGTTTCTCCTGACGTTGACCTGCGGCTATACCCGTCGGCGCGGGCGAAGGTTCACCCGATGGTTGGACGTGGCCGCACCGATCGGCATGTCAGGGCCCGGGCTCGGCGTCACCGTTCCGGCGGACGGCCTGGCGCCTCCGACCTGCGGCATTCGCCGTCGGCGGGCGGTTTTCCGGGGTGGCGGACACCGCGGAAACCAGGAGACCTCGCCCGGTATGTTCCGACTTGTGTGGATCATTGTCCCAGAGAGCGAGCCGTGGACTTCGAAACCTTTCATCAGGCCTACCCGCAGATGCTGCGGTGGCTGATCGACGACCCCGCCTACCGGAACGCTCCGCGCGGCTACGCCAGCCGCGAGCAGCTCGGCGTCCGGTTCCGTCTCGCGCGGGCGGATCAACGGGTGCCGTTCGTACCCGCCCGTCGCGTCAACATCGTCTTCAACTTCGCTGAGGCCCTGTGGTACTTGGCGGGCCGGGACGACCTCGACTTCATCGGCTACTACGCCCCCAGCATCCGCAAGTACTCCGCCGACGGGCACCGGCTGACCGGTACCGCCTACGGCCGGGCCCTGTTCGGCGCCGCCGAGGGCCGCCCGGACCAGTGGCCGGCCGTGGTGGAGACGCTCCGGGACGACCCGGACTCCAAGCGCGCCGTCATCCAGATCTTCCGCGGCGAGGAACTCCAGGTGGCCGGCAATCCGGATGTCTCCTGCACCCTCGGCCTGCAGTTCCTGCTGCGCGAAGGGGTGTTGCACGGCGTCGGCTTCATGCGCGCCAACGACGTGTACCGCGGGATGACCAGCGACGTGTTCTCCTTCACCTTCCTCCAGGAGATGCTCGCCCGCGAACTCGGCGTCGCTGTGGGCTCGTACGTCCACCAGGTCGGATCCCTGCACCTCTACGACCCGGACCACGCACGAGCCGTGGAGGTGCTGGCCGATCCGGCCGCCGACGAAGCCCCGGCCTGGGACTTCCCCGCCATGCCGGCCGGCGACAACTGGCCGTACGTCCGTGAAGTGCTCGCCGTCGAGGAGCAGTTGCGGCTGGGCCGGCACACGCTCCCGGCCGATCCGGCCGGCCTCGGGCTGCCCGACTACTGGTCCCAGGTCCTCGTCCTGTTCGAGGTGCACCGCCGGATCCGGCAGCAGGAGGCCGTGGGCGAGCACCAGTTGGCTCTGCTGTCCCCGCTCTACCGCGCCCTGGTCGAACAGCGCTGGCCGAGCATCGCCCCCGCTCCCGTCGCCGGCTGAAAGGCACCCCGATGACGACCAGCACCCATTGGAAGGACACCGTCGGCGTGGCCGACGGCTTCGACGCCTACGACGACCTGCCCGAACGCCTCATCGGCTACCCCGCGGTGTTCGCCGCCGTGGGCATCGGCTCGCCGGCCGTCCGCACCGTCCTCGACTACGGCTGCGGGCCGGGCAAGGTCGCCGCCCGGATCGCCGCGGCCTGCGACGCCCGGGTGGTGGCGGCCGACATCTCGCCCCGGATGCTGGACATCGCCCGCAGTCGCCGCCCGCACCCGCGCGTCGACTACCGGGAGATCGACAGCGGCAAGCTGACGTTCCTCGCCGACGGCTCCGTGGACGCGGCCATGTCCTGCTACGTGTTCATCAACGTCGGCGACGTCGCGCTCCTGAGCGAGATCGCCGCCGAGATCCACCGCGTGCTGCGCCCCGGCGCCCGTTACGCGGTGCTCGACACCAACCCCGGCACCACGGGGGTCCGCTTCTCCACCTTCCGCAGCGGCGAGCCCGGTCGCAGCTACGGCCCCGGGGAGCGGCGCCGGGTCCTGCTCGAACAGCCCGGGGGCGGTGATCCGCTGGAACTCATCGATCACCACTGGCCCCGCCAGACCTACCTCGATGTCCTCTCCGAGGCGGGCTTCAGCGACCTGACCGTCGAGGAGCCCCTGCTCACCGATCCCTCCGCCCTGCCCGGCGACAACGCCGCCGAGGCGACCCGTCCGCCCTTTCTCATCGTCTCGGGAGTCAAACAGTGACCACTACAGCGGCCGTTCGGCAGACCCGCAGCATCTTCCTCGGCGGTCCCTTCAAGGCGCTCGTCGACACCGACGGCGCCATGGACACCCGGGCCCGCGCCCGGTTTGAGGCGCTGATCGAGGGCCTGGAGGCGGCGGGCTACCAGGTCCACAACGCCCACCGCCGCGAATCGTGGGGGGCGAAGTTCCTGACCCCGGACGAGTGCACCCGGCTGGACTACGACGAGATCGCCGCCAGCAGCGTCTTCATCGCCTTCCCCGGCCACCCCGCGTCCCCCGGCACCCACATCGAGATCGGCTGGGCCTCCGCCATGGGCAAACCGATCGTGCTCCTGCTCGAAGAGGGCCGGGACTACGCCTTCCTCGTCCGCGGCCTGCACACCGTCGCCGACGTCACCTACCTCACCGTCGGCGACACCGGATCCCTCACCGCGGACGTGCTGGACGCCGTGCGGCGCCTGGCCGGGCAGCCGACCGAACCGCCGCCGCGGGCGCCTGACAGCGCCCCCGCGTCCCTGCGCCCCGGACCGCACCCCCGCCGCGCGTTCTTCGCGGCGGGGCGTGGCGACCAGGGGTCCCCGCTGCCGGAGCGGGCCGGTTCCCCGGCCGTCACCGGTCCCGGGCCGGCTCAGGCGTAGACCAGCAGGTGGTCGCACGTGCTCGTGCCGTCGTGCAGCGAATTGTCGCTGTTGAGGACGTAGAAGGTCCCGGCGAATCCGGCGGTGGTCATCTTCGGGACCACGATCAGTGTCTGACGCGCCATGTCCAGCCCCTGCGGCGCCACCACGTACTGCTGCAGCAGCCGGAACAGATTCTGGCCGAGGCTGGGCAGCTTGAGGGCCCGGTACGTGCGATCGCCCGAGCCCTGGGGGCCCGAGATGGACACCTGGTAGGCCGGGGAGCCCCATTGTGCGGGCTGGGGGGCGATGCGGTTCATCATTTCGAGTTCCTGCAGCCGCCGCTGTGTGCTGGCACGAATGCCGGCCATATGGATATGCAACTGGTTGAAGAAGCGGGCGTCCTTGGAGTTGATCCCCAGTCCGATGTCGGCGTATTGCACGGGGACGCTGCCCCCGCTCCGCGCGTTCTGCCATGCGTCGTTCCAGTAGTTCTCCGCCCCGGCGGTCTCGATGAACGGGCATTCGATGCCGGTGATGCGGCAACTGGGCAGCAGCAGATAATTGTGGTGGTTCTCGGGCTTTCCGTGCAGCACCACGTAATGCGGGGTGACCTTCAGGCAGTCGGGCTTGGACTGCCCGGGCGGCGGGGTCGTCCCCTGTGTGCAGTAGCGGACATCGTTCCACAGCGGATCATTGTCGGTGGGGCTGCCGCACAGGGGCTGCAGCGCGGCAGGGGGGCAGGAGGCCGGGCCTGCGCCGGGAGGGGCGGTCGGGCAGGAGTCGGGCGAGAGCTCGGCGCGCAGCGGGTCGGCGGCCGCGGCGGCGCTCCCGGACGTTCCCGCACCGGCCAGCAGGGTGGCCGCGCCCATGGCGCCGGTGAACGCGACGAATTGACGCCGGGACACCTCGGGGGAATTCTTGTGGTCAGTCATGTGTGATCTCCATGGCGATGACCGCCGCTCTGGATTTACCGGCCATGAGCGAGAAGGGGTTTATCTCGCCCGGTTGTGTTCCCTCGCTGATCGCTCACAGGGTAGGCGGTGGAAAGCCGCTTGCCCATCGACCGAATGGGTGGGCACGACGGCCGAGAAGCCTTTCGGCGACCGATCCCGTAGCGTGGAAAGCACGGGTATGCACTCCGTCGTCCGTGGGGAGCTGCAATGGATCTGCCGGTCGGTGGCCCCGGCGATCAGGGCTTTGTGGTGAATTCGCTGGCCGTTGCGGTGGTGGACGGCCGGGGTGTCGTCACCGGGTGGTCGTCCCAGGCCGCCAGGCTGCTCGACCGGCCCGCTTCCCGTGTCTGCGGTCACCGCTTTCAGGACCTGTACGCCCCGCCGGGCACGGACTCGGTCCCCACCACCGCGGCGGCGGGCGTGCCGCGCCAGGGCAGGGTGGAGTTGCGCCGCGGGGACCGGGGACGTATCGAGGTCGACCTGTGGACGGTGCCGCTGACCGAGGACAGCACCGCCAGCGCGGTGCTGTTCGCCGACGCCGCCGAGACGCGTGCGTGGGGGTACGGGACGTCCTTGCTGCGGACGGTCCTCACCCAGGGACGCGTCGCCGTCGCGGTCCGCGGGATGGATCTCGGCCTGGTGTTCCACAACGCCGGGCCGCAGATCGTCGGCGCCCCGGCCGTGCCCGCGGGCAGCCGACTGGACATGATCCTGTCCCCGCAGGACGCGGCTGACGCGGACGCGTCGCTGCGGCGGGTGCGGGATACCGGAATCCCGGTGGTGGCCGATGTCCGGCAGGTGCGGTTCCGGCAGGTCCCCGACCTGCAGCGGGCCCTGTCACTGACGGCGTACCGCCTGCAGGACGCTGGCGGCGCCCCCAGCGGGGTGGTCACGATGACTCACGACGTGACCGAGCAGCAGCGGGTCGGTGACCATCTCGACCTGCTGCACGACGCCGCCGAGCGGATCGGCTTCTCCCTCGACCTGCGCTGCACGGCGCAGGCGCTGGCGGACGTGGCGGTCACCGGATTCGGCGACCTGAGCATCGTCGACCTGGCCGCGTCCGTGCTGCGGGGGGACGAGCCTCCCCTGGTCCCGGGCGACAACACGGCGCTGGTGCGGATGGCGACCGCCTCCTCGACCGGGGTGTGGCCCGGCGAACTGCTGCCCCGCGGATCGCGGTACCCCGTCCTGCGGGAGAGCTCGCCCTTCGAGCGGGTCCAGCGGGGCGAGACCGTCGTCCTCGACCGCGACGAAGTCCTGCAATGGGCCGGCGAGGCGAGCGTGGAGAAATGGGTCCCGGACGGCGCCCACTCGGTGGTCGTCGCCCCGCTGTTCGCGCGTGGTCTGCTCCTGGGAGCGGTGACCGTCTGGCGCGTCGGGCAGCCCCGCCCCTTCGACGCGTCCGAGGCGGGACTGCTGACGCAGATCAGTTCGAGGGCCGCCCTCGGCATCGACAACGCCCGCCGCTTCGCCCGTGAACGCAACGCGGTCCTCACCTTGCAGGAGCGACTCCTCCCCCGGCCCGTCACCGATACGCCCGCCGCGCGGACGGCCGGGGTGTACCGGCCCGCCGGGGGCCGCTGGGAGCCGAGCGGCGACTGGTTCGACGTCATCACGCTGCCGTCCCTCAGGGTGGCCTTCGTTGTCGGGGACGTGGTCGGCCGCGGACTGCGCGCGGCCGCGAACATGGGCCGGCTGCGTGCGGCGGTCCAGACCTACGCGAACCTGGAGCTGGAGCCCGCCGAAGTGCTGGCCCACATGGAAGACCTCGTCCAGCAGCTTGCCGCCGAGGCCCCGGAGGAGCAGGGGGATTCGGTCGGGGCGACCTGCCTGTATGCCGTCTACGACCCGACCACCCGCCAGTGCGTCTTCGCCAGCGCCGGACATCCGCCCCCGGTCGTCGTCAGGCCCGACGGCACCTCGGAGCTGGTCGACGTCGAGCCGGGACCGCCGCTCGGGGTCGGGGGCGTGCCCTTCCAGGGCAGGGTCGTGGACGTGGAACCGGACAGCCTGATCGCCATGTTCACCGACGGCTTGTTCGGTCTGCGGTCGCTGCGGGAGGCCACGGACAGCCTGGAACGGTTGCAGGAGCGGCTGCGCGCCCTGTCCGTGCCGGGCCGGGCTCTGGAGCAGATCGGCGAGGCGCTGGTGGCCGAGGCGGACGAGCAGCCGCCGCGCGACGACATCGCGCTGCTGCTGACCCGGACCCGCCCGGTCCCCTCCCGCAACGTGGCGGCCTGGGAGTTCCCGGCGGATCTGTCGGCGGTGGCGCAGGCCAGGCAGACCGCCGCCCGCCAGCTCGCCGCGTGGGACCTCGACGAGCTGACATCCGCCACCGAACTGGTGGTCAGCGAGCTGGTGACCAACGCCGCACGCTACGCCGGCGGCCCCGTCCGGCTGCGGTTGCTCCGCGACGACTCGGTGCTGATCTGCGAGGTGTCCGATCCGAGCAACACCCAGCCCCGGGTGCTCCGGGCCAGCTCGATGGACGAGGGCGGGCGCGGCCTGTTCCTCGTCGCCCAGTGCACCGCCCGCTGGGGCTGCCGCTACGGCCGGCGGGGCAAGACGATCTGGACCGAGCAACCCCTCGACGGGCGCACCGGCCAGCCGGTCCCGGTCGTCCCAGCCCCCTGACCGTTCTCCGCCCCGATGATGTCCGGCACGGTGCTGGCGCTCATCGCCCAGGGCGCCGAACGCCTCGCCCTGGCCCATCGGGTGTACGAATACCGCGCCGGGCACGATCGGATGGGGGCGCGCCGTCGGGAATCGCCGTCGCCGACGCGCCGGCCGAACTGCTGGACGCGGTGGTCCGGTTGCTGCTCCTGCTCGACGAGCCGCGCGACCGGGCCGTACTGGCCCCGCTGGTCAAGCGGGAGATCCTGTGGCGCCTGATCACCGGCGGGCAGGGCGCGACGGTACGCCAACTCGGCCTGGCCGACAGCAGTCTCGGCCATGTCTCCCGGGCAGTGCGGTGGATCCGTGAGCACTACGCGCAGCCCTTCCGGGTCGAGGACGTGGCCCGCCGCCAGTTCGGCGCGCCCCCGGTCAGGAGGCCGCCGGCCTGCGTCGGACCCTGCCCGCTCCGACCGGCGTCCTGCCCTGCGCGCCGCCGGGCAGGACGGCGGTGATCACCGCTCGGGTGCGGGCGCGGCCCGTGGTCTCCCCGCCGCGGACGGCGGCAGACAACAGCAAAGGCAAGGAGAGTGCTCTCCTTGCCACTCTCAACGTATAGCGCACCGGGGGGCTTGCGGCAAGACCCGGGTGGTGGCGCAGAATCGTCGGCCGTGGCCACAACCGGTGCCCCACAGGAGATTCGACCCGGTCGGCGGCGCAGGTGATCCGACCGGCCGGTGCCGTGCGACGCAGTACGGCCGCCTCGGAGGTAGCGCAGTGATCGAGCAGTACGTGGTGGGCCTTCGCGAGGTCGACGAAACGCAGGTCGCGGTCGTCGGCGGCAAGGGGGCGCACCTGGGCGGGCTGTCGCGGATCGACGGCATCCGCGTGCCGGACGGCTTTTGCGTGACGACGGACGCCTTCCGGCGGGTCATGGCGCAAGCGCCGTCGATCGGCGACCGGCTCGATGAGTTGGCGCGCCTGGACCCGGACGACCGGGAGACGATCGGCACGCTCAGCGCGGACATCCGCCGGACCGTCGAAGGGATCGCCGTCCCGGACGATCTCGCGGCGGCGATCACCCGCGCGCTCGGCCGGCTCGGCGAGCAGGGCGCTTACGCGGTGCGATCCAGCGCGACGGCGGAGGATCTGCCGACGGCCTCCTTCGCCGGCCAGCAGGACACGTATCTGAACGTCGTGGGGCCGGCGGCGGTGCTCCGGCACATCAGCCGGTGCTGGGCCTCCTTGTTCACCGAGCGGGCGGTGACCTACCGCCGGCGTGCCGGCATCGACCACCGTGCGGTCGCGATGGCCGTGGTCGTGCAGCGGATGGTCTTCCCGGAGGCGGCCGGCGTCCTGTTCACGGCCGACCCCGTCACGGGCAACCGGACGGTCGCCACCGTGGACGCCGGCTTCGGCCTCGGCGAGGCCCTGGTCTCCGGCGCGGTGAACCCGGACGTCTTCACGGTCCGCGACGGCGTGGTCGTCGGCAAGGCGATCGCCGCCAAACAGCGGGCCGTTCAGGCCGTGGCGGCGGGCGGAACGCGGGAAGTGGCGATCGACGCGGGGCGGCAGGAGCAGCCGGCGCTGACCGATGAGCAGGTGGTGCGGCTGGTGCGGCTCGGGCGGCGGATCGAGGCGCACTTCGGCCGGCCGCAGGACATCGAGTGGTGCCTGGCCGACGACGGCTTCCAGATCGTCCAGAGCCGGCCGATCACGACGCTGTTCCCCGTCCCCGAGGCCGGCGACCGCGAGCATCACGTCTATGTCTCCGTCGGCCACCAGCAGATGATGACCGACCCCATGAAGCCGCTGGGGCTCTCCATGTGGCAGCTGACGGCGATGGCCCCGATGCACGAGGCCGGCGGCAGGCTGTTCGTCGACGTCACCCGGCGGCTGGGTTCGCCCGCGAGCCGCGCCGCTCTCCTGGAGGTGATGGGGAGAGGCGATCCGCTGGTCAGGGACGCTCTGGAGACCGTCCTCGAACGCGACGACTTCGTCCCGTCGCTTACGGACGCGGGTCCCGGCGGCCCACCGGCCGGTCGCGCGCCCGCCGGTGGTGCGCCCACGCCGATCGCGACCGATCCGGCCCTCGTCACCGGGCTGATCGAGCGCAGCCAGGTGTCCATCGCCGCCCTGGAGCGCGACATCCGGACGAAGACCGGACCGGCGCTGTTCGACTTCCTGCTCGCGGCCTTCGAGGAGCACAAGCGGGTCCTGCGTGATCCGCTGAACCTGCAGGCGATCATGGCGGGGATGGAGGCCACCTGGTGGCTCAACGACACGCTGCTGGAGTGGCTGGGCGAGAAGAACGCGGCGGACACGCTCACGCTGTCCGCCCCCGGGAACGTCACCTCGCAGATGGGACTGGCGCTGCTCGACGTCGCGGACGTGATCCGCCCGCACCCGGAGGTGGTGGCCTTCCTGCGGGGCGTCGAGGACGAGGGCTTCCTGGACGAGCTGGGCAAGCTCGCCGGCGGGGCCGCGGCGCGCGACGCCATCGAGTCGTACCTCGACCGGTACGGCATGCGCTGCGTGGGCGAGATCGACATCACCCGGCCGCGGTGGCGCGAGCGCCCGGCCACGCTTGTGCCCCTCATCCTCGACCACGTCAGGAACTTCGAGCCGGGCGCGGCCGAGCGGCGCTTCGAGCAGGGGCGGCAGAAGGCGCTGGCGAAGGAACAGGACGTGCTGTCCCGGTTGCGGGCCCTGCCGGACGGGGACCGGAAGGCCGACGAGGCCGCGCGGATGATCGCCCGGGTCCGCACCTTCATCGGATACCGGGAGTACCCGAAGTACGGCATCATCAGCCGTTACTTCGTGTACAAGCGGGCCCTGCTGGCGGAGGCCGGGCGCCTCGTGCGGGCGGACGTGCTCGCCGATGAGGAGGACATCTTCTTCCTCACCTTCCAGGAACTCCAGGGGGTCGTGCGCTCGAACCGGGTGGACGACCGGCTCGTCCGGCGGCGCAAGGATGCGTTCCGGTCGTACCACGCGCTCACACCGCCCCGGGTGCTCACCTCGGACGGCGAGGCCGTCACCGGCGCGTACCGGCGCGACGACGTGCCGGCCGGCGCGCTGATCGGCCTGCCGGTCTCCGCCGGGACCGTCGAGGGCAGGGCCCGGGTCGTCCTCGACCTGGGACGGGCCGATCTCGCAGCGGGCGACATCCTGGTCACGACGTTCACCGACCCCAGCTGGTCGCCGCTGTTCGTCGGCATCGCGGGCATGGTGACCGAGGTGGGCGGTCTGATGACCCATGGCGCGGTGATCGCCCGCGAGTACGGCCTGCCGGCGGTGGTGGGCGTGGAGGGGGCCACCCGGCTGATCCGGGACGGGCAGCGGATCCGGGTGCACGGAACCGACGGGTACGTCGAGATCCTGTCGTGACCGACCGACCCGGGGTCAGGCCGCGGCGGTGCGGGCGGCGAGTTCCTTGAGCAGGGCGGTGGCCGCCGCTTCGCCGGAGGCCGGGTTCTGGCCGGTGACGAGGTTGCCGTCGACGACCACGTAGGAGGACCAGGCGGGTCCGGATTCGAAGAGGGCGCCCGCACCGCGCAGTCGTTCTTCGAGCAGCCACAGGGCGTTGGCCGCGAGGCCGACCTGCTTCTCCTCGGCGTCGGTGAAGGCGGTGAGCCGGCGTCCCTTGAAGAGCCAGCTGCCGTCGTCCTGGCCGGCGGCCATGAAACTGGCCGGGCCGTGGCACAGGGAGGCGACGACCTTGGCCGGGTCGTTGAGCATGGCGGCCAGGATGCGGCCGATGTCCGGATTGACCGCGAGGTCCTGCATCGGGCCGTGGCCGCCGGGGATGATGACGGCGTCGTAGTCCGCGGGATCGACGTCCTCCAGCCGCACGGGGGCGGCCAGCAGGTCCTTCGCCGAGTCCAGGTAGTCGCGCAGGTCGGCGACCTTGGCGGCGTCGCCCCCGTTGGCCGACAGGGACAGGCCGAGCTCGTCGGCGACAGCCGGCAGGCCGCCCGGGGTGGCGATGGTGAGGTCGACTCCCGCCTCGGTGAGAACGCGGTGCGGTACGGCGAACTCCTCGGCCCAGAAGCCGGTCGGGCGCTGGGTGCCGTCCTTCTGGCTCCAGAATTTCGCCGAGGTCAGCACCATGAGTACGGATGCCATGAATATCTCCTGCCGTCAGGGCTCGCAATGAGAGCGTCCGCTCCAGCCTATACCTTCCATGGAAGATAGCTTCCATGGAAGGTATAGCGGCGGGCGGAGCTACGGGAGACAGCGCGGGAACGGCCGGAGCGCGTCAGGGCCGGGCGGGCGTCAGGGCCGGGCGGGCGTCAGGGCCGGGCGGGCGTCAGGGCCGGGCGTCGGCGTCCGACTCCTCGACCAGCTGCTGCAACCGGGTCAGCATGTCGAGACACGCCTGGATCTCCTGCTGGTCGAGCTGTTCCAGCCCGCTGTACCGGGAGGAGCAGATCTCCCGCATGGCCGCGTCGGCGATCTCCTTGCCGGCGGGCTCCAGACGGACCAGCAGGCCGCGCGGGACATCCGGATCGGCCACCCGCGTCACCAGCCCGACGTCGACGAGCCGGTCGATCTGCTTGCTGACCGCACCCGAGGTGATCAGCAGCTGCCGGAACAGCTCGGTCGGGCTCACCGCGTAGGTCGGCGCCGACCGCCCGAGCACCAGCAGAACGCGCATCTCGCCGGGGCCGAGGCTGTACGCGCGGGTGAGCCGGACGAAGGCGCGCTCGAAGTGACGTGCCACCCGCTGCACCGCGGAGCCGATCAGGAACGGGGAGACATCCAGCCCGTCCAGCTCGGCGGACCAGGCCGCCGCTACGCGCCGCGGGTCGGGCGACCCGAAGCGCGAACCCCCCGGCGTCTCATGGGTCGGGGACACGAATTCCGCCTTTCGGCTCCGGTGGGCACGCCGTCATCGTATCCCCGGCGCCGGGGGCGGCCCGTGCGCCGGCGATCTCTCGGCTGCGGGACGTCGTCCCCCGGGCCGCGTCCTCCCCCGGCCGCTCAGGGGGTACGGCCGCGGACCCGCGGTGGACCGCAACCGCCGGCGCCGCGACGGAGTCCTTCGCGGTGAAACCGACGCATGAACGTCGGAACCGCGCCCCGACGGCAAGGTCACCGGAACGCACGAGCTGGTCGTCGGGCGGGGATGAACCCGGCCGTCCCCGCCCGGGCCGGCGGGGCTGGGCCGGGGGGCTGGGCCGATCGGTGCAGGTGTGGGGCGGTGGGGCCTGGCGTCGGCGCGGGGCGGGCAGGGATCGGGGTGGAGGTGGATGCCCATGCCCGGCGATGACGTGCTGGTACTCATCGACGAGGGCGGCCGGGTGATCGAGTGGGGGCGTCCGGCCGCGGAACTGCTCGGCTGGTCCACCGAGGACGCCCTCGGCCAGGAGGTCACCGCGCTCCTGCCGGAGGTCGCAGCCGGCGACGAACAGCGGCGGGAGGAGTCCGCGCGAGCCACACCGGTGCTGGTCAAGCCGCTGCTGCGCGGCACCTCCGTGATGTGGCGGGTGCTCGCGGCGGGCGACGCCGTGCCGGGCCGGGACCTGGCGGTGCTGAAGGACCTGTTCGCACCGGCCCCGGTGGGACTGCACGTCCTGGACGACCGGCTGCGCCTGGTCCGGGCCAGTACCGCCCGCCGGGGAAAGCGGGGCCTGCCGGTGGGACATGTGGTGGGCAGGCGCTTCACCGAGGTCTTCGAGGGCGCGGGGTCCGAGGAGGAGACCGCCGTCGCGCGCGGGGTTCTGGAGAGCGGTGAGCCGGTGGTGAACCGGCTCGTCCGGGGCGTCAGGTCAACGGGCAGACCCGGGCGGCGTACCCACTCGGTGTCCTACTTCCGGCTGGAGGGCCCGGACGGCGAGGTGCTCGGACTGGTGGCGTCCGAGGTCGACGTCACCGAACGCGAGAACGCCCAGCAACGCCTGGCCCTCCTCGACACGGTCCGCGACAAGGTGGGACGCGGACTCAACCTCGGGGCCGTCTGCCGGGAGCTGGTCGAAGCGGCCGTGCCCGCCTTCGCCAGCACCGCGGTCGTCGAGGTGATCGAGGACATCGTGCGCGGCGAGGAGCCGCCGCAGGTGCCGGTCCCGCAGGACATCCCCCTGCGGCGGGCGGCCTTCGCGGGCCCCGACCCGGCCTACCCGGTCGGGGAGGTGCGCCCGATGCCGGCCGACACCCCTTTCTCGCACGTGCTGGCCGATCTCCGGCCCCGACTGCTCCCGATCGACGACGACACTCCGTGGCTGGCCGCCGATCCGGTCCGCGCCGAGATCATCCGGCGGTGCGGCGGGCACTCCCTGATCGTGGCGCCGCTGGTCCTGCACGGCCGGGCCATGGGGGTGGTCAGCTTCTACCGCGACCGGCACGCCGATCCCTTCGAGGACGACGACCTCACCGTGGCGTCCGGTATGTGCGCGCACGCCGCGCTGTGCATCGACAACGTGACCCGGTACATGCGCGAGTGGGTCGTCGCACGAACCGTCCAGCGCCGGCTGCTGTCGCGGGAGCCGGCCGGGCACCCGACCCTGGAGACCGCCGAGCTGCACCTGCCGAACCCCGACGGCGGCGGCGCCTGGTCCGACACGATCGCCCTGCCCGGCGCCCGGACCGCGCTGGTCGTGGGCGAGGTGACCGGGGAGGGCATCACCACGGCGATCACCATGGGCCTGCTGCGGACCGCGATCCACACCCTCGCCGCCATGGACCTGCGGCCCGACGAGCTGCTGGCCCGCCTCAACGACACCGCGACCCGACTGGCCGCCGGCTACGCCCCCGCGGATCTCAAGGATCAAGAGCCGCTGACCGCGAGCTGTACCGTCGCGATCTACGACCCCGTCGATCTCACCTGCACGATCGCCCGGGCCGGCATGGCCGAGCCGCTCGCCGTCTTTCCCGACGGCGCCGCCGCCAGCCTGCCGGTCACCCCGGGTCCCCCGCTCGCCGGACCGGGCAGTAGCCCGTTCCCGGCGGCGACCGTCGACCTGCCGGCCGGGACCGTGCTCGCGATCGGCACCACCGTCGTCGCCGACCAGGTGCTGGCCCCGTCCGGTCCGCTGCGCCCGCTCCTGGACGGCGCGGGCAGCGGGCCGCTCCAGGACCGGTGCGACCGCGTCGCCGCGGCGATCGGCGTCGGCCACCGCGCCGGCGAACCGCTGATGCTCCTGGCGCGCACGAAGGCACTGCCCCGCGACCGGGTGCTGACCCGCGACCTGCCCGCGGACGCCGAGGCCGCGCCGATCGCCCGGAAGGCGACCCGCGACCAGCTGGCCGTATGGGGGGTGGACGAGGAGACGGCGTCCACCACCGAGCTGATCGTCAGCGAACTCGTCGGCAACGCCGTGCGCCACGGCGCCCCGCCGCTGCGGCTGCGGCTCATCCTCGGCAGTGTGCTGACCTGCGAAGTCAGCGACGCCGCGACCAGTGCTCCCCACGTGCAGCACGCGCGCACCGTCGATGAGAACGGTCGGGGGTTGTTCATCCTGGCGACCCTCGCGGAGCAGTGGGGCTCCCGCTACCACCCGCAGGGCAAGACGGTCTGGGCCGAGCAGTCCGTGGGAGAACCGGCGGAACCGGCGGAACCGGCCGCCGAACCGACATGAGAAAGGGCGGCGGGACCTGGTGAGGTCCCGCCGCCCTTTTCTACCGGTGCGGCCTGTCAGGCGCGGCCGATCAGTACGCGGAGTTCACGTTGTCCATCGAGCCGTACCGGTCGGCGGCGTAGTTGCACGCCGCGGTGATATTGGCGACCGGGTTGTAGATGTTCCACGACGTGCCGGCCACGTGGTAGCGGTTGAACGTCGGGTTGATCACCTGGAGCAGGCCCTTGGACGGAATTCCGTTCTTGGCGTTGATGTCCCACAGGTTGATCGCGTTCGGATTACCGCTCGACTCACGCATGATGTTGCGGTGAATACCGCTGTAGCTGGCCGGTATTCCCTTGGCGTGCAGAATATCCAGCGACTGCCGGATCCAGCCGTCCAGGTCGTTCGGGTAGGTCTTCACGGCCGGCCGGGGCGCGGCGTGGACCTTCTTGGCGTGGGCGGGTGCCGCGGCCTTGTGCGCGGCGGCGTGCTTGGCCGGCTTGGCCTTGGCGGCCGCCTTGGCCGGGGCGTGCTTGTCGGCAGTGGGCTTCGCGGCCATCGTGTGCGCGGTCGGCACGACGACGGTCTTCATGGTGAGCGTGGCCCCGGTCGCGGTCTTCGTGACGGGGTCGGCCGTGCCGGACGGCGCGGTGAGCGCCGCGACGTGCTGGGGGGCGGAGACGGAGGACCCGGTCGGGGCGCTCGCCGCGCTCGCCGAACCCGCTCCGGCCGTGGCTTCCAGTCCGGTGACTGACAGCACGAGGGCGGTGGCGGCGAGTGCGCCGGCCGTCGTCATCTTCTGCTTCTGCGACAGCCGGTTGAACGTGGAGGACATGGGGAGCTTGTTCGGGATCGTGGGGAGCTGCATACGAGACTTACCTCTTCCATTAGCGGACCCGTGAATTCTTAATCGCTTCCGATTCAGGGGTCAAAGACCTCGTCTACGAATGTGCTTCGTAGCCGGATCCGGAAGAGCGGCCGAATGGTCCGCGCATCGCGTTGTAGGGTGGGGCGGCGCGGTACTAAGCAGCCTTGTATGTGACGCACGTCCTATGGACCGAATCACGAAGGGGCGCCGTCGGTGTCGCTTTGCGTCATGCCTAATGCGCTTTATGTGGCTGCTTTCCAGCCCCCGCCCGGGCCCTTTTTCCGGGCCTTCCGCCCGGGCCGCCGACTCGGGCCGCCGACTCGGGCCACCGGCTCGGGCCACCGCCCCTACCGGCGGGCCTCCGGCCGGCGGGCGGACGGTGGTGCTTAGGTGGGCTTCGCGGCGCGACGGGCCTGAGCGGCGCGCCCCGGTGCTCCCGGTCGCCGCTCGCTGTCCATGCGATAACGACCGTTCGCGCTGTTTCGATGTTCCCGCTGGTCAGCGACCCGTCCGTGGGGTGCCGACCGGCCGATTGGCATGGGGATAGGATCCGATCCCATGACGGATTCCCGGGCCACTTCCCCGGCCGCGCCCGCCTCCACGTTCGGGACCGACCTGCATCTCGACCTGAACGGACCCGGTCTGCGCGCCGGACTCACCGACGCCCTGCGGGAGGCGGTCCGCACCGGGCGTCTCGCGCCCGGCACCCGGCTGCCGTCGTCCCGTTCGCTGGCCGGTGATCTCGGGATCGCCCGCAACACCGTGACCGAGGCCTACGCCGAACTGGTCGCCGAGGGCTGGCTCACCGCCCAGCAGGGCTCCGGGACGAAGGTGGCCCGGCGGACCGAGCCCCGTACGGCCGCGCCCGCCGCCGCCCGCACGGCGACGGCCCCCGGCCCTCCCCAGTACGGCCTGCTGCCGGGTCCGCCGGACCTCGCGGAGTTTCCGCGCGCGAAGTGGCTCGCCGCGGCCCGCCGCGCGCTGACCGCGGCGCCGCACGACGCGTTCGGCATCGGTGACGCCCTCGGCAGGGTGGAGCTGCGTACCGCCCTGGCGGACTACCTGGCACGGGCCCGCGGGGTGTACGCCGAGCCGGACCGGGTCGTGCTCTGCTCCGGATTCCGCCACGGTCTGATGCTGATGGCCCACACCCTCCGGCAGCGGCGGGTACGGACCGTGGCGGTCGAGTCGTACGGCCTCGATGTCCACCGCGACGTGCTGACCGGTGCCGGGCTGCGTATCCCGGCTCTGCCCGTCGACGAACACGGCGCGCGTACCGGGGATCTGACCCGGCTGCGGGGCGTCGGCGCGGTGCTGTTGACCCCGGCGCACCAGTTCCCGACCGGGGTCGCGCTGCGTTCGGATCGGCGTGCGGCGGCTGTCGACTGGGCGCGGTCCACCGGTGGTTGGATCCTGGAGGACGACTACGACGGGGAGTTCCGCTACGACCGCCAGCCGGTGGGCGCGTTGCAGGGCCTGGACCCGGAGCGGGTGGTGTATTTCGGCACCGCGAGCAAGGCGCTGGCGCCGGGGCTGCGCCTGGCCTGGATGGTGGTGCCGGGCAAACTGGTGCCCGGGATCGTGGCCGCCAAAGGGCGCGCGGAGTGGATGTCGAGCGCGCTGGAGCAGTTGACGCTCGCGGAGTTCATCGCGTCGGGGGCGTACGACCGCCAGGTGCGCTCGATGCGGCTGCGCTACCGGCGGCGCCGCGACCAACTGGTCGCGGCGCTGGCACGGAACGCGCCCGGCGTCCGGGTCAGCGGGATGGCCGGCGGCCTGCAGGCGGTGGTCGAACTGCCGCCCGGGACCGAGCGGTCGGTCGTCCGGGCCGCGGCCCGGCAGGGCCTGACGGTCAGTGGGATGGCGGAGTTCCGCTACGAGGAGGCGGGCTCGGCAGGGCGGTCGGCCGTGCGGGACGCACTGGTGGTCAACTACGCGGCGCCGTCGGACAGCGCGTGGGCGGGCACGCTCGAAGCCTTGTGCAGGGTGATGCCGTAGGCGGGGCCGACCGGCGGTGGGTCCCCGGTCCGGTCCCGGGACGGGGGACAGCCGGAGAAGTGGCCCATGAATCCGAGCGGGAAATGGTCCGTGGATCGGGACCACTGGACGCGTACTGTGAGGAACCCGCCGTCCTCCGCCGCCCTGCCCACCACCGGCTCATCACCCCCTCGGGAGCACCGCAACCATGACCGCCCTCGCCTTCCGCGCCCTGCACCAGGGCCGGACCACCGGCCACCCCCTCGTCCTGCCGGGGCCCTGGGACGCGGCCAGCGCCCAGGCCCTCGCCGACGCCGGTTTCCCCGCGCTGGCCACCCCGAGCGCCGGAATCGCCGCCTCGCTCGGCTACGCGGACGGCTCGACCCCGCCTGAGGAGATGTTCGCCGCGGTGGCCAGGATCGTCCGGGCCGTCCCGGTGCCGGTGTCCGCCGACATCGAGGGCGGCTACGGCCTGGCTCCCGGCGAACTGGTCGGGCGGCTGCTGGAGGCCGGCGCCGTCGGCTGCAATCTGGAGGACTCCGAGGGGCACAGCACCCTCAAGGACCCGCAACGGCACGCGGACTGGCTGGCCGAGGTACGGGCGGCGGCGGGTGACGCCCTCTTCATCAACGCACGGGTCGACACCTTCCTGTTCGGCACGGGTGATCCGGCCGACGCGGTGGCGCGGGCCCGTCTGTACGTGGCCGCGGGCGCGGACTGCGTGTACCCGCTGCTGGCACCGCTGGAGGCTTTCCCCGCGCTGCGGGAGGGCATCGAAGGGCCCATCAACATGGCCGCCCGGCCGGACCGGGAATCGGTGGCCGAGCTGACACGGGCGGGCGCGACGCGCATCACCTTCGGTCCGGGGATGCAGCGGCACGCGGCCGAGGCGACCGGCGCACTCGGGGCGGGGCTGCGCGGGTGAGGGCGGGTGCCACCGCCGCTGACCCGAACGCCCCGGCCGGGCACCCCGAAGGCGCTTTCGACCTTCGGGGTGGTGCGGGGGTTCGGGTGGTGCGGGAAATCGGGGTGGCGCGGGAAACGGGGTGCTGCGGGGATCGCCGTGCTAGACGCCCGGCGTGTAGTGGCCGGGGATCATCCGGGTCGACACCCCGAAGCGGTTGAACGCGTTGATCGCCGTGATCGCGCCGATGAGGTGGGCGAGTTCGGTCGCGTCGAATTCCGCCGCCGCCTTCGCGTACACCTCGTCCGGGACGAATGCGTCGGTGAGGACCGTGATCGCCTCGGTCAGCTCGATCGCCGCGATCTCCTTGGCCGTGTAGAAGTGCTTCGCCTCGGTCCAGGCGCTGAGCTGGATGATCCGCGTCGCCGATTCGCCGGCGGCCAGCGCGTCCTTGCTGTGCATGTCCAGGCAGAAGGCGCAGTGGTTGATCTGGGAGGCCCGGATCTTCACCAGGTTGAGCAGGGCCGGCTCGACACCGCGCCGGGCTGCCGTGTCGAGACGGATCAGCGCCTTGTAGACCTCGGGCGCGAGCTTCATCCAGTCCAGCCGCTGCGTGTGCTCGGGGAGGTGTTCGGTTTCCGCGGGGGTGTCGTTGGTCGTCATACCGGCAACGCTACGCAACAAGTGGACCCTTGCACTGGTCCATTCTCGCCCGGAAATCGTGGGCCACTTCGGCACTCGCCACACCGCAGCCGGCCGGCCCCGCGGGTGCCCCCGCCATCCGCCCGCGCCCCGGCCCCCGCGCCCGCACGCCGGATCAGCGCAGGTGCTTGATCACCTCGGCGAAGGCGGCCATGTGGGGCTCCAGGACGCTGATGTAGCTGACGCCGAACTGCTCGCGGTAGCGCAGCAGCCGGTCCGCGATCTCCTGCGGCGAGCCGACCAGTACCCCGGGCAGCTCGCCGAGCTGGGTGTCGTCGAGGCCGCTGGCCTGGCGGATGATGGTGAGGTCGACCTGGTCGGTGCTCCCGCCCACGGCCGCGACGAAGAGGTTCAGCTCGATGTCGCCGAAGCGGTCGCCGGCCGCGTCCCGCAGCACCTGGACGCGGCGGGCGAGGGCGTCCTCCGGGGCCAGGCCCGGTGTCACTCCCGCCATGATGGAGAAGCTGAAGATGTCGGCCTCGCGGCCGGCCAGGCCCAGCATGCGGTCGCCGGCGCCGCCCAGCATGATCGGCGGCTTGGGGCTGTCGGGCTCCGCGGCCAGCAGCTCGCGGGTCGCCGCCAGGGTCGTCTCCAGATTCCGCAGTCGCTCCCCCGGGGTGCCGAAGGGCAGACCCACGGCTTCGAACTCGGCCGGGACGTAGCCGGCGCCGAGTCCCAGCTCGAGGCGGCCGTCGGTGAGGCGGTGCACGGCGGCGACATCGCGGGCCAGGTAGGTGGGGCTGAGAATGCCGGCGTTGAGCACGAAGGTGCCGAGCCGGATGCTCGTCACGTCGGCGGCGGCCACCAGCGCCGGGAAGGGCGCGGGCAGGCCCAGGTGGTCGGCGACCTGGATCACGTCGTAGCCGAGGTCCTCGGCCTCGCGCACGCGGGCGCGCCAGACGGACCGGGAGCCGGCGGTGAACAGGCTGACACCGAAACGGAACGGGTGCTGCTGGGTCATGACAGTCCTTCGTGCGGATGAGCGGGCGGGCGGTTGAGCGGGTGGGCGGCGGACACAGAGCTGAGCGACCGGGCGGCTGAGCCGGTGGGCCGGAACAGCCCTGTCCATACAACGTGCCGCGGCGCTCTTGTGTTCACTCCAGGTGGCGAAAGTCACCCGGGTTTCGGGCATCAGGGAACGCCACGGAAACGCCGGGCGAACAGCCCGGTGCGGGCCGCCGTCGTGCGGGGTCCGCCCCGCCGGACGCTAGCTCACGGCCCCGGCTATCGCGCTGACCAGGGCGGAGAGCAGGGCCGTCCCGCCGAGGGCCGCAAGCGCCGCTCCGCTGCCACGCGGGAAGGAGCGGCGGGCCAGCGCCGCGGCGGTCGCCGCGAGGGCGCCGGCCATCGTCACTCCGAGCAATGCCACCGTGAGCCAGCCGCAGAACGCCGCGACTCCGACCCTCACGTAGCCGCCCGCGTGGGTCCGCTGCACCGGGAACACCGCGCCCGGCGACAGACGCTGGGAGATCGCCGCGGCCGGATCCACCGTGGCGCCGTCGTCGGACCGGAAGGTTCCCTCGCACCGGCGGTGCCGCTCCCGCGGTGCGCCGACGTCCGCGCAGGACCGGATGGTGATCACGCCGGGAGTCCCCTCCCACCGTGCGGCGTAGGCGAGGTCCGGCACGCTGACCACGAGCGCCCCGACCGTACCGGCCAGCAGCGCCGCCACGAAGACCACCAGGGCCAACACGCTGCGCGCGCCGGACAGTCGGAGGTCTCCCAACCCTGTGCGCGGCATCCGTGCCCCCGCCCGTCACACGTCCTGGGGACGTTGTTCCCGTGCGCGCTGCCGTTGAAGCAGCGGGAAGTACACCCGCCCGATCAGGAGCGGTGCGGCGAACCACAGCACCCACCCGTAGGAGGTGACGAAGAAGACCGGTATGGACAGGCCGAATCCGGTGATGACGCCGTAGAGGTGGTCCCAGCCGCCGCCCGCCAACGGCGACCGGGCACCGTCGGCACGCAACTGGTGGGTGCTCAGATGATGCGACGCCGCGAGGAGCGCGACGCCCGCCAGTACCTGGAGGAGCGCGTAGAAGCCGAACCGCAGGGCGTGCGCGGTAAGGGTGTCGTCGCCCTCGGTGGTGAGCATCTTGGTCGCGAGGGGGTTCAGCACGATCATCAGCAGCCAGGACATGTTGATGCTGCGCAGCCGGGGATCGGTCCGTTCGACGGCGCGGTAGATGCGGTGGTGCTGTCCCCAGGACGCGGCGATGGCGTAGAAGCTGATCAGGAACGCCAGATAGTGGTCACCGTGGTCGTGCACCGAGGACCAGAACTCCGCGGCGGTGTGCCCGCCGGGGACGGGGAGTTCGAGGGCGAGCAGCGTGATGGCGATCGCGACCACCGCGTCGGAGAAGAGGATCAGCCGGTCGGCGGCGCGGGCGTCGAAGTCCTGTTCGTTGGCCACGGTGACCCGTCCCCCTCGATCGCGGCGCGGTGGACGTCGTACGGTCCGGCGTCCCCGAGGCGAGTCAGTAGATCACCCGCCGCCACGCCGGGTCCACCCGGGTTTCGGTCGCGCGGCGAGGTGGGTGGTAGGGCCCCGGCTCCGGGCTCCGCCGCGTGCCCGCGGGGGCGCGCGCCCGCGGGCCGTCCCCGTCCGGGTGAACGCCGTCACTCCGACGCCCACCGCCCTCTCGCGCCACCGCGCCCCGCGCGGCAGCATGTCCTCCCATGGACGAAGAACGCTCGGCGCAGGCCCACCTGATGCGGGCTCAACTCGCCGCGGAGGGCGTCGTCGGCCTGGCCCTCAGCTGGGTGGACAACGCCGGGATCACCCGTACCAAGGGCGTCCCGCTGCGCCGGCTGGAGGACGTGGTCCGCGACGGCGTCGGCATGTCCCCCGTCTTCGACGCCTTCCTCGTCGACGACTCCGCCACCACCGGCCCCGGCCTCGGCGGCCCCGACGGCGACCTGCGCCTGTTCCCGGACCTCGAACGCGCGGTCCCGCTCGCGGCGCAACCCGGCTGGGCCTGGGCCCCCGCCGACCGCTACGCCCAGGACGGCACCGCCCACCCGGCCTGCCAGCGGCTGTTCGCCCGCCGGATGACCGAGCGGGCCCGCGCCCGGGGCCTGAGCCTGCTGGCCGCCTACGAGGTCGAGTGGATCATGCGCCGCCCCGACGGCACCGATCCGGCCGAGGGCGGCCCGGCCTACGGCCTGCACCGGCTCACCGACCTGTCCGACTACCTCCGCGACCTGCTGCGGGCCCTGGAAGCACAGGGCCTGGACGTCCAGCAGATCCACCCCGAGTACGCCGCCGGCCAGTTCGAGGTCTCGGTCGCCGCGCAGGAACCGGTGGCCGCCGCCGACAGCACGGTGCTGGTACGCCAGACGATCCGCGGTGTGTCGGCCCGGCACGGACTGCGCGCCTCCTTCGCCCCCTGCTTCGAACCCGGCGCCGTGGGCAACGGCGCCCACCTCCACCTCAGCGCCTGGCGCGACGGCAGCAACCTGATGACCGGCGGCGCGGGCCCGTACCAGCTGACCGCGACCGGCGAATCGCTGCTGGCCGGCATCCTCGACGCGCTGCCCGCCCTGCTGGTGCTGGGCGCCCCCGGTCCGGCGAGCCACCTGCGCCTGGTCCCCTCGCAGTGGGCCGGCGCCTACCAGTGCTGGGGCCCGGAGAACCGCGAGGCCGCGCTGCGCCTGATCTCCGGCCGCTCCGCCAACGCCGAGGTCAAATGCTTCGACGGCGCCGCCAATCCCTACCTCGCGCTCGGCGGGACCATCGCCGCCGCCCTGGCCGGCCTGGACGCCGCCGCCACCCTCCCCGCCGAGGTCAACGGAGATCCGGCCCGCCTGTCCTCCCCGCCGCCCCGGCTGCCCGAGTCCGCCGCCGACGCGCTCAGTGCCTTCACCAGTTCGGCCACCCTCCGCGAAGCCCTCGGCGAGCCCCTCCACCAGGCCGTCCGCGCCGTCCGCCAGGCCGAGATCGAGCTGTTCGCCGACCGCACCCCCACCCAGATCGCCGAAGCCACCCGCTGGCGCTACTGACCGACCCCCGTCCCGGCCGTATCCGCCGAGCCCCCGCCGGAGCCCCCCGTGCGCCTCATCGACCAGCACACCCACAGCATCGCCGCCCCGGACCACGACCTGTCACCGGACGCCTTCGCCTCGCTCCTGACGGAGTCCGACCGCCCGCCGGCCGCCGGAACCACCCCCTGGGACTCCGCCCTGGGCCTGACCGTCCTGCGGGTGTGCGGCCCGGTCCTGGACGCGGGCCGGCAGCCGCGGCCCGAGACGTATCTCGCCGCCCGGGCCGCTCTCGGCGGCGCCGAAGCCGCCCGCCGCCTGCTGCGCGCCGCCGGCCTCGACTCCTGCTTCGTCGACACCGGCCTGACCACCGCGGCGGGCGCCCCACTGCTCGGCCTGCCCGCCTTCGCGGCGCTGTCCGGCGCCGGGGTCCGCGAGGTGGTCCGCCTGGAACACATCGCCGAGCAGACGACGAGCAGCGCGGCCCACTGGGGCGAGGCGACCCGTACCGCCATCGCCGAAACGGTCCGCGCCGCGAACGCGGTCGCGGTGAAATCCGTCCTCGCCTACCGGCACGGCCTCGACATCGACCCGGCCCGGCCCACCCCCGCCGAGGTCGCCCGGGCCGCCGGCGACCACTTGGCCGAAGCCGCCCGCGGCGGCCGTCCCCGCCTGAGCCATCCCGTCCTGCTGCGCCACCTGCTGTGGACCGCCGTCGACCTGCGGCTGCCGATCCAGCTGCACACCGGCTTCGGCGACCCGGACCTGACCCTGCATCGGGCGGACCCGTCGCTGCTCACCGGCTTCATCAGGGCGGTGGAGCCGCACCGCACCCCGCTCGTGCTGCTCCACTGCTACCCGTTCCACCGTCAGGCCGCCTGGCTGGCCCAGGCCTTCCCGCATGTCTACTGCGACGTCGGCCTGACCCTGTCCTACACCGGTCCGGCCGCGCCGCGCCTGCTCGGTGAGACGCTGGAACTGGCACCCTTCGGCAAGGTCCTGTTCTCCACCGACGCCTACGGACTGCCCGAGCTCCACCTGGTGGGCGCCACCGCCTTCCGCGACGCCGTCACCGGCTGGACCCGGGACGCCGGCCTGCCGCCCGCCGAGGCGGCCCGCCTCGCGGACCTGATCGGGGCCGGCAACGCCGACCGGCTCTACGGGCAGGCCCTCTTACGCCCGTAACACGCCGCGAGCAGACTCGTAGCACGGCACCGGCAACCCCGCGCTTCGCCGCGCCGCCGTGCCGACGTGACGCTCACGGCGGAAGGACCTGACATGTCCGACTCCACCCTCGCCACTCCCAGCGACCGCTCCGCGGAACAGCGGCGGCGCGCACTGCGGCCCAGCCTCAATGTCTGGCAGGCCGTGGGACTCTCGATGGCGCTCATGGCGCCCAGCATGGCCGTCAACATCAATCCGCAGGCTGCCGCGCCCAGCGTGGGCCGCGCCATCCCGCTGGCCTTCCTGATCGCGGCCGTCGGCGTGCTGCTGGTGGCCTACGGCTTCGTCCGCCTGTGCCAGTACTACCAGCACGCGGGCTCGGTCTACGCCTTCGTCGGCGCCACCCTCGGACCCCGCAGCGGGGTCGTCGCGGGGTGGGGCCTGGTCGGCACGTACCTGTTCTACGGGGTGACCACCTCGTCCGTGGTCGGCATCTTCGGCACCTCCTTCCTGCAGCGCACCGGCGCCTGGTCGAACCCGCCGGTGGACGCCCCGTTCATCCTCACCGGCGCGGTCCTGCTGCTCGCCTGCTGGCTGACGATCGCCTCGATCCGCCGGGGCACCAACGTGCTGCTCACCGTCGAGGGAGCGACCGTCGCGCTGATCCTGGTCGTGGCGGCCGTGGTGCTGATCCGGCTCCTGGCCGGCAACGCCCCCTCCGGACACGGCTTCACGCTGTCCGTGTTCTCGGTCCCGCCCGGCACCGCGCCGTCCGCCCTGTTCCTCGGGGTGGTCTTCGGCTTCCTCTCCTTCGCCGGCTTCGAGGCCGCCTCCACCCTCGGCGAGGAGTCGCTCGACCCGCGGCGCGACATCCCCCGGGCGATGCTGGCCACCACCGTCTTCGGCGGCGTCTTCTTCGTGGTGGTGACCGCCGTCGAGATGATGGGCTTCGGCGCCGACAAGGCGGGCGTCGCCGCCTTCGGCTCCTCGTCCTCGCTGATCGGGGATCTGGGCGCGAGCTACCTCAGTTCCTGGGTGGGCGACGCGGTCACCCTCGGCGCCACCGTCAGCGCCTTCGGCTGCTGCCTGGCCTGCACGGTCGGCTCGGCCCGCCTGCTGTTCGCGATGAACCGGGACGGCTTCGGCGAACGCGGCCTGGGCCGCGTCTCCCGCTTCGGCACCCCGGCCCGCGCCGCCGTCGCCGTCAGCGCGACGATGGCGCTGGTGCTGGGCCTGTGCATCACGGCCTTCTCCGCCGTCCCGGAGGACACCTTCGTCTGGGGCGGCACCATCGGCACCCTCATCCTGCTGGTGGCCTACGCACTCACCACGATCGGCGCGATCCGGCTGGTCTTCGTCCAGCGCCGGATGCCGGTGCCCAGGTGGCAGATCGCGATCCCGCTCGCCGCCCTGGCACTGCTCGGCTACACCCTCTACCGCAACATCGTCCCCTACCCGGCCTCGGGGCCGGGCCACTGGTTCCCCGTCGTCGCGGGCGGCTGGCTGCTGGCCGCCGTCGTCGCGGTCCTCGCCGCGCCCGCCACGGCCACCCGGCTCGGCCGGCGCCTGAGCGAGTCGGGGCAGGAGGAGGGAGCGGGAGCGGTGAGCGGGAGCGGTGAGCGGGAGCGGTGAGCGAGGGCAGTGAGCAAGGGCAGTGAGCAAGGGCAGTGAGCAAGGGCAGTGAGCAAGGCCGGTGAGGCCGGGGGCCGTGGCGGCCGGTCCGGTCGGGGAGGCGGTCGGCGGCCGCGGCCGCGATACCTCGGACTCACTCCCCCGCCCGGCCCGGGTCACCGTCCGCGTCCCCTTGACCGCCCCCGCCCCCGCCCCCGTCCCCGGCGGCGTCGGCCAGGCGGATCGCCGGGCGGTAGTAGAGGTTGACGCCGATCAGGATCGGCAGGATGCCGGCCCATACGAAGGTGGCCGCCTCGGTGGCGAACGGGGCGACGGCGGCGGAGGCGGCCAGGGCAGCGCACACCGCCACGATACGGGCCAGGATCCACTGGCTGTAGACGGCCGGGATCCGGTCGGCGAGGTGCCCCGAGCGGTGCAGCCGCAGCCAGAGCAGGATGAAGGCGCAGCCGACCGCGAGGACGGCGAGGTCGAAGAAGACGACCGCGGCGGCGTTGCTCCCGTAGCGGCCGACCAGGGCGGAGGGGAACGGCAGAAAGGCGATCAGCAGCAGGAACAGGGTGTTCAGCCGGGCGATCCACTCGTCGTGCCAGCTGGCCAGGCGGAACAGCCGCCGGTGCTGCTGCCAGAAGGCCGCGATGATGACGAAGGTGGCCGCGTAGCTGAGGAACTGGCCCTCCTGCCGGGACAGCGCGGCCCGCATCTGCCCGGCGGAGGAATGGTCGGGGATGCGCGGTACGGGGATCTGCAGGACGAGCACCGTCAGCGCGATGGCGAAGACGGCGTCGGTCAGGGTCGTCAGCCGGCCCAGGGAGTGTTTGTCCTCCGTCACGTCGCCCTACCGCCCGTCGCCCTGACGCCCGTCGATCCGCCGCATCGATCTGCCGCATCGATCTGCCGCTCATCGGGTCCGGCGACCTGAGCTTCCCGCCGGCGCCCGCCGAGGACTGGTCATTGCTCCGAAGGCGGCGTGTCCTTCCGGCTCGGCGCCTCCGGCGCGGAATCGAACACGCCGCACGCTCCCTCGCCTCGGCGGCTCGGGCCACGGCTGCGGCAATGCGGAGACATGTTCGAGAGATTCACTCCTGAGAGGCCGTAACGGTCCCGCGTACCGCCCCGTTATCCGAGCAACTGTCCGGATCTGCCGCAGCCAGGGGAGGGACCATGCCGTACACAGTATTGACCGCCGGTTGGCCGGAAGTGTTCGAATCGGCTTCGGGGGTGGCGCGGTGAACGCGGAAGCCGTGGTGGCGGGACAGGCGCCGCCGCCTCCACCGCCCGCCGAGATCAACTTCCACGGGCACTGGGGCAAGAATCCGCTCGGCGGGGTGTCCTTCGGCGCGCTGTGCGCCCGGCTGCCGTCCGTGCTGTGGCAGACGGCCCGGATGGCCTGGGTCATCGATCGCCGCGGGGTGCTGCTGCTGATGTTCTGCCAGATCCTCACCGGCGTCGCCTCAGGGGTCCTGTTGACGGGCACGTCGCGGGCCATGAGGCCGCTGGTGGGCACGGCGCCGGCCGCCGACCGCCTGCACGCGGCCATGCCCGCCCTGGTGGTCGTCGCCGTGGCGGCCGCCGCGGTGCGGATCTCCACGGCGCTGGCCGCGTATGCCGACGAGCGGATCACCCCCGGGCTGACGACGGAGGCGGACGCGGCGCTCGTGGACAGCGTCTGCAAGGTGGAGGCGGCCGCCTACGGCGAGGACGGCTTCACCGACCGGCAGGAGGCCGCCGAAATGGGCGTCGTTCGGACCCAGATGACGGTCCAGGACGCCCGGACGTTCACCGCCGCGCTGCTCCGCATGGTGGCCGCCAGCGGGGTGCTGACCGTGCTCAGCCCGCTGATGCTCCCCCTGCTGCTGCTCGCCGTGCTGCCCGCCGGGGTGGGCGCGGTGCTCGCCGCCCGGGTGGACTACGCCACCCACTACGCCAATGTCGGCGACCGCAACGTCCGCTCGATGATGCGCTGGTGGGCCACCCTCCCGAAGTACGGCGACGAGGTGCGCGCCAACGGCATGACCGGTTACCTGCTGTTCTGGTACCGGGCCCTGTCGGCGCGGATCGACCGGCGCACCCTGGCCACCGCGCCCCAGCGGCTGCGCATCGCGCTGACCGCCGCCGCGCTCAGCGGCTTCTTCCTGCTGTGCACCTGGGCCACCCTCGCGTGGCTCGCCGACAGCGGCCGGGTCGGTCTGGACGTGGTCGCCACCGCCGTGGTCGCTGTCCAGACCGCCCTGTCCGCGCTGTCCCAACTCGTCTCCAGCGGGGCGGCGATGTTCCACAGCAGCCTCTATCTGGCCGACATGCGTTCCTTCCTCGACCTGGCCGCCGAGCGCGCGCCCCGGCGCGGCCCGGACACCATCGCCGGGCCGGTGGACGAGGTCCGCCTGGACGACGTGGTCTACCAGTACCCGGGCAAGGAGCGCCCCGCGGTCGACCATCTCTCGCTCACCCTGCGGCGCGGCGAGATCGTCGCCATCGTCGGGGAGAACGGCTCGGGGAAGTCCACCCTCAGCCGGCTGATCACCGGCATCTACCTCGCCGACAAGGGCAGTGTCACCTGGAACGGCGTGGATCTGGCCGGCGCCGACCCGCACAGTGTGTGGGCCCGCTGCGGCCTCGTCCCGCAGATCTTCGCCCAGTGGCCGCTGCGCGCCCGGGAGAACGTCACGCTCGGCCAGCCCCGCACCTACGACGACGAGCCGGTATGGGCGGCCGTCGACGCGGTGGGCATGCGCGAGGCGATCGAGGAACTGCCGCAGGGCCTGGACACGCTGCTGGCCCGCGAGCTGTTCGGCGGCTCGGAGCTGTCCGGCGGCCAGTGGCAGCGGCTGGTCTGCTCCCGCGCCCTGTACCGCCGCCCCGACCTGCTCATCCTCGACGAACCCACCTCGCAGATGGACGCCCGCGGCGAGCACCGCATCTTCGAGGGGCTCAAGGCGATCGCCGCCGACCGGATCACCCTGGTGGTCACCCACCAGTTGGAGAACACCAAGATCGCCGACCGGATCATCGTCATGGACCACGGGCGGATCACCGAGCAGGGCACCTTCGACGATCTCGTCAACGCCAACGGCCTGTTCGCCGAACTGCTCGCCTTGTCCAAGGACCGGTGAGAGCGCGATGACCCGTCTGCCAGGCCGCCCCGGCCGGCACCCCGTCTCGACCCGGCGCCGAGGGGATACCGGCCGGCGTCCGCGGCATATCAGCCGCGGGGAGGGGACTGTGTCCGGTCCCGGGCGGGTGACCGGTCCCGGTCATCAGCGGGTGGTGGCCGTCGTCCCGGACGACTCACCGCCGACCGCCGCCGATCAGGCCGGCTCGCCGGGCGCGGCGAGGTCGACCGGCGGCAGATCGCGGACCGCGTCCTTGGTGAGGCTGAGCCGGACACCGTCCGTGACGCCGGTGACCGCGGCGATGGGGATGGCCACGCGGCGCTTGCCCCACAGGTGGCCGTCGTTGAGCAGGACATGGGTGACGTGGTGGTCGGCGGTGTCCACCACGAGTCCTTGGACGCGGCCGATGGTGCCGTCGGTGGCGTGCACGGGCTCACCGCGGCGGATCTCCACCTCACCCGCGGGCACCCGGTCGCGGGTGACAGCTCGGGCTTCGGTGTCGGTCAGCAGGGGGCCCATGTCCGCCGGGCCGGTCGCACTGTTTCCGATACCGAGTCCGTAGTAGGGCCAGGCGAGGATCTGGCTGTTCTCATAGCCCCAGTCGTTGTCCGGTCCGGCGAGGAAGTGGCTCTCCTCCGCGCTCGGGAAGGCGGCGAACTCGGCTTCGGTGCAGCGCAGTTGGATCGGCGGGCGCGCCGGGTCGACCTGGTCGACCGGCACGAGGCGGGCGGTGGGCCGGTGGTGCTGGGGGCCGATGACGAGGTGGGTGAGGGCACGGGTGGTGGGGTCGACGACGACGCGGGTCAGTTCCCCGCAGACACCGTCACTGCAGGAGACCTCGGTGCCGATGGTGAAGGGGGTTGTCGATGCGACGGTCATGGGCTCTCCTCGGTTGTCCGGTGGGCGTCCACCGGTTGGGCCGTCCGGGCGTCGGCCCGGGACCGCTTGGCGGTCTGCGAGCCGGCCGGGGCCGCCCGCAGGTGCCGGGCGGTCCTGCCGGCGGGCCCGGTAGCCCCTGCCCTCATCGCCTTCCCCGCGCGGTCGGCCCCACCCCGTGGTCGCACCATTCCCGTCCCGAGCGGGCAGCGGCGCCGTGCCGGTTGGGGTTGCGGTTGCCCTTGCGGCTCCGGCTGCGGCTGCGGCTGCGGCTGCGGCTGCGGCTGCGGCTGCCACCATGCCCACGCCCGCACGCAGGGCGGCCCATGCCGCCGACCGGTGGGGCCGTCCGGGTGCCGCCGGGGCCCGAGGCGGGCTCAGTCCTCGAGGCGTCGCAGTACGAAGACGGTGACCGCGGCGTAGGCCAGGTGCGGCACGATGTCGGCCACCCAGTCGGTGGGCGCCCAGGTCCGCGGGTCGGTGACCTTCAGCACGGTCATCGGGCCATTGGTGCCGATCAGCGCGCCGACCGCCGCGGCGGTATAGGACACGGCCACCGGCGGACGCCAGCCGGCGGCGCGGGCCACGCCGAGGACGGCGCCCATGGCCACTCCCGCGGCGATGCCGGTGAGCGGGCCCAGGCCCGCGACCCGGTTCTGCCGCTTGGCCTCGTCCCCGGGAACGGCCACGTTCAGGTCGTCGGCGAGCCGCTCGACGGTGGCCTCGGGTGTGCTGCTGGGCGGCCGCCCGCGGAAGGTCATGTCGAGGTAGGTGACGCTGTCCAGCGCGGTCGTGCCGGCCGCTCCGGCGGCGGCGCCGTACAGCATCCCTCGGGCCAGGCCGGTCATGGTGCCCTCCAAACTCCGTTCGCGGGATCGCAGCCGTGCGCGCCCAACCGCCCGCGGGCCCGGAACGGCGCCGGTCCGGGCCTCCGGGCAGCCCCGGGCGGGAGCGCGTACCGGTCAGACGTGCACCAGGGGCGTGTCCACGAGGTGCTCGGCGATGAACCAGCACTCCAGCTCGCCGGTGCGGATCACCTGCGAGACCAGCAGGTCGTTGGTGCCGTCGTCACCCATCTCGGCGGTGCGGGCCGCCGCGTCGTGCGAGTCGACGAGGATCAGCTCATGGGCTTCGAGCAGCCGCGAGAGCATGGCCGGCACCTCCTCGACGCCGTCGGGGGGCCGCGGCACCGAGGTGATCTCCGCCGCGTGCCGGGGGTCGCCCACGGCGACGCCGCCCAGCGACTGCATGCGTTCGGCGATGGTGTCCACCAGTTCGAGCTGTTCGCCGGCGTGCTTGTCGAGCAGCAGATGCAGCTGGTAGAAGGTCGGGCCCCGCATCAGCCAGTGCGATTTCTTGTAGAGGCTGTACAGCATCTGGGTGTCGGCGAGAATCCGGCTCAGCCGTTCGCAGGAATACATGCGCGCGTCGTAGGAGAGCCCGATCGGGAACTGCTTGACGGTGCCGAACTCCTGGATCACGCCGCTTCTCTGGTGCAGCCACGGCTGGCTGCTCTTGTGGCCGTCGGACGAGCTGCTTGTGGACATCGCGCCAACCTTCCGGGGAGTGCTTTCGTCGGGCTGTGCCAGCACGGTGCGGGCCGGGGCCGGTGGCCTTGCGGGTGTCGGCCGGTGTGTCATGACCGCCGCCCGTCTCATGCTAATGAACGGTGGCACTTCCGGCCCGGCGAGCGGTCCGCCCGCGAGCGGACCGCCGATCCGGCGGCACCCGCGCTGCGGCAGTCGGCGGCCGGCGGTCGGCGGTCGGCGGTCCGGCA
This sequence comes from Streptomyces sp. DvalAA-14, assembly GCF_900091855.1. GTDB lineage: Bacteria > Actinomycetota > Actinomycetes > Streptomycetales > Streptomycetaceae > Actinacidiphila. The sequence goes on from NZ_FMCH01000503.1 coordinate 35,812, forward strand.
ATACGGAAGATGCGTGCCGGGGGCCGCGGTCCCGATCATGGGAGCCTGGCGACTCCTGGGAGGCAGTCGATGTCCACCGTCCTCGGTTCACTGCGCAGGCTGGCCATGGCGCCCTCGCTGGCCGCCGTGACTTTCCGACAGCGCGGCTTCCCGGTCCGGCCCTCCGCGGTGACCGAGCGGCTGGAGGCCATCCCGCAGTCGGTGATCTGCGGCTTCGAATGGGCGATCGACTCGCGCGACCAGTGGGAGGTGGAGCGCCGGCTCGCGATCGTGGAGCCCGAGCTGCGCGGCTTCGCCTACGAGGGCGCCACCATGGCGTTCACGATCCGCGACGCGATGCGCGGCGAGCGTTCCCGCGCGTTCCTGCTCGGCCCCGCGCAGCCGTACATCTTCCTGACGTACATAGGCATCGGTTTCGCGATGGCGCGGCTGCCGCGCCGGCTGTGGTCGAAGGTGCTGCCGGACCTGGACGGTTCGCCCTACTACCCCACCATGAGCTGGCTGGCGGTGGACGGCTACGGCTTCGACCGGGCGTATTTCGACACCGAGCGCTGGGTGGACGGGCAGTTCGTGCCCGCGCCGTACCCGTGGGCCGGCGACCCCGACTACTTCCTGCGGGCGGTGGACCAGGGGATCGGGCGCGCGCTGTGGTTCATGCACGGCGCGGACGTGGCCGCGGTGGCGGCGCGGGTGGCCGGCTTCGCCGGGCACCGGCGGCCGGACCTGTGGAGCGGGGTCGGGCTCGCCGCGGCCTTCGCCGGCGGCGCGGACGCGCAGGATCTGACCGAACTGCGCAAACTGGCCGAGGACTACCGGCCCGAGGTGGGCCTGGGCGCGGTCCTCGCCGCGAAGGCCCGCGACTACGCCGGCCACATCCCGCGGTACACCGCCGAGGCCACCTTCGCGCTGACCGATCTGACCGTCGCCGAGGCGGTGGAGCTGGCCGACAGCACCGAGGACCACGCGCACGCGGGCGGTCCGGTGCCGGCCTACGAGCTGTGGCGGCAGAGCATCCGGGCCCGGTTCGCCGAGCGGGACGGCCGGGTCACGGGCCGGTGAGGGCGCCCGCCTCGGCGCCGGCCGCGGCCCCC
>NZ_FMCH01000641.1 GCF_900091855.1 Streptomyces sp. DvalAA-14
CTACCTCGGGGCGGCGCCCGGGGTGGGCAAGACCTACGACATGCTGAGCGAGGGGCACCGCCGTGCCGAGCGGGGCACGGACGTGGTCATCGCCTTCGTGGAGGACTACGGCAGACAGCCGACCCGGGCGATGGCCGAGGGTCTGGAGTCCGTGCCGCGCAGGACCATGGCCTACCGGGACTGCGCGTTCACCGAGATGGACCTGGACGCGGTACTCGCCCGCCGCCCGCAGCTCGCCCTGGTCGACGAGCTCGCCCACACCAATATCCCGGGCAGCCGCCACGAGAAGCGCTGGCAGGACGTCGAGGAACTCCTCCAGGCGGGCATCGACGTGGTGTCCACCGTCAACATCCAGCACCTCGAGTCGCTCAACGACGTCGTCCGCGCGATCACCGGGGTCAAGCAGTGCGAGACCGTGCCGGACGACGTGGTCCGCAGCGCCGATCAGATCGAGCTGGTGGACATGTCGGCGGAGGCCCTGCGGCGCCGGATGGCCCACGGCAGCATTTATCCGCCCGACAAGGTCGAGGCGGCGCTGGCCAACTACTTCCGGGCCGGGAACCTCTCCGCCCTGCGGGAGATCGCGCTGCTGTGGGCGGCCGACCGGGTCGAGGAGGCACTGGTGCGCTACCGCGACGAGCACGGCATCCAGCAGCCCTGGCCCACCCGGGAGCGGGTACTGGTCGCGCTGTCGGGCGGCCCGGAGGGCGACACCCTGGTGCGCCGCGGCAAACGCACCGCCTCGCGCGGCGCCGGCGGCGAACTGTTCGCCGTGCACGTCGAGCCGGAGGACGCCTCCGCCGCGTCCTCGCGGCTGCTGGACCGCCAGCGCGCCCTGGTGGAGGAACTCGGCGGCAGCTACCACACCGTCAGCGGCGACCATCCCGCCCGCGCCATCCTCGCGTTCGCCGCGAAGGTCAACGCCAGTCAGATCCTGATCGGCTCCAGCCGGCGCGGACCGCTGAAGAGACTGCTCACCCGCGGAATCGGCGAGGCCGTCATCGAAGGCTCCGGGGACGACATCGACGTGCATGTGGTCACCCACTCCGAAGCCGCCCGCGGCAGCCTGCTGCGCCGCGGCGGCGATGCCGGGGAGAGCACCGGGGAGAGCGCCGGGGACGACGCCGGCTCCGCGCCCTGACCGTTGCGGCACCAGGGTCGCTCCCCGCGCGGGCCCGGTGCGGCTGCGGGAAGTTCCGCACGCCCTGTGCTGGTCTGTAGGGGCACCGTTTCGTCGCATCTGCTGTCTTTTGACCCCCGGGGTGTCCCGCACATGCCAGATCCTGCCGTCCCCGCCGTCACCGCCCCCGTCGTGAGAAGGGCGGAGCGGCCGTGAGCGCGGACAACCTGGCCGGCCTCGTCGTGGCCGGCATCGTGCTGGTCTACCTGGTGCTGGCGCTGATCTACCCGGAGAAGTTCTAGTGAACGCCACGCTCGCCGGCCTGCTCCAGATCCTCGCGCTGGTGGCCGCGCTGGCGCTGTCGTACCGGCCGCTCGGCGACTTCATCGCCCACACCCTCACCGCGCCGCGCCACCTGCGCGCCGAGCGGTTCGTGTACTGGCTCGGCGGGGTGCGCGGCGACGCCGACCAGCGCTGGCCGGTCTATCTGCGCAGCGTGCTCGCCTTCTCGGTGATCTCGGTGCTGTTCCTGTACGGCTTCCAGCGGCTGCAGAACCACTTCCTGCTGTCCGTCGGTATGCCGGCGGTCCCGTCCGCTACGGCGTTCAACACCGCGGCGTCCTTCGTCACCAACACCAACTGGCAGTCGTACTCGGGCGAAGTCACCATGGGCCACCTGGTCCAGATGATGGGCCTGGCGGTGCAGAACTTCGTGTCGGCGGCGGTCGGCGTCGCGGTGGTGGCCGCCCTGATCCGCGGCTTCACCCGCCAGAACACCGACCGGGTGGGCAACTTCTGGGTGGACCTGACCCGGATCACCGTACGGGTGCTGCTGCCCATCGCTTTCGTCTTCGCCATCGCGCTGGTCGCCTCCGGCACGGTGCAGAACTTCCACGGCACCCACGAGATCAGCACGCTGCTCGGTGACAAACAGGCCATCACCGGCGGCCCGGTCGCCTCGCAGGAGGCCATCAAGGAACTGGGCACCAACGGCGGCGGGTTCTACAACGCCAACTCCGCCCACCCGTTCGAGAACCCCAACGCCTTCACCAACTGGCTGGAGACCTATCTGCTGCTGGTGGTCGCGATCAGTCTGCCCCGCACCTTCGGCACCATGGTCGGCGACCGCCGCCAGGGCTATGCGATCCTCGCCGTGATGGGCCTGATCTGGGCCGCGTCCCTGACCCTCGTCACCGTCAACGAACTGCACAGTGTCAGCAGCACCGCGGGCCACCTCGCGGACGGGATGACGGAGGGCAAGGAACAGCGCTTCGGCGTCTGGGCGTCGGCGCTGTTCGCCGCGTCGACGACCTTGACGTCCACCGGCGCGGTGAACTCGTTCCACGACTCGTTCTCGCCGGGCGGCGGTGGAATGACCATCTTCAACATGATGCTCGGCGAGGTCGCGCCCGGCGGCACCGGCTCCGGCCTCTACGGGATCCTGGTGCTGGCGGTCATCGCGGTGTTCGTGGCCGGTCTGATGGTCGGCCGCACCCCGGAGTACCTGGGCAAGAAGCTCGGCGCCCGGGAGATCAAGTTCGCCTCGCTGTACATCCTCACCACCCCGGCGATCGTCCTGGTCGGCGCGGGCCTGGCCATGTCGCTGAAGGGCGAGCGGGCCGACATGCTCAACCCGGGCCCGCACGGCTTCTCCGAGATCCTGTACGCCTTCACCTCCGCGGCCAACAACAACGGCTCCGCGTTCGCCGGCCTGACCGTGACCTCCACCTGGTGGAACACCGCGACGGCGCTGGCGATGCTCTTCGGCCGCTTCCTGCCGATGTTCTTCGTGCTGGCGCTGGCGGGCTCGCTCGCCCGGCAGCAGCCCGTCCCGGTCACCGCGGGTACCCTGCCCACGCACCGGCCGCAGTTCGTCGGACTGCTCACCGCGGTGATCCTGATCGTCGTCGGCCTGACCTACTTCCCCGCCCTCGCGCTGGGGCCGATCGCGGAAGGTCTGCACTGATGCCCCCGAGCGCGGTCGAACCCCCGCCGAACCCCGGGGACGGGGCGGGCCCGGGCCGGCGCAGCCGCCGCACCGGGTCTCCGGCGGCCTGCTCGATCCCAAGCAGCTGCTGGTCTCCCTGCCGCAGGCCGCGAAGAAACTCGATCCGCGGGTCATGGCGAGGAACCCGGTCATGTTCGTGGTCGAGGTCGGGGCCGTGCTCACCACCGCGCTGGCCATCAAGAACCCGAGCGTCTTCTCCTGGGTGATCACCGTCTGGCTCTGGCTCACCGCGATCTTCGCCAATCTGGCGGAGGCCGTCGCCGAGGGCCGCGGCAAGGCGCAGGCCGAGACCCTGCGCCGCAGCAGGACCGAGACCGTCGCCCGCCGGCTGACCGACTACCGCCGCGGCGCGGAAGGCTTCGGGGAGGAGGAGGTGTCCGCGGCCGAACTGCGGCTCGGCGACCATGTGGTGGTCGAGGCCGGGCAGGTCATCCCGGGCGACGGCGATGTCGTCGAAGGGGTCGCCTCGGTGGACGAGTCCGCGATCACCGGCGAGTCCGCGCCCGTCATCCGCGAGTCCGGCGGCGACCGCAGCGCGGTCACCGGGGGGACGAAGGTGCTGTCCGACCGGATCGTCGTCAACATCACGTCCAAGCCGGGTGAGACGTTCATCGACCGGATGATCGCCCTGGTGGAGGGCGCCTCGCGGCAGAAGACACCCAACGAGATCGCGCTGAACATCCTGCTGGCCTCGCTGACCATCGTCTTCCTGCTGGCCGTGGTGACCTTGCAGCCCTTCGCGGTCTTCGCGGGCGCCGAGCAGTCCGTCGTGGTGCTGGTGGCGCTGGTGGTGGCGCTCATCCCGACCACCATCGGCGCGCTGCTGTCCGCGATCGGCATCGCCGGCATGGACCGGCTGGTGCAGCGCAACGTGCTGGCCGTGTCCGGCCGGGCCGTCGAGGCGGCCGGCGACGTCAACACCCTGCTGCTGGACAAGACCGGCACCATCACCCTGGGCAACCGGCAGGCCGCCGAGTTCCTGCCCGTCAACGGCACGGGCATCGAGCGGCTGGCCGACGCGGCCCAGCTGTCCTCCCTGTCCGACGAGACCCCCGAGGGCCGCTCCATCGTCGTGCTGGCCAAGGAGCGCTACGGCCTGCGGGCCCGCGCGGAAGGTGAACTCGGCCGGGCCGAGTTCGTGCCCTTCACCGCGCAGACCCGGATGAGCGGCGTCGACCTGGTGGAGGAGGGGAACCGGCGGCTGCTGCGCAAAGGCGCCGCGGCCGCCGTCATGAACTGGATCGCCGAGAACGGCGGATCGGCGATCCAGGAGGTCGGCCCGATCGTCGACGCCATCTCGACCAGCGGCGGCACTCCGCTGGTGGTCGGCGAGGTCGTCACCCGGGGCGATGGCACGTCGGCGACGGTGCTCGGTGTGATCAACCTCAAGGACGTCGTCAAGTCGGGCATGCGGGAGCGGTTCGACGAGCTGCGGACGATGGGCATCCGCACGGTGATGATCACCGGCGACAACCCGATGACGGCCCGGGCGATCGCGGAGGAGGCCGGCGTGGACGACTTCCTCGCCGAGGCCACCCCCGAGGACAAGATGGCCCTCATCCGGCGCGAA
>NZ_FMCH01000502.1 GCF_900091855.1 Streptomyces sp. DvalAA-14
GAGGGCGGCCGGGTCCGGGGCGGGCGGGACGGCGGCCGGGTCCGGGCCGAGCGGAGCGGCGGCCGGGTCCGGGCCGGCCGGGTGACGGGCTTCGTGCGGCATGCGCCGGAATCTAGGCCAGGTCCGCCGACACGCACCAGGCCCGAAGCAGAATATTGTTCATCTTCTGCTGTCGGGCCTGGTCACAGCGCCACCGGGTGCGCCGGGGGCCTAGCGCTTGAGCGTCGGCTTCAGCTCCAACAGCCGGCCGAGCAGTCCGTTGACGAAGGACGGCGAGTCGTCGGTGGAGAACTCCTTGGCGAGCTGCACCGCCTCGTCCAGCACCACCGCGTCCGGGACGTCGTCCTCCCAGAGCAGCTCATAGGTGCCGAGCCGGAGCAGGCTGCGGTCCACCACCGGCATCCGGTCCAGTGTCCAGCCGACCGAGTAGCCGGCCAGCAGTTCGTCGATCCGCGGCGCGTGCGCCTCGTACCCCTCGACCAGCTGCATCGTGTACTCGGTGACCGGCGGCTGCCGGTCGTCGGTCCGGGCGAGCCTGATCCAGTCCGCCATGACGGACGTGGGGGCCGCACCCCGCTGCTCCGCCTCGAACAGAATCTGGAAAGCGCGCTTTCGGGCCTTGTTCCGGGCAGCCACGGTTAGCTGTTCACCCGGCCGAGGTAGTCGCCCGTCCGGGTGTCGACCTTGACCTTTTCACCCGTGGTGATGAACAGCGGCACACCGATCTCGTAACCGGTCTCCAGGCGCGCGGGCTTGGAGCCGCCGGTGGAGCGGTCGCCCTGCACACCGGGCTCGGTGTACTCGATGACCAGTTCCACCGAGGCGGGCAGTTCGATGTACAGCGGCGCGCCCTCGTACATCGCGACGACCGCCTCGAAACCCTCCAGCAGGTAGTTGGCGGCGTCGCCGACAACCTCGGGGGTGACGTTGATCTGGTCGTACGTCTGGGTGTCCATGAAGACGAAGTCGGTGCCGTCCTTGTAGGAGAACTGCATGCCGCGCTTGTCGACGTTGGCGGTCTCCACCTTCAGGCCCGCGTTGAAGGTCTTGTCGACGACCTTCCCGGAGAGCACGTGCTTCAGCTTGGTGCGCACGAAGGCGGGGCCTTTGCCGGGCTTGACGTGCTGGAACTCGACCACAGTCCAGAGCTGGTCGCCGTCGAGCTTGAGCACGAGGCCGTTCTTGAGGTCGTTCGTGGTGGCCACGGTTGCGGAATCTCCTGAAAATGCTGCTTCGGGACCAGGAAATCCCGCGCCCGTCACAGAGCGAGCAGTTCCTTGGTCGTGATGGTGAGTAGCTCGGGTCCGCCGTCCGCCAGGGGGCGTACGACGAGCGTGTCGTCGATCCGAACGCCGCCGCGGCCCGGAAGGTGGACTCCCGGTTCGACGGTGACCGGCACGCAAGCGTCCAGTTTACCCATGGCCGCAGGCGACAACCGAGGGTCCTCGTCGATTTCCAGACCCACACCGTGGCCCGACCAGGGCGCCAGGCCCTCGCCGTGGCCGGCCGAGATCAGCGGCTGCCGGGTGGCCCGGTCGACGTCACGGCAGGCCACACCGGGTGCCAGCGCCTCACGGCCGGACCGCTGGGCCTCGAAGACCAGCTCGTACAACTCGATCTGCCAGGACGCGGGAGCGGTCCCGATGACGAAGGTACGGCCGACTTCGCAGCGGTAGCCGCGGTAGCGGGCGCCGAGCCGGACGGTGAGGAAATCGCCTTCCTCGACCCGGCGGTCGGTCGGCAGGTGGCGGGCGGTGCCCGAGTTCGGGCCGGTGCCCACCGAGGTCGGGAAGGCCGGGCCCTCGGCGCCGTGGTCGACCAGGCGGCGCTCCAGCTCCAGGGCGAGGTGCCGTTCGGTACGGCCGACCAGGATGGACTCCAGCAGCTCGCCGAGTGCCTGGTCGGCGATCTCGGCCGCTATCCGCAGCGCGGCGATCTCGTGCTCGTCCTTGACCAGGCGGAGCTGCTCCACCGCGCCGCCGAGATCGGACAGCGGCAGGCCGCCGGTGACCGAGCGCAGCGCGCGGTGGCGGCTGACGGTGAGGTGGTGCTCCTCGACGGCCAGCGAGTCGGCGTGCTGCTCCCCGGCCAGTTCGGCGGCGGCCACGGCCGCGTCGCCGTCCGGGGTGGGCAGCACGATCGAGCGCAGGTCGTCGGGCGGCTCGTCCCGTTCGGGGTCCTCCGGCGGCGGGCGCAGGTGCACCAGGGTGTCCTCCGGACCCGGCCCGACCAGCAGTGCGGCGCCCTGCGGGGCGCAGCCGGTGAGGTACCGCACGTTGGCGGCTCCGGTCACCAGGGCGGCGGTGACCCCGGTCGCCGCGCACCGGTCGCGCAGCCGGGCCCTGCGGGTCGTATGCACGTCGGCCATGTCGTGAGCGTAAGGCTTCGCTCCGAGCGGGGCCCCCGGTATGCGCCGACCGTGGGACGCCCCGGCGGGCTCATGGATCCGCGGTCCGGCGGGGCCGGGCTAGCGCACCGGCGGGCCCTGGGCGGCGCGGGCCACCACCTGGTCCAGGGCCGCGGCCGCGGCGGCGACATCGAGCTGGGAGTTGTCGATGATGGGCAGCCCGGAGCCGTACCAGCCGGCCATCCGGCCGTGGATCCGGGCCACCTCGTCGTCGGACAGGCGGCGGTTGCCGGACCGGCCCGCGTTGCGGGTCAGCACGGTGTCGAGGCCCGGCAGCAGGACGACCGGCAGGAGTCCGGCGCCGACGTGCCGCTTCCAGCCGCCGAGGCCGACCACCGGCCAGTCCGGGAAGACCGCGTCGTCGATGATGCAGGACACGCCGTTGGCCAGGAAGTTGCGGGCGGCGAAGCCGCAGGTGCGGCGGGCGAGGCGGTACTGCGCCTCGGAGTGCTCGTTCCAGCCGGCCTGCGGGTCGGCGAAACCCGACCGCACCCACTCGCGCACGTCGTCCAGGCTGATGTGGGCCGTCGGGGCGGGGCGGCTGTCCGCCCAGTGCCGGGCGATGGTGGTCTTGCCCGCGCCGGCCGCGCCGATCAGCAGTACGGCGATCGGCCCCTGCGGGGCGGGCGGCTGCACGGGGCCGGGCGTCCCGAGCGGGAACTGCCCGGTACCGTTTCCGGCGGCTGGGCCGGGCGGTGTCCGCGGGCCGAGGTGCCCCGGCTGCGGCGCCCCCGCAGGATGCTGCATCTCGCCCCACTCCATCCCGTCCCGGAGGCTCCGCCGGCCGCCCCACCGGTAACACACCGTTCGACCCCGAACGGTACAGGGCGCGCGGGCGCGTTGGGTGAACGGGTGGCTCCGGGGGCCGCCCGGCCCCGCGGCGGCGCCGCCGCCTCAGGAGGTGGCGGGCATCGTGTCCGACAGCGCCCGCAGGGCGAGCCGGTAGGAGCCGATGCCGAAGCCCGCCACCGTGCCGCTGGCCACCGCGGCCACCACCGAGGTGTGGCGGAACTCCTCGCGGGCGTACGGGTTGGAGATGTGCACCTCGATCAGCGGGGCGGTGCGCTGGGCGGCCGCGTCGCGCATCGCGTACGAGTAGTGGGTGAAGGCACCCGGGTTGAGGATCACCGGGATCCGCCCGTCGGCGGCCTCGTGCAGCCAGCCGATGAGCTCGGCCTCGTCGTTGGTCTCGCGGACCTCGACGTCGAAGCCGAGTTCCGCGCCGAGCTTGCCGCACTCCTCGACCAGGCCCGCGTACGAGGTGGCGCCGTAGACGTCCGGCTCACGGGAGCCGAGGCGGCCGAGGTTGGGTCCGTTGAGCACCAGGACCGGGCGGCTCACGAGGACACCTCGCCGTAGGCGGCGAGCAGGACCGCCGGGTCGGGGCCCTCCAGCACGGTGGGCCGGGCCAGGCCGTCGAGGACGATGAAGCGCAGCAGGTCGCCGCGGGACTTCTTGTCGACCTTCATGTTCTCCACCAGCTTCGGCCACTGGTCGCCGCGGTAGGTCAGCGGCAGCCCGACCGCTTCCAGCACGCTGCGGTGCCGGTCCGCGGTGGCGTCGTCCAACCGGCCGGCCAGCCGGCCCAGTTCGGCGGCGAAGACCATGCCGACGGAGACCGCGGCGCCGTGCCGCCAGTTGTAGCGCTCGTTCTTCTCGATGGCGTGCGCCAGGGTGTGGCCGTAGTTGAGGAACTCCCGCGGACCGGCCTCCTTGAGGTCGGCGGAGACGACCTCGGCCTTGACCCGGATGGCACGCTCGATGAGTTCGGCGGTGTACGGTCCGCGCGGATCCCGGGCGGCGGCCGGGTCGGACTCGATCAGGTCGAGGATGGCCGGGTCGGCGATGAAGCCGGCCTTGATGACCTCGGCCAGACCGCTGACGTAGTCGTTGGGCGCCAGCGAGTCGAGCGCGGCCAGGTCGCACAGCACTCCGGTGGGCGGGTGGAAGGCGCCCACCAGGTTCTTGCCCTCGGCGGTGTTGATGCCGGTCTTGCCGCCGATGGCCGCGTCGACCATGCCGAGCACCGTGGTGGGCACCGCGATCCAGCGCACCCCGCGCAGCCAGCTGGCGGCGACGAAGCCGGCCAGGTCGGTGGTGGCGCCGCCGCCGACGCCGACGATGACGTCGGTGCGGGTGAAGCCGGTCTGGCCGAGCGCCTTCCAGCAGTAGGCGGCGACCTCGGCGGTCTTGGCCTCCTCGGCGTTGGGCAGCTGGATGGCGATGGCCTGGTAGCCCTGTTCGGCCAGGTCCTCGCGGATGGCCTCACCGGTGCCGGCCAGTGCCTCGGGGTGGAGTACGGCCACCCGCAGCGCCTTGGGCCCGATGAGCCCGGGCAGTTCGCCGAGCAGCTGGTGGCCGACGAGCACCTCGTACGGCTCGGTGCCCGCGGTGCCGCCGACCGTGATCCGGGTGGGCGGCGCGGCCAGGGGGTTCTCGCTCATGCGTCCTTCAGTTGGAGTGCGTCCAGGACGGCGGTGGCCACGTCCTGCGGGGTGCGGTCGTCGGTGGTGACGACGGCGCGGGCGACCTCGGTGTAGAGCGGGCGGCGCTGCTCCATCAGCTCGCGCCAGCGCTGCCGGGGGTTGACGGCGAGCAGCGGGCGGGGCGCGTCCAGGCCCACCCGGTGGACCGCGTCGCGCAGGCCGACGTCGAGGAAGACCACCGGCAGCCCGGCCAGCAGGGTCCGGGTGCCGGCGTCCATGATGGCGCCGCCGCCGAGGGAGAGCACGCCGTCGTGTCCGGCCAGCGCGGCGCGGACCGCGGCGCGCTCCTGGTCGCGGAAGTGGGCTTCGCCGTCCTCGATGAAGATCTCGGCGATCGGCTTGCCGGCCAGCGCCTCGATGTCGGCGTCGGTGTCGCGGTAGCCGAGGCCGAGGTGCTCGGCCAGTGCCCGGCCGACGGTGGACTTGCCGGCTCCCGGCGGGCCGACCAGGACGACGGCGGGCGGTCCGCCCGCGGCGGCGGTCACCGGATGGCCAGGTGGTCGAGGAAGTCCTGGACGTTGCGGCGGGTCTGGGCCACCGAGTCGCCGCCGAACTTCTCGGCCACGGCGTCGGCGAGCACCAGGGCGACCATCGCCTCGGCGACGATGCCGGCCGCCGGCACCGCGCACACGTCGGACCGCTGGTGGTGGGCCTGGGCGACCTCGCCGGTGGTGATGTCGATGGTGGCCAGCGCGCGCGGCACGGTCGCGATGGGCTTCATCGCGGCGCGCACCCGCAGTGCCTCGCCGGTGCTCATGCCGCCCTCGGTGCCGCCGGAGCGGCCGGTGGCGCGGCGGATCCCGTCGGGGGTGGGCACGATCTCGTCGTGCGCCTGGGAGCCGGGCACCCGGGCGAGTTCGAAGCCGTCGCCGACCTCGACGCCCTTGATGGCCTGGATGCCCATCAGCGCGGCGGCCAGCCGTGCGTCGAGCCGCCGGTCCCAGTGGACGTGCGAGCCGAGGCCGACCGGCACCCCGTAGGCGAGGACCTCGACCACGCCGCCGAGGGTGTCGCCGTCCTTGTGGGCCTGGTCGATCTCGGCGACCATCGCCTTGGCGGCGTCGGCGTCCAGGCAGCGCACCGGGTCGGCGTCCAGCCGCTCCTGGTCGGCGGGGACCGGGACGACGCCGTAGGGCGCCTTGGCCTTGGCGAGCTCCACCACGTGGGAGACGATCTCGATGCCCGCGGTCTCCTTGAGGTAGGAGCGGGCGACGGCGCCGAGGGCGACCCGGGCGGCGGTCTCGCGGGCGCTGGCCCGCTCCAGCACCGGGCGGGCCTCGTCCAGGTCGTACTTCTGCATGCCGGCCAGATCGGCGTGGCCGGGGCGCGGCCGGGTCAGCGGCGCGTTGCGGGCCAGCCCGGCGAGGATCTCCGGGTCCACCGGGTCGGCGGCCATGACCTGCTCCCACTTGGGCCACTCGGTGTTGCCGATCATGATGGCCACCGGGCTGCCCATGGTCAGGCCGTGCCGTACCCCGCCGAGGAAGGTCACCTCGTCGCGCTCGAACTTCATCCGGGCGCCCCGTCCGTAGCCGAGCCGCCGCCGGGCCAGGGCGTCCGCGACCAGGTCACTGGTGACGGGGATGCCGGAGGGCAGCCCTTCCAGTGTCGCGACCAGTGCGGGGCCGTGCGACTCCCCCGCCGTCAGCCAGCGCAGCCTGCTCAACGGTGCTCCTTCGACTCGACACATGCCGTGGTGGTCCGCCCCCGTCGGCGTCCCGGCGCTGCCCCGATCCTCCCACGCCCGCCCCCGCCCCCCGGACGCCCGTCCAGCGTACGGACCCGCGGCCCGCCCGCCCTACGGCTGGCGGCGGTGCCCGGCCAGCGCCGCCTCGCCTGCCGCGCGCATGGCGGCGAGCGGGGCCGGGCGGTGGCCGGTGTGCTGCTCGACCTGGAGGACGGCCTGGTGGACCAGCAGGTCGAGGCCGCCGATGAGCGCCCCGGACCGGGCCGACCAGGCGGCGGCCAGGGCGGTCGGCCAGGGGTCGTAGAGGACGTCGAAGAGGGCGCCGGGGTGGTCGGGGACCGCGCCGGCGAGGTGGTCGGCGGCGCCGGCCGGGGTGGTGGCGATCACCAGCGGCTCGGCCAGCGCCTTGAGCGCGTCGGCCCAGTCGGCGGTGCGTACGGTGACTCCGAGCCGCTCGCCCCACTGCCGCATCTCGGCGGCGCGGGCCGGGCCGCGGACGTAGGCGGTCACCTCGCCGGTGCAGATCCGGGCGAGCGCGGCCAGCGCGGAGGAGGCGGTCGCGCCGGCCCCGAGCACGGCGGCGGACGGCACCGAGGTGACCCCGCGTTCCCGCAGGGCGGCGATCATGCCGGGGATGTCGGTGTTGTCGCCCCGGCGCCGCCCGTCGGCCCCGAAGACCACGGTGTTGACGGCTTCGACGCCCGCCGCGGTGTCACTGATCTCGTCCAGCAGCGGGATGACCGCCCGCTTCAGCGGCATGGTCAGCGACAGGCCCGCCCACTGCGCCGGGTCGAGCCCTTCGACGAAGCCGGGCAGCGCGGCCTCGTCCACCTCGAACCGGTCGTAGCGCCGGCCGGTCAGGCCCAGGGCGGCGTAGGCGGCGCGGTGCAGCACGGGCGACAGGGAGTGCGCGATGGGCGAGCCCAGCACGGCGGCGCGGTGTGCCGCGGTCATCCGCCGTGTGTCTTCTGGTAGTCGTTGAAGTCCTGCACATTCTTCTGGTGCTCGGCGTAACTGGCGGTGAAGCGGGTGTCGCCGGGCTTGACCGTGACGAAGTAGAGCCAGTTGCCGTCGGTCGGGTTCATGGCCGCCTCGATCGCCGCGTGGCCGGGGTTGTCGATCGGTCCGGGCGGCAGGCCCTTGTGGACGTAGGTGTTGTACGGCGAGTCGAACTGGGTGTCCTTGTTGCTGGTGTTCAGCGTGGACCGGCCCATCGCGTAGTTGATGGTCGAGTCGAACTGGAGGGTCATGCCCTGGTCGAGGCGGTTGTAGATGACCTGGGACACCTTGCCGAAGTCGCCGGCCTCCTGCGCCTCGGCCTGCACCAGGCTGGCGATCTTGACCAGGTCCAGCGGAGACCGCCCCGACTTGCTCGCGGCGTCCTCCAGACCGTCCTCGGTGTACTCGGCCTTGGCCTGGTTGACCATGTCCTTGACCAGGGTCACCGGTTTCATGGACTTGGCGACGCTGTACTTCGTGGGGAACAAGAAGCCCTCGACCGAGCCCTTCGCCCAGGCCGGCAGCCCGAGGTTGACTCCCTTGACCTGGGCCGCGGTGGTGCCCTTCTTGAGTCCGAGCTTGGTGTCTATCGCCTCGTAGATGCGGGTGGCGCGCCAGCCCTCGGGGATGATCAGGGCGTTCTGCGACTTCGGGTCGAGCATCAGTGTCACCGCGGCGGCGGCGGACATCTGCGCGTTGAGGACGTAGACGCCGGCCTGGATCGCCCGGCTCTTGCTGTTCTTGTTCGCGGCCGAGACGAAGGCGTCCACGCTTTTGACGACGCCGGCCTTCTTCAGGATGTTGCCCATGGTGGTGGCCGACGCGCCGGTGGGGATCTCCACCTGGACGCTGGTGGCGGTGCCCGAGCCGGTGTAGTCCGGGGCCGGGCCGAAGTGGCTCTCGTAGAAGCTGTGGCCGAAGAAGACCGCGCCGCCGAGACCGCCGGCCAGCACCACGACGACGACCAGGCAGGCGCAGCCGCTGCGGCGCTTCTTGCCGGTCTTGGGCTGCGACTTGCCGGACCGCCGGCCGCTGTCGGCCGCGGCGGCGAGGGATTCCGCGGCGTCCTCGGCGTCGTGCTCGTCGCGGTCGGCGAAGAAGGCGTGCTCGCGCGGGTCGCCCTCCTGCTCGTCGTCCCAACTGCCGGTGTTGGCGGGCGCGGTGCGCAGCGGGCGGCTGCCGGGCTCCTGCTGGCGGCCCGGCTGGGCCTGCCCGGGAACCGACTGCCCGGGGGCGGGCTGCTGCCCCGGGACGGGTTGCCCGGGCACCGGCTGCGGGGCCTGCTGGCCCGGCTGGGGCTGCTGCGGCTGGCCCGGCATCGGCTGGCCCTGGACCTGTCCCTGCTGCCCCGGCATCGGCTGCTGCCGGTACTGCGGCTGCTGCGGGGGCGGGTAGCCGTTCTGCCCGTAGAAGTCGGGGCGTCCGTACGGGTCCTGCGGCGGCTGCTGCCCGCCGTAAGGATCCTGCTGG
>NZ_FMCH01000501.1 GCF_900091855.1 Streptomyces sp. DvalAA-14
GCCTGGGCCGACGACGCGATCGCCGACGCCGCCCTGACACCGGCCGCGCGCGCACGGCTGGCGACCGGTGTGGCGCGCGGATGCGCACCGAGAGTGGTGGCGGGCCAGTACCTCGACCTGTACGCCCAGGTGACCGCCTCCCGCTCGCCCGGCCGCGCCATGCGCACCGCGTTCCTGAAGAGCGCGCGCTACTCGGTGGAGAGCCCGCTCCTGCTCGGCGCCGCGCTGGCCGGAGCCGATCCGGCCACCCGGCGCGCGCTGCGCGACGCCGGGCGCTGCGCCGGTATCGCCTTCCAGCTCCGGGACGACCTGCTCGGCGTCTTCGGCGACCCGCGGCTGACCGGCAAGCCGACCGGCGACGACATCCGCGAGGGCAAGGTCACCTATCTAGTGGCCGCCGCGGCCCGCCGCGCCCGTAGCGACCCCGCGTCGCTGCGCGTGCTGGACGAGGCGCTCGGCGACCAGGACCTGTCCCCGGCCGCCCTCGACCGGGTCCGCGAGGTCCTGGTCGCCACCGGGGCCACCGCCCAGGTCCAGTCCCTCATCGACCGGCTCGCCGCCGTCGCCCGCACCCGGCTGCTCGACGCCCGGCTGGAGCCGGCCGCCCGGGACCGGCTGCTCGCGGTGCTGGCCGCGGCGGCCGGCCGCACCCCGGGCACCGCCGCCCGGCACACCGGCCCGCGCCCGACTGGGCAGCCGGACCGCGGGGAAGGAAACGGGCGATGAAGTCGATTCCCGGCCCGACGGGCCATGTCGTGGTGGTCGGCGCCGGCCTGTCCGGGCTCGCCGCCGCGCTGCACCTGCTGGGCGCCGGCCGCCGCGTCACCGTGGTGGAGCGCGCCGACCTCCCCGGCGGCCGGGCCGGCCGCATCGACCGGGGCGGCTACCGCTTCGACAGCGGGCCCACCGTACTGACCATGCCGCACCTGCTGGAGGAGCCGCTGGCCGCGGTCGGCGAAAGCCTGCGCGACCGCCTGGATCTCATCGAACTGCACCCCGCCTACCGGGCCCGCTTCGCCGACGGCAGCAGCCTCGACGTGCACACCCGCGCCGACGCGATGGAGGACGCCGTCCGGGCCTTCGCCGGCCCCCGTGAAGCCGCCGGCTACCGGCGCCTGCGCGGCTGGCTGGAGGCCCTGTACCAGGCCCAGATGCGCCGCTTCATCGACACCAACTTCGACTCGCCGCTGCAGCTGCTCCACCCCGATCTCGCCCGGCTCGCCGCCCTCGGCGGCTTCGGCCGGCTCGACGCGGCCATCGGCCGCCACCTCCACGACGAGCGGCTGCGCCGGGTCTTCTCCTTCCAGGCGCTCTACGCCGGGGTGCCGCCCGCCCGGGCGCTGGCCGCCTACGCCGTGATCGCCTACATGGACACCGTGGCCGGCGTGTACTTCCCCCGCGGCGGCATGCACGCCGTGCCCCGCGCGCTGGCCGCCGCGGCCGAGGCGGCCGGCGCCGACCTGCGCTACGGCCGGACGGCCACCCGGCTCGAGCAGCGCGCCGGCCGTGTCACCGCCGTCGTCACCGAGCACGAGCGCATCCCCTGCGACGCGGTCGTGCTCAGCGTCGAACTGCCCACCGCCTACCGGCTGCTGGGCCGCACCCCGCACCGGCCGCTGCCGCTGCGGCACTCCCCGTCCGCCGTCGTCCTGCACGCCGGCACCGACCGCACCTGGCCCGAACTGGCCCACCACACCATCTCCTTCGGCGCCGCCTGGCAGCAGACCTTCGAGGAACTCACCGTCTCCGGGCGGCTGATGAGCGATCCGTCGCTGCTCATCACCCGGCCCACCACCCACGACCCCGATCTGGCGCCGCCGGGCCGCCATCTGCACTACATCCTGGCGCCCTGTCCGAACACCGACATCGGACCGGGCGCGGCCGAGTGGGGTGAGCTGGGCCCGCGCTACCGGGACCGCCTGCTGGCAGAACTCGAACGGCGCGGCCTGGCCGGACTCGGCGCCGCCATCGAGCAGGAGTGCCTGGTCACCCCGGCCGACTGGACCGCGCAAGGGCACGCCGCCGGCACGCCTTTCTCGCTGGCGCACACCTTCGCCCAGACCGGACCGTTCCGCCCCGCCAACCTGGTGCGCGGGGTGGACAACGCGGTGCTGGCCGGCTGCGGTACGACCCCGGGCGTGGGCGTGCCGACCGTACTGATCTCCGGCAAGCTCGCCGCCGCCCGCGTCACCGGCGCACCGCGCGGGCGCACCCTGCCCGGCCGCCCGGTGCCACCCCGGCAGCTCGCCGCGACGGGAGACGACGCGTCATGACCCGGCACGAACTCGACGCGGCCGGCATCCACGACCCGGCGCTGCGGGCCGCGTATCTGCGGTGCCGGCTGCTCAACGCCCGGCACGGCCGGACGTACTTCCTGGCCACCCGGCTGCTCCCGGCCGCCCGCCGCCCGGCCGTGCACGCGCTCTACGGCTTCGCGCGCTGGGCCGACGACATCGTCGACGACCTCGGCAGCACGGCCACCACCGCCGAGCGGCAGGCCCGCCTGGCCGATCTGGCCCGCGAACTCGACCGCGGCCTGCGAACCGGCCCCACCGCCGACGCGGCCGCCACCGACGGCGGTGCCGGAGCCGAACCGGTGGTGCGCGCCCTGGCGCACACCGCCCGCGTCTACGGCATCGACCACCGGCACTTCACCGACTTCATGGCCTCGATGCGGTCCGACCTCAGCGTCGCCGACTACCCCACCTTCCAGGAGTTGTGCGGCTACATGCACGGCTCGGCCGCGGTCATCGGCCTGCAGATGCTGCCGGTCCTGGGCCACGTCGTCCCCCGGGAGGAGGCCGAACCGCACGCGGCGGCCCTCGGCGTCGCCTTCCAGCTCACCAATTTCCTGCGGGACGTCGGCGAGGACCTCGACCGGGGCCGGGTCTACCTGCCCGCCGATCTGCTCGCCGCCCGCGGCGTCGACCGGGCGCGCCTGCTGTGGAGCCGCGAGACCGGCCGCCGCGACCGCCGGATCACCGCCGCCCTGGCCGACTTCGCCGCGCTGACCCGCGGCTTCTACCACCGGGCGGTCCCCGGCATCGCCATGCTGGACCCGGTGGCCCGCCCCTGCATCCGCACCGCCTGCGTGCTGTACGGCGGCATCGTCACCGCGGTCGAGCAGGACGGCTACGCGGCGCTGCACCGCCGGGCCGCGGTACCGCGCCACGTCCGCGCCTCGGTCGCGCTGGACGGCCTGGTACGGGTCGGCGCGGCCCGGATGCGCGCCCGGCGGGCAGCGCGAGGGGCGTCCGGACCCGGGCCCCTGACCCAGGCCCAGGAGGCCGCATGATCCGTGACCGCATCCCGCTCACCCTCCGCCGCGGCGCGGTGCCCTGGGACCAGCAGCGCCCGACCTGGCCCGACGCCCGGCCGGCCCTCATCGAGGCGGCGCTCGAACGCGCGGAGCACCGCCCGTCGGGCAACTGGTACGTCCTCGGCGCCGCGAGCGGCATCACCGCCGACCGCCCCTTCGGCCGTACGGTCGCCGGCGTCGAGGTGGTCGCCTGGCGCGACGCCGCCGGCCGGCTCGTGGCCGGGCCCGGCGCGTGCCCGCACCTGGGGGCGCCGCTCAAGGACGCGGTGGTCCGCTGCGGGACCCTGCGCTGCCACTGGCACGGCCTGGCCCTCAACGGCGCGGCCACCGCCGGATGGTCGCCGCTGCCCGCCCACGACGACGGCGTGCTCGCCTGGGTCCGCCTCGACGCGGTGGGCGGCGAGGAACCGCTGGACCGGCCGGTGCTCCCGGCCCGCCCGGCCGCCGGCGCGGCGGTGACCGCCGTCTTCACCGCCACCGGCCGCTGCGAACCGCGGGACGTGGTGGCCAACCGCCTCGATCCCTGGCACGGGGCGTGGTTCCACCCCTATTCCTTCGTGGACCTCACCGTCGAGGAGCCCGGCGACGAGGACTCCTTCGCCGTCCGGGTCTCCTTCAAGGTGGCCGGCCGCATGGTGGTCCCGGTGCGGGCGGTGTTCAGCGCGCCCGAACCCCGTACCGTCGTCATGCACATCACCGACGGCGAGGGCCGCGGCTCCGCCGTCGAGACGCACGCCACCCCCCTGGGCCCGGACGACCGGGGGCAGCCCCGTACCGCCGTCGTCGAGGCGGTCATCGCCACCTCCGCCCGCCCGGGCTTCGCCGCCGCCCGCGCCGCCGCCCCGCTGCTGCGCCCCCTGATGCGGGCCGCGGCCGGCCGGCTGTGGCGCGACGACCTCGCCTACGCGGAACGCCGCTGGTGGCTGCGCAGCACCGGCCGCTTCCCCGGCTGAGCGGCGACCGCCCCCGGCGCCCCGGCGGGGCTCCCGGTCCACCCGGACCGTCGAGCCCGCCGGGGCGGGTGGGACTCAGCGGGCGGTCGAGCCGGTTCAGTGCGCGCAGGCCCGCGGTCCGGCCGCG
>NZ_FMCH01000591.1 GCF_900091855.1 Streptomyces sp. DvalAA-14
GGGCCGCGTGGGTGGGGGGCTGTTGCCCGCCGAGGTCGCGCGGGCGGTGGTGGAGGCGCTGCCCGGGGCCGTGGAGACGTTGCGGCGGAACGGCCTGGTGTGGGGTGGGCCGGACGCGCTGCGGCTGGTGCGGACCGCGCGGGACGTGCTGGCCCCGTCGGCGGCCATGGCGTCGGCCACCGGGCTCGGGCCGTCGTTGGCGGAAGCCACCGCCGGGATGTCGCCGACGCGGTTGCAGGAGGTGCTGGCGGACGCCGGGCTGCCGGGGACGCACGACTCGGTGAGCGCGTTGAACGCGCTGGCCGCGCTGTTCGGCGACCCGGAGCGGCTCGGTTCGCTGATCGCGGGGGCGCCCGAAGGGGTGCGCGGGGTGCTGGAGCGGCTGGTGTGGGGGCCGCCCTACGGCGAGGTGCGCGATGCCGCCGCGGCGGTACGGGCCGCCCACGCCGGCAGCCCGGTGCAGTGGCTGCTGGCCAGGGGCCTGCTGCTGCCCGCGGGCCCGCACAATGTGGTGCTGCCCCGGGAGGCCGCGCTGACCCTGCGCGGCGGCCGGGCACACCGCACACCGCGGCCCGCGCCGCCCGACGTGCGGGCCGTCGCCCGCTCCGAGCGGACCGTGGACCTCACCGCGGCCGGGCAGGCGCTGACCGCGGTCCGTACCGTCACCGAGGTGCTCACCGCCTGGCAGAGCGGCGGGCCGACCGTGCTGCGGGCCGGCGGGATCAGCGTCCGGGACCTGAAACGCACCGCCGCGACCCTGGACCTGCCCGAGCCCGAGACCGCCTTCTGGCTCGAACTCGCCTACGCCGCCGGTCTGATCGCGACCGACGGCGAACTGGACGAGGCATACGCCCCCACGCCCGCGGCCGACGACTGGCGGCAACTGCCCGCCGCCCGCCAGTGGACCGTGCTGGCCGCCGCCTGGCTGACCGCGAGCCGCACGCCGGGCCTGGTCGGCAGCCGGGATCCGAAGAACCGGGCGCTGTCCGCGCTCGGCCCGGACCTGGACCGCTCACTGGCTCCGCAGGTCCGCCGCCGCGTGCTGGATCTGCTCGCCGGGCTGCCGCCGGGCTCGGCCGCCGAGCACGCATCGCTGCTGGAGCGGCTGCGCTGGGAGCGTCCGTTGCGGGAAGGCACCGACGCGCTGCGCACCGATCTGCTCGGCTGGACCCTGAACGACGCGGAGACCCTCGGTGTCACCGGCCGGGGCGCGCTGGCCGCCCATGCCCGGCCGCTGCTGGACGGCGCCGCCGAGCAGGCCGCCGCGGTCCTCGCGCCGCTGCTGCCCAAGCCGCTGGACCACGTGCTGTTGCAGGCCGATCTGACGGCGGTGGCCCCCGGACCGCTCATCGCCCCGCTCGCCGAGACCCTCGGTGTGCTGGCCGACATCGAGTCCAAGGGCGGCGCCACCGTCTACCGTTTCACGCCGGAGTCGGTGCGCCGGGCGCTGGACGCCGGCCGCACCGCGGCCGAACTGCAGGCGTTCCTGACCGACCACTCCCGCACCCCGGTGCCGCAGCCGCTCAGTTACCTCATCGACGACGTGGCCCGCCGGCACGGCACGCTCCGGGTCGGCGCGGCAGCGGCGTATCTGCGCTGTGACGACGACTCGCTGCTCAGCGAGCTGCTCGCCGACCGCCGGGCGGCCGGCCTCGGTCTGCGCCGGCTGGCGCCGACCGTGCTGGCCGCGCAGACGGAGCCCGCCGCGCTGCTGGAGCGGCTGCGCGCGATGGGTCTGGCGC
>NZ_FMCH01000499.1 GCF_900091855.1 Streptomyces sp. DvalAA-14
TGCTGGATGTCGGTGGGGCAGCTCGCCGACGTCAGCGGGATCGGCGCGGGCGTCGCGGCCGTCGCGGGCCCGGCGGCGGCCAGGAGTCCGGCGCCCGTGACGGCGACGGTGACGAACAGCGCGGTCCAGCCGCGTAGGCGGCTCGATCGGGGGCGCGTGCGCGCGCCCCGTCTCACCGGACCGAAGGGTCGGAACATGGACGACCTCCGTTATTTCCGAATGCGTTACAGAACATGGGGGAAATTCCCGTCGGCGCCGGTCCGCACGTCGTTCCTCGGCGAGGTCCGCGGAATTGATTCCCTTTTCTCCGCAGTCAAGCCGATTCGGGCGTCCGCCGATTTCCGACGGGCCGCCCCGGAACCGAACGGGCCGGGCACCGGCGAACGCTATGCGGATCACCGCACCGCCGGAAGTCCGTACCGGGCAGCGGAGTTGAGGCAGTCTCGTCCCACAGCCGCGACCTGCGACTTGGGACGGAAGAGCTCTCGAATTGGAGTCGACCAGACCCTTCCGCCCGACCGGCGCCACCCCGCCGGAAAGCCGCCGCACCGCCGCCGCCGATGCCCCACCGGGGGCGGGGAACATCTTCCGTTCCCGTTCCATTTCGCATGCCGCGCCTCGCTTTCCGCAAGGCCGCGGATGTGACAGCATCCGGTGCCAGCGGGGTCGCGTGTTCCGATCACGGAAAGCCGGGGTGCCGAACGGAAAGGGTCCGGCTCCCGGAGCGCGAGGATGGGGGATGACCGTGGGGACGTCATGGAAGCCGCTGCCGGACGGACTGTCCGCCGCCGAACGCGGACTGGTCGAGATGCTGCGCCAGGTCAAGGACGCCAACGAGCTGTCTCTGACCGGCCTCGCCGCGGCCACCCACTACAGCCGCGCCTCCTGGCAGCGCTGGCTCAACGCCGAACGCCCCGTCACCGCGCAGGCGGTGGACAGCCTGGCGGCGGCCGTGCGGTGCGACGGCGGCGCCCTGCGCGAGGCTGCCGCCGCGGCCCTCGCCGACCGCGGGGCCGGCACCCGGGACGGGGCGGGCCCGGGCGAGGCAGCCCAGGGGGAAGCAGGCCGGGGCGCAGCAGACCAGGCCGAAGCGGAACGGGACGGCGTCGCGGGGGTGTCGGGCGGCGCAGCTCCCCGCGGCGATCCGGAAGTGGCGGCCGCCCCGGTCGGCGCCCCGGTTCTTGCCTCGGCCGCTGCCCCGGCCGCCGTGCGGGGACCGGGCCGCCCCGGGAGCGTCGCGACGGCGGCGGCAGCACCTGTACCCGGCGAAGAACCGGGGGAAGACCGCGAGCAAGGGCACGCGGCGGCGGCCCAAGCCGCCACCGGGCCAATGGCGCCGGCCGCCCGGCCGCGGTGGACCTGGCGGATCCCGTCTCCCTACCGTTTACCCGCGGCGCTGACGGCCGTCCTGCTCGCAGCCCTGGCGATCGTCGGCAGGACGGCCGTGGACGACAACGGGCACACCGGCGAGGCCCGCCCGCGTCCCACCGTCACCGCGTCCGTGCTCGCGGGCCCGGGGCAGATCAGCACCTGCCGGGCCGAGGGCTGCTACGACCAGGACCCCCAGCGGCTGTGCGGCCGGGACGAGCGCACCGTCACGCTCCACGTGGTGGAAAAGGCCGTGGTCCTCATGCGCTACAGCCCCTCCTGCCAGGCCGCCTGGGCGAAGATCGTGTACGCCGCGCCCGGCGACACCGTCACCATCTCCAACGGCCTCGGCCAGTCCGCGAACGCCCTTGTCCACTGGGGAGGCGACAACTACTCGCCGATGGTCAGCGCCGTGAACGCCAAGTGGCTCGAGGTGTGCGGGACCGAGACCGACAAGGCGACGGCCTGCACCGCCGCCGTCCCGGACACCACGGCGGGCCTCGCCGCACCCGCGCCGGCGATGCCCCCGTCCCCCGCTCCGAGGACCACTGCCCCGCCACCGTCCGGGCACCCTTCCCCGACCGGGGCGGGTAGGCCGACCGGGGCGGGTAGGCCGGCGGGGGTCGGCGTCGCCGCCGACACGCACCACCGGGAAGGCAGTTCGGCCCCACCCGGCAGTAAGGGCGGAACGTGATCGCCATCGGTGGTCCGGCCTGGCGGGCTTGGCGGGCTTGGCGGGCCTGGGGGTCCGGCCCGGCCGGCGGGCCGCAACGGGACGCGCGGGCGGGGTCGTTGTGCGCCCCTGATCGGCCCTGGCGCCTGCCCTGCGGCCGCGGGCGAGTGCGCGAAGGACGCCGCATGTGCGGGGCCGTCCCATCCCACGTACGCTCGGAGCAGGTGTGCAATTGTCGCAAAAGGGTTAATTCGTAGATCACCGGGACTGACCGGGCGGAGGAGTACGATGCCTGCTTCCGACGCGACCGAGCATTCCGTCTCGACTCCGCACGGCCGGATATCCGCCGTCGACCATGCCGGCGAGGAACCCGCCTTCGTGCTGCTGCACGGCTACCCCGACGACTCCCACGGATACGAAAAGCTCGTTCCCGAGCTCCGGCCGCGCCGTGTCGTCACGGTCGACTTCCTGGGGTACGGGGATTCCGAGCGCTCGCAGACCCGCCCGATGGACGCCGGCCAGCGGACGGCGGAAACCGCGGCGGTGATGGACCAGATGGGCATCGGGCAGGCGGTTCTCGTCGGACACGACGGCGGGGGACCGGTGGCGGTGGACTACACGCGGCAGAATCCCGACCGGGTGGCCAAACTCGCCCTGATGAACTGCTACTACGGCCATTCCGACACCCTGACCTTCCCGGACCTCATCCAGTTGTTCTCCGACGCGCCGCTGGCGGACCTCACCGACGGGCTGCTGGGCGACCCGGCGCAAGCCCTGTGGCTGCTCGCGCACACCGCGGCCCAACTGGGCTACGACGTCTCGGAGGAGATCCTCACCCGGGCGGTGCAGCCGCAGTTCTTCGGCAGTAGCGAACAGACTGATGCGCTTGCCGCGATTCGCGCGTGGACGGCGAGGATTCCGATGGACCTGGACGCCCAGGACCAAGTGATCTCCGATGGCGGACTCGCCGCCGTCCGGACTCCCGTCGAGGTCGTCTTCGGGGCCCAGGACCACTACCTCGACCCTGATGTGGCACGGCACTTGGCGGGACTGTTCCCCGATGCGCGCCTCACCCTGGTGGAGGGCGCCAGGCACTGGGTGCAGTCGGACCGCTCGCAGGAAGTCGCCTCCGTGCTGAGGGAAGCGGCCTAGGCCGTGTCTGACAAATCCCGCCTGCCCCGCGACGCCTGGCACGCGCGCTCGCTGCGTTGTCGGGGTCGTCCGAGTAGCCCACTACGAGGACACCCCTCCGCCTTGCGATCGCACGCACCAGACGCCGCGGGGCCCCGCCCTGCGGGCGGACGGCGCTATTTGTCAGACACGGCCTAGCTGCACTGATCACGAGCGCGGAGGGGACATCATGACCGAACCCGACGATCTGAGCCGGCGCAACGCGGACTTCGCCGCCGACCGCTTCATCGCCGACCTGGGCATCAACCCGAGCGGCAACCTGATGGTCATCGGGTGCGTGGACCCCCGCGTCGACCCGGCCGGCGTCCTGGGGCTCCGGCAGGGCGAGGCCGCCGTGATCCGCAACGTCGGCGGCCGGATCACCCCCGCCACCCTCCGCACGCTGGCGATGCTCAAGAAGGTCGCCGAGGCGAACAAGGGCCCCGGTACGCCGGGGGAGTTCACCATCGTGGTCCTGCACCACACCGATTGCGGCATGACCGATCTGGCGGCCTTCCCCGACCTGCTCGCCGAATACTTCGAGATCCCGGTCGCGGAACTCGACAGCAAATCGGTCAGCGACCCGCTCGGGTCCGTCCGGGCCGACGTGGACGTCGTCCAGCAGAAGGTCCGCCGCCCCGCCTCGCGGGTGACCGGCCTGGTCTACGACGTGACTACCGGCCTGGTCGAGACGGTCGTGCCGCCCACGCCGCTGCGCGCTCCGTGATCGGTGCGGCCGGAGCGAGGCAGCGGTCCGCCTCCGGTTTCAGCTCCGGTTCACCACGCTAGACGGTTCTCAGGCGGGATCGCCCGCCGATTTCCTCTCGGCGGCGAGCCCCTCCGGGTCCGGGGCGGGGCGTCGCGGCTCCCGCACCCCGGCCGACCCGTCGGCGCCGGCACCGCGGAAGCGGACCCGGACACTGTCCCACCGGTACAACTCGGTTCCCGGCGAAGGATCCTGCTCGGTGACCAACCACACACCGGGCCAGGTCAGAGCCGCCAAGGGCGGACCATCGGGGTCCGGTTGAGCCAGTGACAGGCCGGCCTCGTGAGCGATCCCGCTCGCCTCGGCAACCGTTTTTCCCACGACATCGGGGACGATGACGACGTCCGCGTGACGCTGCTGATTCATGCCACGAGTATGGCCGCGCAAGCACGGCCCGCACCTACCCGTGCGGGCCGCGCCCGTCTTCGACGCGGGCCCGTCCGGCGACCGGAGACGGCGGTTACGCCGCCGAGTGCGCCACCTTCGGCCTTGCGATCACCGGGTCCGGTGGTGCGGCGTCACCGGGTCGAGGTGCGGCGGCGCAGGTGGATGACACCTCCGCTGCTGGCGAAGTAGAAGAGCGGCAGAAGGACGAACGCCGCGAGGGCGATGCCGGGATTGACGGCCCAGCCGAGTCCGCCGCCGAGGAGATAGACGACGACACCCGCGGCGGAGCGGCCGATCCCGTGGGGGACGAAGCGGGAACTGGTGGAGGAATCGAGAAGACCGGCGCCGCGGCCGAGATGGAAGTAGATCAATACCCAGCTGGTGCACATGGCCGCGGCGATGATCGCGTAGAGCACGACGGCGGCACGTACGTCGGCACTGTCGAACTTCTCCTGCAGCGCGTCGGCCAGCACGCCGGTCGGGAAAGGCAGTGAAGCGGTGGTGAACAGCAGCGCGAGGTTGGCCACGTGCAGTTTCCGGTCCATGACGCGGATGTGGGTGAATGCCTGGTGATGGTTGAGCCAAATGACACCGATATAAGCGAAGGAGGTGAAATACCCGACGTAGACGGGCCATTGATGCAGCAGGCCGGACAGGAGTTCACCGTTCCTGTGCTCCGGGGTGTGCATCTCCAGGGCAAGGATGGTGATGGCCACGGCGAAGACCCCGTCACTGAAGGCCTCCACCCGGCTGGTGTCCGTCACCCGGAAGGCGCCGGGAGACCCGGACTGTCCCGGCTGCGCGGTGGGGCCGGGGGTCCGGCTGGGATCGCTGGCCATGAGGCGTCCTTTCGACTGGTGCGCGAGCGGCGCGTATGACACGGGCGGGGGCCCGTCGCATCCGTCTATCGCATCGAGGGCGCCTGGGAGGCATCGTGGCGGCGCGCCACCGCCCGCGCCGCCGTAGCGGGACTCATGTGGTGAGGGCGGTGTCCCCAGCAAGCCGGATCCCGGCGTGGACATCGGCTTGCCCTGACCGGCGGGGACGGTGAGCGTTGCCGGCTCGTCGCCGCGACGGAGGCACCGGACGGGGTGCGGACCGTGGAAGCCGAAGCGGTGCTTCTCGACCGGTCGCCGCTGGCGGTGGGGGTGTGGGACACCGGCACCGGACTGCTGTGGTCGAACCGCACCTGCCGGGAGGTCATGGGCCCCGACGAGGCGAACGCCTCGACGCTGTCGCGGCGGCAGGCCCAGCGGATTCGACCGCCATCGAGCCCGTGGTCCGGATGACGCTGCCGTCCCACGAGCCGGTCGGCACGAGCGGAGCGGGCGGCCACGCCACTGCCTCAGCGGCATCTCCAGCAGCCGCTGGCCGGACTGCCCCACGACGTCCTCGACCCGGCACCCGAGCAGCCGCCGCACGGAGTCGGGAGGCCGGGTCCGGCGCCTCGGCCGGGGCGATCGCCCGGGGGAACGGTGGATCGGAAAAGCGGCGCCGCCCACCGGGATCCGGTGGGCGGCGCCGCTGGGTGCGCCGGTCAGGCGCGGCGGCCGTTGACGACGCGGTAGAGGGCCAGCAGGATCATCGATCCGACGATGGCGGCGATCCAGGTCGACAGGTGGAAGAAGCCGTTGATCGAGTGGACGTGGAAGACCACCTTGCCGAGCCAGCCGCCCAGCAGGCCGCCGGCGACACCGATCAGCATGGTGATGAAGATGCCGCCCGGGTCCCTGCCGGGCATGAGGGCCTTGGCGATGGCTCCGGCCAGCAACCCGATGATGATCCACGCGATGATACCCACGGCTCTGCTCCTCTATGGCAATGACATGCTCTCGTCGATCACCGTCTGCACTGGTCCAGCGCCTTCAAACCTCCCCCCGAGAACGTCAGCGGACCGCGACGCGGGGCACGTACCAGAGGCAGAGGGCGACGAGCGCGGTCGCGACCGCCAGGCAGATGCCGGTCTCGATGAGCTGGAGCAGCGGCAGCTGGCCGGGATCGAGGCTGCGGCCGTACTCGCCGACCAGACCGTTCGTCCGCAGGCACGCGTCGAACTCGACGCGTGGGGCACACGCCGGAGAGGCGGTGGTCAGGCTGCCGTCCGCCCGGACCAGTCCGCCGCCCAGATGCCAGCCGTCCAGGGGTGGCAGGGGGTAGACCGGGCCGGCGCTGGTCCGGATGTGCGCGGGCAGCAGGTGCGGGCGCAGCGCGCCCAGCGCGAGCTGGAGGCCCTCGACGGCCGCGGCGGCGACCGCGACCGCGGGCAGGGTGCGGCGCAGCAGCATTCCCGTGGCCGCGCCGACGGTCAGGGCGAGGAGCAGGTGGGCGACACCGACCGGGCCGACGTACGCGAAGAACGACCAGTCGTCCCAGGAGACGTTGGTACGCCACACATGACCCTCCGCGCCTGCGGCGTGGTGTCCGCGCCAGCTGCTGTACCACCACCAGGTCACCGGCACGGTGAGGACGACTGCGGCCAAGCCGGTGACGGCGCCGGCGGTGCCGATCTTGGCAGCGGCCCATTCGCGCCGGCCCACCGACTGCGTCCAGGCCAGTCGGTGGGTGCCGTTCTCTATGTCCTGGGCGAACAGTGGCGCGCCGATCAGCGCGCCGACGGCGACCGGCAGGAAACGCAGCACCGACGGCGCCTGGTCGAAGAGCAGGTGGACGGTGCCCCCTTCGGGCGACTCGATCACGCCGCTGCCGCTGCCGTTGCCGTTGTCCGAACAGAGCCCGGCCATCCGCTGGCACGTCCGTACCGTGTGGTGGATCTCGGCGACGAGCTGGTGGTGCTCCCACACCGCCCAGAGCGCGGCGAGGACGGCGACGGCCGCCACCGTACGGAGGACCGCCCGGTGCCGGCGCCAGGCCAGCCAGAACGCGCCGGCCGGCCGGGGGAGCGGGACGGGCAGCGCGAAGGGCAGCCAGGCCGGGCGGTACCCGCTCGGAGTCCAGGCGAGGCAGCGGCCCAGCGCGCTCATGCCTCCGGCCTTCCGCCGCGGCCGGGCAGGCCCCGGCGCCGGGCCCGCCCGGAGCCGCGGCTGACGCTCCGGCTGCGTCCCGGCTCTCCGCCGGCCGGTCGGCCGGTTGCGGCGGGGGTGTCGCCGCCGGGATGCCGGCGGGGGTCGTCGACGGGTGCGAGCAGGGGCGGGGCCTGCGGGTTGCGCAGGTAGGCCAGCAGGATGTCCTCCAAGGTGGCGGGCTCGGCGCTCTCGGCTCCCTCGGGGGACACCGGCAGTTGGAGCATCGCGGTGAGCTGGCGGCCGGTGGTGCGGGCCTCGACCACGGTGTGGTCGCGGAACTCCGGGGGGAGCGCGGCGGCCGGGGCCCGGGCCGCGATCCGGCCGGGCGGGCCCGCGGACGGTTCGGCGAGGGTGCGGGTGACCCGGGTGTGGGCGGCCTGGACGAATTCGACGTCGTCGGCCACCAGCATCCGGCCGTGGGCGAGCAGCAGTACGTAGTCGCAGACCAGGTCGAGTTCGGCGAGAACGTGGGACGACATCACCACGGTCGTGCCGTGCTCGGCGGCCGTGGTCATCAAAGCGGCCGTCATCGCGTGCCGGCGCAGCGGGTCCAGATCGGCCATCGGCTCGTCGAGCAGGAGCAGGTCCGGGCGTTTGCCCAGGACCAGGGCCAGCGAGAGGCAGGTGCGCTGGCCGCCGGACAGACGGCCGACCCGGGCGGTCAGCGGCACGTCGGCCTCGGCGACGACGGCGTGCGCGGCGGCCTGGTCCCAGCGCGGGTTGAGTTCGCGGCCCAGCCGCAGGGTCTCGGCGACGGTGAACGACCGGTGCAGTGGCCGGTCCTGGAGCAGCACCCCGACCAGCGCCCGGGCCTCGGGCGAACCCGGTCGCCGCCCGAGGACCCGCACGCTTCCCTCGGCCGGCCGCAGCAGTCCGGCGGCGACCGCCAGGAGTGAGCTCTTGCCGTCGCCGTTCGGCCCGACCAGGCCGGCTATCCGGCCGCGCGGGACCTGGACGTCGCAGTCGCGCAGCGTCCAGCCGGTCTGATCGCGGATGCCCAGGCCGCGGGCCTCCAGCGCGGGCGAGTGCGGATCGCCGTGCGCGGCGGGAAAAGCAGGTCGGGCGGTCACGGTGCCTCGCTCACCTCTGGGCCCGGGCGTCGAGGCCGCGCGGGAAGGCGTCGTCCAGCGCGGCCGACACCAGCGCCGCGACATCCTCCCGGGCGAGTCCGGCCTCGCGGGCCGCGCTCACCCAGGTGCGCAGACCCTCGCGCAGCGGCGAGTCGGCGGCGGCGCCGGGCTGCGCGAGCGACCTGCGCACGAAGGTCCCGACGCCTTGGCGGGCCTCGACGAGGCCCTCGTTCTCCAGTTCGCGGTACGCCTTGAGCACGGTGTTCGGGTTGATCGCGGTCGCGGCCACCACCTCGGCCGCCGAGGGCAGCTTGTCCCCGGGCATCAACTGGCCCAGCCGGAGCGCCTGTCTGGTCTGCTGGACGATCTGCTGGTAGGCGGCGATGCCGCTGCGGCGTTCGATACGGAAGGTCACCACCGGGCGCACTATACCCCTAGGGGACCGGTGGACTGCGGCCGGGCTTCCCGGCTGCCCGGTTTCCCGGCGGGGGCCGTCCGGCGGAGCGGGCCCGGCGCAGCCGGCGGGCCGGTCGAGTGCCTCGGCCGTCGGGCCGTGAACCGTCCCGGCCTTCGCCGCCTGGTCCGGCTCGGTACGCCGCTCGGATGCCTCC
>NZ_FMCH01000496.1 GCF_900091855.1 Streptomyces sp. DvalAA-14
ACCGGGCCGGCGGTGGCGAGCCGGCGGGACGCCGCCCACGGGCCGCCGGCAGCGGCGGCCGGGTCGCGGTCCGGGCCGAGCACCCACAGGGCGCCGTCGAGAGCGAAGGCGACGGTGCGCACGGCGGCGTCGGTGCTGTAGGCGACGATGCCGACCGAACGCTCCCGGGCCCGCTCCCGGCGGACCAGTTCGGCGGCCGGCACCTCGGCCGCGGCGCCGGGCAGGGCGGCGGGATCCACCAGCAGCCGCTCGCCGGCCGCGTCCCGCAGCCACAGGCAGCTCATCCGGTCCTCCGGGCCGCGGGTACGCAGGAACAGCGCGCCGGCGCCGTCCGGGAGCAGGGTGAAGGCGCGGGGCACGCCGAGGGAGAAGCGCTGGGTGCGGGCGAGTTGCCGGGGGAAGGTGATCGTGTCCATAACGGGAGTCTCCACCCGGCTAACCTGGGGGGATGTTGAGAGAAGTCACGGGCATCCGCTATGTGACGCCGCTGCGTGAGGGCGGCTCGGTGCCCGGAGTGGTCGAGGCCGACGACTACGGCACGTACGTCGTGAAGTTCACCGGCGCCGCGCAGGGCCGCAAGGCGCTGATCGCCGAGGTGATCGCCGGCGAGCTGGGCAGGCGGCTGGAGCTGCGGGTGCCCGAACTGGTGCGCTTCGACTTCGACCCGGTGATCGGGCTCGGTGAACCCGACGAGGAGATCCAGGACCTGCTGAAAGCGAGCGGCGGGCTCAACTTGGGGATGGACTTCCTGCCGGGCGCCCTGGGGTTCGACCCGCTGGTCTTCGGCGTGGATCCGGTGGAGGCCGGCCGCATCGTCTGGTTCGACGCGCTCATCGGCAACGTCGACCGTTCGTGGCGGAATCCTAACATGCTGGTCTGGCACCGGAACATCTGGCTGATCGACCACGGGGCCTCGCTCATCTGGCACCACAACTGGAAGTCGGCGGCCGCCGCTTCGGCCAAGCCGTACGATGCCTCCGACCACGCGCTGTCCCGCTTCGCGCCCGAACCCGCCGCAGCGGCGGCCGAGTTGGCCCCGAAGGTGACCGACGACCTGCTCGCCGAGGTGACGTCGCTGGTGCCCGACGAGTGGCTGGTCGACGAACCCGGCTTCGACACCCCCGACGCCGTCCGCCGCGCCTACCGCGAACTGCTCGGCGCCCGCGCCGCCGACATCCACCAGCGGATCACCACCGGGCGGCAGCAGGAGAAGCAGCCACCGCCGGACTGGCTGCGTCCGTGGGTCGAAGGGAAGAACGCCAAGTGAGCGGGCGCGACGTCTTCGAGTACGCGCTGGTGCGCGTGATGCCGCGGATCGAGCGCGGCGAGCTGATCAACGCGGGGGTGCTGGTCTACTGCCGGGCGCAGAGCTACGTCGGCGCCCGGGTGCACCTGGACGAGAGCCGGCTGCGCTGCCTGGACGCGGACGTGGACGTGGAGGGGGTGCGGGCGGCCCTGCGCGGCTACCAGGGCATCTGCGCCGGCGGCGAGCGGGCCGGGCAGGCCGCGGCCGACGACGCGGGCCGCCGCTTCCGCTGGCTCACCGCGCCACGCAGCACCATCGTGCAGCCCGGACCGATCCACACCGGGCTGACCGCGGACGCCGACAAGGAGGCGGACCGGCTGCTGGCGCTGCTGGTGAGGTGAGGTGAGCTGCGGGCCGCACGCCGCGGGCCGTGACCCGGGCGACATCCCCGGTGGTGGGCGTTGACACTGGGTCACGGCCCTCCTACGGTTTCGGCTACGGACCTACTAAGCGGTCGCTCATGCGCGGACGTATGCGCGACCGCCCGCCACACCGGGCTGAGGAGACACAGATGTCCACCACCGAGCAGCGCGTCGCGATCGTCACTGGCGCCGCCCGCGGAATCGGCGCCGCCACCGCGGTACGGCTGGCCGCGGAAGGCCGCGCCGTCGCCGTACTCGACCTCGACGAGGGCGCCTGCAAGGACACCGTGGAGGCGGTCACCGCCGCCGGCGGCAAGGCGGTGGCCGTCGGCGCCGACGTCGCCGACGAGGCGCAGGTGGAAGCCGCGGTCGCCAAGGTCGTCGACGAGCTGGGCGCGCCCACCATCCTGATCAACAACGCCGGCGTGCTGCGCGACAACCTGCTGTTCAAGATGAGTGCCACCGACTGGGACACCGTGCTCGGCGTCCACCTGCGCGGCGCCTTCCTGATGAGCCGCGCGGTCCAGAAGCACATGGTGGACGCGGCGTTCGGCCGGATCGTCAACCTCTCGTCGTCCTCCGCCCTCGGCAATCGGGGCCAGGCCAACTACGCGGCGGCCAAGGCGGGTATGCAGGGCTTCACCAAGACCCTCGCCATCGAGCTGGGCAAATTCGGCGTGACCGCCAACGCGGTCGCCCCCGGCTTCATCGTCACCGACATGACCGCGGCCACCGCGGCCCGGGTCGGCATGGGATTCGAGGACTTCCAGGCCGCCGCCGCCACCCAGATCCCGGTCCAGCGGGTCGGCCGGCCCGAGGACGTCGCCAACGCCATCGCGTTCTTCACCGGCGACGCGGCCGGCTTCGTCTCCGGCCAGGTCATGTACGTGGCCGGCGGCCCGCTCAACTGACAACCGCGAAGGCGTGATCGACATGACTCAGCTCCCCCCGGACAGCGGCCGCGTGGCCCTGATCACCGGCGCCAGCCGCGGTATCGGCTTCGGCATCGCCGAGGCGCTCGTCGCCCGCGGCGACCGCGTCTGCATCACCGGACGCAATGAGGAGGCCCTCAAGGAAGCGGTGGACAAACTCGGTCCGGACCGGGCGATCGGCGTGGCGGGCAAGGCGCACGACGAGGCGCACCGGGCGATCGCCGTCGAGCGCACCATGGAGGCGTTCGGCCGGATCGACTACCTCGCCAACAACGCCGGCACCAACCCGGTCTACGGCCTGCTCAGCGAGCTCGATCTCGGCGTGGTCCGCAAGGTCCACGAGATCAATGTGATCTCCGCCCTCGGCTTCGCCCAGCTGACCTGGAAGGCTTGGCAGCAGGAGAACGGCGGCGCGATCCTCAACATAGCCTCGATCGCCGGCCTGGCGCCCTCGCCCCTCATCGGCGCCTACGGCATGAGCAAAGCCGCCATGATCAATCTCACCGTGCAGCTCGCCGCCGAGATGGCGCCGGGAGTGCGGGTCAATTCCGTGGCCCCCGCGGTGGTGAAGACCCGGTTCGCCGCGGCGCTCTACGAAGGGCACGAGGAGGAGACGGCCGCGGGATACCCGCTGGGGCGGCTCGGACTGCCGGACGACATCGGCGGCGCGGCCGCCTTCCTGCTGTCCGACCAGGCCGGCTGGATCACCGGCCAGAATCTGGTCATCGACGGCGGGCTCTTCCTGCGGGCCGGCGCCTGAGCCGACCTCCCGGCCGCGCCGCGCCACCGCGCCGCGGTCCACCCCGGGTGGCGGCCCCGACTGGCCCGCCACCTGGGGCTTTGCGCTGATCGGCGCGCGTTGTCAGTGGGGGGCGGTACGTTCATGGGCAGCAATGGATCGCTGACCGGAGGTTCCTGACGTGCCCAGCATGCTGCCCGACTCCTGGGAGACCGCGCTCGGTGGGGAGTTGGACAAGCCGTACTTCAAGCAGCTCACCGACTTCGTCGAGCAGGAGCGGGGCGAGCACCGGATCTTCCCGCCGCGCGACGAGGTGTTCGCCGCCTTGGCGGCCACCCCGTTCGACCGGGTGAAGGTGCTGATCCTCGGCCAGGACCCGTATCACGGCGAGGGCCAGGGGCACGGCCTGTGCTTCTCGGTGCGGCCCGGGGTGAAGACCCCGCCCAGCCTGCGGAACATCTTCAAGGAGCTGCGGGACGAGCTGGGTTACCCGCTGCCGGACAACGGCTGTCTGATGCCCTGGGCCGAGCAGGGCGTGCTGCTGCTCAACGCGGTGCTCACCGTCCGCGAGGGCGAGGCCAACTCGCACAAGGGCAAGGGCTGGGAGAAGTTCACCGACGCGGTGATCACCGCGCTGTCGGACCGGCCGGACCCGGCGGTGTTCGTGCTGTGGGGCAACTACGCCAAGAAGAAGCTGCCGCTCATCGACACCGCCCGGCACACCGTCATCCAGGGCGCCCACCCCTCCCCGCTGTCGGCCAAGCTCTTCCTGGGCAGCCGGCCCTTCGGCCAGATAGACGAAGCGGTCAAGGCACAGGGCCACGACCCGATCGACTGGCGCATCCCCGACCTCGGGCCGGCAGCGGGCTAACCCCCGTACTGCTGGCGGCAGATGGTGGCCGCGTCGCTCCCCCGGCGCCCCAGCCGCCGTAGGTCTCGCCCAGATCGCACACCGAGGCGCCGCTGG
>NZ_FMCH01000495.1 GCF_900091855.1 Streptomyces sp. DvalAA-14
CATCGTTGAGCACGGCGAACCAGCGATACGCCGAACCACGAGGACCGCCGATGCCGATGCCCGCTCTTGCCGGAGGACGACAAGGGGCGGAGGAGTTGCGGCCGTTGGTCGAGGTCGCGCTCAACGCACTGGTCGAAGGGGCCCGCAGGCGCGGTGGGCCGATGCCCCGCGGCGGGCCCGAGGCGGTGGCCACCGGCGTCCGGGAAACGCTGGGCGAGGCGATGCCCCGGGACGGCCGCGGCGAGCGCGAGGCCCTGCACACCCTCGTACGGATGCTCGCCGAGGGCACCCCCGACCCCGCCGAGCCCTTCTGCGCCGCCCATCTGCACTGCCCGCCGCTGGCCGTCGCCGCCGCCGCCGACCTGGCCGCGTCCGCGCTGAACCCCTCGCTGGACTCCTGGGACCAGTGCGCCGCCGCCGGCGAACTGGAGATCCGGGTCACCGCGGCCCTGGCGGCACTCGTCTTCCCCGACCTGCCCGCGCCCGACGCGGTGGTCACCACCGGCGGCACCGAGTCCAACCAGTTGGCGCTGCTGCTCGCCAGGGAACGCGCGGCCGGCGGTCCCCGGCTCCAGGTGGTGTGCGGGGCCAGCGCCCACCACAGCGTGCGGCGCGCGGCCTGGCTGCTGGGACTGCCGCACCCGATGGTGGTGGACACACCGGCCGGCGTACTGGACCCGGCCGCGGTGGCCGCCGCACTGGACGAACTGCCGGTGCGGGCCCTGGTGGTGGCCACCGCCGGCACCACCGACACCGGGGCCATCGACCCGCTGCCGCAGATCGCCGCGGCCGCCGCCCACTACCGCGCCGAGCTCCATGTCGACGCCGCCTACGGCGGCCCGCTGCTGTTCAGCGGACGCGAGGCCGCCAAACTCGACGGACTCCAGTCCGCCGTGTCGGTCACCCTGGACCTGCACAAACTCGGCTGGCAGCCGATCGCGGCCGGACTGCTCGCCGTTCCCGACAGCGCGGCGCTGCGCCCGCTGGACCACCAGGCCGACTATCTGAACGCCGACGACGACACCGACGCCGGGCTGCCGGACCTCCTCGGCCGGTCGCTGCGCACCACCCGCCGCCCGGACATCTTCAAGCTCGCCGTCACCCTGCGCGCCCTCGGCCGCGAAGGCATGGCCGCCCTGGTCGACACCGTCTGCGACCGGGCCCGGGAACTGGCCGCGAAGGTCGAGCAGCACCCCGACCTGGTGCTCCACCGGCAGCCGACCATCAGCACCGTGCTGTTCCGGCCCCGCGGCGCCGACGACGACCGGATCGCCGACTTGCGTCGGCGCCTGCTGTACGACGGCCGCGCGGTCTTCGGCCGGGCCCGCGCCGACGGCCGGCTCTGGCTCAAGGCGACCCTGCTCAATCCCTACCTGCGCCCGGAAGACCTCGACGCGCTCCTCCAGCTCACGACGGAAGGCTGCACCACCCGATGAACGCTCCGA
>NZ_FMCH01000494.1 GCF_900091855.1 Streptomyces sp. DvalAA-14
CGGCTGGCTGACGCCGGCGAGTTCGGCCACCTCCACGCTGGACAGGAAGGGGGCCTCCTCGGCGGTGCGGACCAGGCAGTGCGCGATACGCCGCTGGGTGGGGGTCAGGCGGTGCGCCTCGAACAGCGTCAGCAGCCGCGCCGAGGCATGGGCCACCCCGGAACTGATGCCGACGCCGTCCCCGCCGCCGGCCGCGGCGCCGTCGGCCGCCCCCGTCCCAGCACCTGAGGCGCCGTCCGTCCACCCCGCGCCGTCCGCCGACCGCAGGCCGGCGACCGACCCCGCGCCGGCGACCGACCCGGTCCCCGCACCGGCGGCCACGTCCTCCGCCAGCGCCTTGCCGCCGTCCGCACCACTCATCGCAGCCCCGTCCCCGGCCGATGACCCACCGGCCGTTATTCACTGGGATATGACTCTGCATGAAGCTATGCAGTCAGGCAAGGCCAACCCCCTCAGCCCCCGGGACCGTCCCCGTGCCGCTCGGCCCGGCGGCCACCCGCCCATCGACCCCTTGCTCGGCAGCGCAACGAAGGGGCCGGACAGGTGATCATCACCTGTCCGGCCCCTGTGGACAACCCGCCGGGAACCCGCGGACACCCGCGGACAACCCCCGGTGGCGCCCCCGCCCGTACCGCCCGAAGGCAGCCGCTCGGGGGCGCGGTGGCTCAGTTCCGCTGCCCCGATTCGTCCAGTTCCTCCGTGCCGGCCGTACCCGCGTCCACCGGACGACCGGCGCCCGGAGCGGCCAGGCCGCGCGGAGTCGGGACACCGGCCGGGAGCGGATCCGAACCGCGGTCCGCGTGCCCCGGCCACCAGGCGGCGTGCCCGATGAGCGCGGTGAGGCTCGGCGTGAAGAACATCGCCATCACGAACGCGGCGACCACGATGCCGAAGGCGATCGCGAAGCCCATCTCGGTCAGGAAGCTGTTGCCGGACAGCATCAAGGTGGCGAAGGTCGCGGCCAGGATGAAGCCGGCCGACGCGATCGTCGGCCCCGCGTGCCGCAGCGCCTGGGCCGCCGCCTCGCGTGGCTCACGGCCCTCGCGGGCCTCCTCCCTGAGCCGGGCGATCATCAAGATGTTGTAGTCGGTCCCGATCGCGACCACGAACAGATACATGATGATCGGCAGCAGGAAGATCAGCCCGTCGCCGCGGCCGAAGATCAGCACCGTGGCCCCGAGCGTGGCGCCGAAGCCGAGGGCCACCGACGCGATCAGGTACCAGGGCGCGACCACGCTGCGCAGCAGCAACCCCAGAATGATCATGATCAGGATGGCCGCCACCGGGAAGACGGTGCGGTAGTCGTGGTCCACGGCCGCGTTGATGTCCCGGTAGATCGACGACGTACCGCCGACCACCGCTTCGGTTCCGGGTGGCGCGTTGTCCGCGGCGACGGTGCGGACCGAGCCCACCGCCGAGATGGCCTTGTCACTGGCGCCCGAGTACTTGAGCGTCAGGGAGAACAGCGCGGTGGTCCGGTCCTTGTTGAGCCCGGTCTTCTGGTCGAAGGAGGCATCGGCGACCCCGTCGGCGTGCCGCAGCTTGTTCTCGTAGGCGGTGAAGTCCACCCCGTTCAGCGGCTTGCCGTTGGTGCTGGTGAGGAAGACCGAGGTCGGGTCGGCGGCGCCCGCCGAGTAGACCTTGCTCATGGTGTCCTGGACGACCATCGACTCCTTGGTCTTCGGGATGGATCCCGAGGCCAGGTCGTAGTTGGCCTTGTAGCCCAGCGTGCCGAGCGCCAGCAGCACCATGACGAGGCCGGAGACGATCGCCACCTTGCCGGACTTGCGGCCGACCAGTTGGCCGATGGCGGCGAACCGCGCGTCGGACGGCTCCTGCTGCCACTTCTTGCCCGGCCAGAACAGCGCCTTCGGCGGGATCACCGAGCAGATCGCCGGGAAGAGGGTCAGACCCGCGATCAAGGTGACCGCGACCAGGATGGCCAGCGCCGGGCCGAGCTGGGTCAGGAAGCCGAGGGTGGACAGCGTCAGCGCCAGGAAGGAGATGATCACCGCGCCGGCCGCCGAGGCGATGGCCTCGCCGACCCTGGTGACGCTGTTGACCATGGCCTGCTTGGGTTCGTCACCGGCCCGCAGCCGTTCTCGGTAGCGGAACATCAAGAACAGGAAGTAGTCGGTGCCGACGCCGAGCACCACCACGATCAGCAGCGCCGAGACCGAACTGTTGGCCTGCAGTCCGAAGATCTTGGTCGCGTCGGCGATGAGCGCGTTGGAGGTGCTGAAGACCAGCGCAATCAGGACGAACAGCGGCATGATGGCGATGATCGGCGACCGGAAGATGATCAGCAGCGTGGCGATGATGATCAGCACCGAGCCGAGCAGGGCCACGATGTCCGAGGTGTTACCGGCGTCCTTCTGGTCGAGCGCCTGCCCGGCCTGGCCGCCGACCTGCACCTTCAGATCCGTGCCCTTGGCCAGGTCCTTGGAGTCGGTCCGCAGCGTCTGGGCCGCGTCGGCCTGCTTGGGCTGCCCGGCGCTCTTCTTGTCCATCTGGACGAGCGCCGTCTGGTACTTGCCGTCCTTGGACGGCGTACCGGCGATGACCTTCTGCACCTGGTCGATCTTCTTGGCGCCCAGACCGTTGGTGATCTTGGTGATGTCCGCCTTGTCGGCGGCCGTCAGCGGTGCGCTGTCGGTGCGCTGGTAGAGCACGATCGCGGACGGGGTGAAGGACGCGGGGAACGCCTTCTCCTGCAGGTCCATCGCCTTGATCGACTGGTAGCTGCTGGGGAGGAAGCTACTTTCGTCGCTGTTCGACGGCAGACTCGGCGCGGTGGCGATGATGGCGACGGCCGCGATGACCCACGCGACAATCGTCCAGATGGGATGACGGACGACGGTGCGTCCGATGCGGTGGAACATGCGGTGCTGCCTCCATGGCAGGACGTATCACCGCCACCCTTTGGAGCGGGACCCGGGTATCGGCGACCCGGACGGCGCGAGGCGCTGCCCGGTGGTTGGTGGTGTGCTGGGTGGGTTGTGCTGCCGATCTTACTTGCCGCCCGGCAAGCGGCAACCACGGCCCCCCTCGCCCCATCCTCCGGTTCACAGCGGGGGGAGCAACCTCTTTTGCGGCTTCCCCATCGCGTTGCGCGGCAACTCGGCCAGGAAGCGCACGACCCGGGGCCGCTTGTGCGCCGCCAGCCGCGCCGCCACGAAGTCGGTCAGCTCCGCCGCGCTCACCTCGCCCGCCACCACATAGGCGACGATCTGCTGCCCCAGATCGTCGTGCGGGACGCCGACCACGGCGGCCTCCCGCACCGCCGGGTGGGCCAGCAGGGCGTTCTCCACCTCGCCGGCGCCGACGCGGTAACCCCCGGTCTTGATCAGGTCGGTGGAGGCCCGGCCGACGATCCGGTGGACGCCGTCCGGTTCGATCGCGGCGATGTCGCCGGTTCGGAACCAGCCGTCCGCGGTGTACGAGGCCGCGGTCGCCTCCGGCCGGCCCAGGTAGCCGTCGAAGAGGGTGGGGCCCTTGAGCTGCAGCTCCCCGATCCCGTCGGCGGCGTCGGCGATCCGGGTGACGACGCCCGGCAGCGGGGTGCCGACCACGCCGGGCCGCCGCTCCCCCGCGGCGCGCGTGCTCAGTGTGATCAACGTCTCGGTCATGCCGTAGCGCTCCACCGGCCGGTGCCCGGTCAGCCGGCGCAGGTCCTCGAAGACCGGCGCGGGCAGCGGGGCGCTGCCGGACACCAGCAGCCGGGCGCCGGACAGCGCCCGGGCCGCGTCCTCGTCCTGTACCACCCGGTGCCACACGGTGGGCACCCCGAAGTAGAGGCTGCCGCCGGCCGCCGCGTAGGCCGCCGGGGTGGGGCGCCCGGTGTGCACCAGCCGGCTGCCGGTGCGCAGTGCGCCCAGCACCCCCAGCACCAGGCCGTGCACGTGGAACAGCGGCAGGCCGTGCACGAGGGTGTCGTCCGCGGTCCACTGCCAGGCGGCGGCGACCGCGTCCAGGCCCGCGGCGACGGCCTCGCGCGAGATCAGCACGCCCTTCGGCGGCCCGGTCGTCCCCGAGGTGTAGAGCACCAGGGCGGTGTCCCCGGCCGGCCCGCCGGCGTGGTCCGCGCGCTCGGAGAAGTCCACGGGCAGCAGCTCGGCGCCGGAGTCGCGCAGGATGTGCGCCCGCTCGTCAGGACCCGCGTCGGGCGCGATCGGCACGACGGGTACACCCGCGAGCAGGCCGCCGACGACCGCGGCAACGGTCTCCAGGGAGGCGGTCGCCTCCACCGCGAACGCCTTGGTGCCGGCCGCCCGCCGCGCCACCGCGCCCGCCGCGCCCAGCAGCTCCTCGTATCCGCACGTCCTGCCGGCCACGGTCAGCGCGTCGGCCCGGTCCTGACGGCCGTTCAGGGCGGCGAGCACGGGCACCTCGGGCATGGCGGGTCCTCCTCGGGACGGCTGTCCCCCGGGGAGAACCGGGGGCTAACCCCAGTGTCGCCCACGCCCCGACTGCCTACGGTGGCTCCCATGGACGCCCGCGACCCGGAACTCAACAAGGAACTCTCCGCCACTTTGCAGGCCCGCAAGGACCTGGGGGCGGAGTACGAGTCGGAGCTGGTCGACTCGTTCATGGAAAAGGTGGCCGAGCGCGTCGACAGCCGCGTCGAACAGCGCGTACGCCGTGAACTGGCCCAGCAGCAGACGTCGTTCGCCCGCTCCGACCGCCGGCCGATCGGCCCGCCGCAGCACGGCGCGCGCTTCGCCCGCTACGGGTTCGCCGGCTTCACCCTGATCGCCGCGATCCCGCTGTCCGCGATCTCCGCCACCCAGGCCGGTCCGACCGGGCTCTTCGTCACCTGGGCCGGCATCGTGGGCGTGAACGTCGCCCAGGTGTTCAGCAGCGTCCACAGCGGCCCGCGCGGCAAGAAGGAGAAGGACGACCGGGCGTAGGGCCGGCCGGAAAGAGCCGTCGAGATCCGGGACGAGCCGGAGAGAGTGGAGAAATAAGGGCGGGAACCGCCGCACCCCCTGGTGAAAACCCAGAGGGGCGGGACGACGGCGGTTCCCGCCGGGACGCGCGCCGGGTCAGGGCCGGGCATACGCGTCCAGGGTCACCATGGAGTCCGGGAGCCGCTCCGGAAGCCTTGGCGCCACATTCGGGTCGCTGCGGCCGGTGGTGCACCGGCCGTTGCGACATCACCAAATGTGCCGGACGGTTGTTAAGCCCGTGCTGCGCCTACGTGTCGTGGCTGTACCAGTTCCGCGAATCGGGGACCGGACGCCCGCGGCGCCCGGCCGCTGCGGGCGCCGCCGCCCAGCCGCTTCCCAAGCCGCCGATCAGCCGCCGCGGGCCCTGGCCCGCCGGGCTCAGGCGCCGCCGTGCCCGGCGAGGAAGGCCAGCAGGTCCTGCCGGCTGACCACTCCGGTCGGCTTGCCGTCCACCAGCACGATCGCCGCGTCCGCGGACTCCAGCACCGTCATCAGGTCGGCGACCGGCTCCCCGGAGCCGACCTGCGGCAGCGGCGGGCTCAGGTGCTTGTCCAGCGAGTCCTCCAGCAGGGCGCGCTTGGTGAACAGGGCGTGCAGCAGTTCCCGTTCCACCACCGAGCCGATCACCTCGGCCGCCATCACATCGGGGTGCCCGGCGCCCGGCTTGACCACCGGCATCTGCGAGACGCCGTACTCGCGCAGCACCTCGATCGCCTGGCCGACCGTCTCGTCCGGGTGCATGTGCACCAGATTCGGCATGCCCCCGTCCTTGCGGGAGATGACGTCGGCGATCCGGGCCTGGCCCTCGCTCTCGTCGAGGAAGCCGTGCGAGCTCATCCACACGTCGCTGAAGATCTTCGACAGGTAGCCGCGGCCGCTGTCGGGCAGCAGGACGACCACCACGTCGTCGGGCCCGAGCCGCGCGGCGACCTCGAGCGCCGCGACCACCGCCATCCCGCAGGAGCCGCCGACCAGCAGGCCCTCCTCGCGGGCCAGCCGCCGGGTCATTCGGAAGGAGTCCTTGTCGGAGACGGCCACGATCTCGTCGGCCACGTCGCGGTCGTAGGCGGTGGGCCAGAAGTCCTCGCCGACGCCCTCCACCAGGTAGGGGCGGCCGGAGCCCCCGCTGTACACCGAGCCCTCGGGGTCCGCGCCGATCACCTGCACCCGGCCGTCGCTGACCTCCTTGAGGTAGCGGCCGGTGCCGGAGATGGTGCCGCCCGTGCCGACCCCCGCCACGAAGTGGGTGATCCGGCCGTCGGTCTGCGTCCACAGCTCGGGGCCGGTCGAGTGATAGTGCGACAGCGGATTGTGCGGATTGCTGTACTGGTCCGGCTTCCAGGCGTTGGGGGTCTCCCGCACCAGCCGGTCGGACACGTTGTAGTAGGAGTCGGGGTGCTCGGGGTCCACCGCGGTCGGGCAGACCACGACCTCGGCGCCGTAGGCCCGCAGGACATTGATCTTGTCCATCGAGACCTTGTCCGGGCACACGAAGACGCAGTGGTACCCCTTGCG
Organism: Streptomyces sp. DvalAA-14; assembly: GCF_900091855.1. Classification (GTDB taxonomy): domain Bacteria; phylum Actinomycetota; class Actinomycetes; order Streptomycetales; family Streptomycetaceae; genus Actinacidiphila. The sequence continues at coordinate 6,465 of NZ_FMCH01000494.1, forward strand.
CTGGGCGACGATGGCCAGCCCGACTCCGGTGTTGCCGGAGGTGGGCTCGACGATCGTGCCGCCCGGCTTGAGCTCGCCGCTGCGTTCCGCGGCCTCGATCATGCGCAGTGCGATGCGGTCCTTCACCGAGCCGCCGGGGTTGAAGTACTCGACCTTGGCCAGGACGGTTGCCTGAATACCCTCGGTCACACTGTGGAGCTTCACCAGCGGGGTGTTGCCGACGAGGCTGATCATCGAGTCGTGAAACTGCACCGTTTGTCTCCGGGTTCTCCGAGATGGGTACGGCCAGCCTAGGCGGGAAACGCGAACCCGACCGCCAACGTTGGCATTGCAGCGGTGCCCCCCGGGGCACCAGGTTCATGTACGGGGCAAGCGCTGGGGCAGTGGAGGTGGCCGGCTCGATGTCGAGGGCGAGAGTGGCACGGCGGATCGCGACCGCGGCGGCGTTCGGCGGCGGCGGGATCAGCCTGCTGGGCGGGGCCGCCGTCGGGCTCCTGCTGACGGAGGTACGGCTGGCCAAGCGGGTGGTGGGCGGCTCGGACGACGAGCCGCCGCGGGCGGACGGCCGGTACGGGTCGGCGTTCGCGCTCCCCACCGGGGAGGCGCCGCTGCGGCTGAGCTTCCTGGGGGATTCCACCGCCGCCGGGCAGGGCGTGCACCGGGCCCGGGAGACGCCGGGGGCGCTGCTCGCCTCGGGGCTGGCGGCGGTGGCCGAGCGGCCGGTGAAGCTGGTGAACGTGGCGCTGCCGGGCGCCCAGTCCGACGATCTGGCCCGCCAGGTGTCGCTGGTCCTCGACGGAGTGGTGGCCCCGCCCGACGTGGTGGTCGTCATGATCGGCGCCAACGACGTGACCCGGCGGATGCCGCTGGCCACCTCGGTGCGGCTGCTGGCCGACGCGGTGCGGCGGCTGCGGGCGGCCGGTACGGAAGTGGTCGTCGGCACCTGCCCCGACCTGGGGTCGGTCGAGCCGGTCTACCAGCCGCTGCGCTGGCTCGCCCGGCGGGCCAGCCGGCAACTGGCCGCGGCCCAGACGATCGCGGTGGTGGAACTGGGCGGGCGGACGGTCTCGCTGGGCGATCTGCTCGGCCCGGAGTTCGAGGCGCGGCCGCGCGAGCTGTTCGGCCCGGACAACTACCACCCCTCGGCGGAGGGGTACGCGACCGCCGCGATGGCGATGCTGCCGACGGTGTGCGCGGTGCTGGGGCTGTGGCCGGAAGCCGACGAGCGGCCGGACGCCCGCCGCGGCGAGAGTTTCCTGCCGGTGGCGCAGGCGGCGGTGGAGGCGGCGTCCCAGGGCGGCACGGAGGTCACCGCGGCGCGGGCGGTGGCCGGTCCGCGCGGCCCCTGGGCCCTCCTCAAGCGCCGTCGCCGCCGCCCGCTCCCCGAGGGCCACCACCCCGAGCCGGCCGAACACACGGCCCCCTAGCCGGGGAGGCCCGGAATACGGCGCCGCCCCAAAACCCCGGACCCGCACCCCGGACCCGCACCCAGGCCCGCACCCGGCCCCGACCGCAACGCGCCCCCGCCGTCCCCGGCCGCGGCCACGCGGTGGCCGACCGCGCAGTTCCCCGCGCCCCCGCACAGCACCCCCGCGGCGCACGGAAACTCCCACCTCCCACGCCAGCACCCGCCCCGCCAGGGGCGCGGGGAACTGCGCGCGCAACCACCAACCACCCGCACCCCGGACACCACCGCAACCAGCCCCCACCACCCCCGGCCAGCGGCCAGCGGCCACCCGCACACCGCACACCACCGCAACCAGCCCCCACCACCCCCGGCCAGCGGCCAGCGGCCGGCGGCCACCCGCACGCCGGGCGCCGGCGTGACCAGCCTCAACCCACCGCCGGCCGGCGGGAAGGCGGGCGCCGAGGGGGAAGTCACAGCGCCCGGCTGGTGACGCGCGGCGCTACGTGCGGGTAACTTCCGTGGGAGTCCGGACGAATACCCGCCGCTCGCCGAGGAGTGCCGCGATGCCCGAAGCCGTCATCGTCTCTGCCGCCCGTTCGCCCATCGGGCGTGCCTTCAAGGGATCGCTCAAGGAACTGCGGCCGGACGACCTGGCCGCGACGATCATCCAGACCGCGCTGGCCAAGATCCCCCAGCTCGATCCGCGCCAGATCGACGACCTGATGCTGGGCTGCGGTCTGCCCGGCGGTGAGCAGGGCTTCAACCTGGGCCGGATCGTCGCCGTGCAGATGGGCATGGACCATCTGCCGGGCTGTACCGTCACCCGCTACTGCTCGTCCTCGCTGCAGACCACCCGGATGGCGCTGCACGCCATCAAGGCGGGCGAGGGCGATGTCTTCGTCTCGGCCGGCGTCGAGATGGTCTCCCGGTTCGTGAAGGGCAACTCCGACAGCCTGCCGGACACGATGAACCCGGTGTTCGCCGACGCGCAGGCGCGGACCCAGCAGCGGGCCGAGCAGGGCGGCGGCGAGTGGCACGACCCGCGCGAGGACGGCCTCGTGCCGGACGCGTACATCGCGATGGGCCAGACCGCGGAGAATCTCGCGGCGCTCAAGGGAATCAGCCGGCAGGAGCAGGACGAGTTCGGCGTGCGGTCGCAGAATCTGGCCGAGGAGGCGCTGAAGAACGGCTTCTGGGAGCGGGAGATCACCCCCGTCACGCTGCCGGACGGCACCGTGGTCGCGAAGGACGACGGTCCGCGCGCGGGCGTGACGATGGAGGGCGTGGCGGGCCTCAAGCCGGTCTTCCGCCCCGACGGCACGGTCACCGCGGGCAACTGCTGCCCGCTGAACGACGGGGCCGCCGCGCTGGTGGTCATGTCCGACACCAAGGCGCGGGAACTGGGCATCACCCCGCTGGCCCGGGTGGTCTCCACCGGTGTCTCCGGGCTGTCCCCGGAGATCATGGGCTACGGCCCGGTCGAGGCGTCCCGGCAGGCGCTGCGGCGGGCCGGGCTGTCCATCGGCGACATCGACCTGGTCGAGATCAACGAGGCGTTCGCCGCGCAGGTCATCCCCTCCTACCGGGGCCTGGGCATCGATCCGGACCGGCTGAACGTCAACGGCGGCGCGATCGCGGTCGGCCACCCGTTCGGCATGACCGGTGCGCGGATCGCCGGCACCCTCATCAACAGCCTCCAGTTCCACGACAAGCAGTTCGGTCTGGAGACGATGTGTGTGGGCGGCGGCCAGGGCATGGCGATGGTCCTGGAGCGCCTCTCCTGACCCCTCGCCACCCCTCGCCTCCAGCGGGGCCCGTGACGAGCCGGCCCCGCCACCAGCACACCTCACTCAGTGTGTGCAACCGGCTCCGTTGCGCACGCTGTGTGACATAAGTCGCAACGAAACTGCCCCCGGGATGTGATTTTTCCCCGGGGGCGCTTCATCTCCGCAGGTCAACCCGGTACGTCGGCACCGATCCGGTCTTCCGAACCCACCCAATTCATCACGTTCCGCACGGCACAGGCCAAGGGTTTACCGGCAGAGTGATGGGTGGGGAAAGTTTCGTCCACCACCCAGGTGGGCATTGCCCGGGTCGCGTCAGTCGGGAGAACGTCCGTGAGTGTCAACGTCACCGTCCTGCTGGTCGCCGCGGGTCTCGCCGTGGCCGCGGGTACCGCCGCCCTGCTCTCCGCCCGCGGCCTGCGCCGCGAGCTGACCGCGCTGCGCCGCGACCTGGCCGGCCTGCGCCTGCCGGGGCCGCGCGCCTCCTCCGCCGACATCCGGTCCGCGGTCGCCGAGGCCCTCGCCGACGAGCGGGAACGCGAACTGGCCGAGGCCCGGGCCTTCTGGGCCGAGCAGGAGTCCCGCGAGACGGCCGGCGAGGGCATCTTCTTCCGCGGCGGCCTGTACGGTGCCACGGCCGACGCCGACAGCCCCGCCGAGGCGGTCCCGGACTACGCCGAGGCCGTGCCGGACTACGAGGTCCCGCCGGTGCTGCCCTCGCTGCCGCGGCAGAGCGACTTCGCCGGCCTGGAGCCGGAGGCGCCCGAGGTGGCGCGGCCGGCGCCGGGCGCGATCCCGCACCCCTCCGGCCCGGACTTCGCGCCCTCCCCGGTGGTCGCCTCCCGCGACCAGACCGCCGAACGGCTCGCCGACCTCGCCGACGCCCGTGTCCCGCTGTCGGACGTACGCCCCGGCCCCCTCGGCACGCTCGACGTGTATGTGTTCGCCGACGGCACGACGCTGTGCATGACCCCTGGCCACCGCGAGACCGCGCTCAGACTCTCCACGGCCCTCGACCGGGGCGAGGTCCCGGTGCTGCGCGGCGGCTCGGCGATAGCGGGGGCCTACGCGCTCACCTTCGCGTTCGGCGAGGAGAGCGTCTACGTCCTCGCCGACCGGGTGGTCGCGTCCCTCTGAGGCCCGTACAGGCCCTTTCCGGCTGTCGGTCAGCCGATGGCCCGGGCCGCGTCCGCGGCGCGCTCCCGCGCCTCCCGCAGCACGCCCGCGACCCGCTCCGGGTCGCGCTCGCGGTCCACCGCCATCGCCAACTCGTGCCCCGCCACGGCCAGTTGGTCGCCCACCACGAAGATGCCGTCGTCCGGCAGCTGATGGGGCTCGCGGCCGGGGAACTCCAGCAACTGGGCCTGCCCGGCCAGCCAGCGGGCCAGCGCGAGCCCCTCGCCCGCCGCGCCCGCCTGGAGCCGGCGCTGCGGAAGAGCCCGCAGGCGTCCGGCGAGGCGTTCCACAGCGGCGAACAGCGCGGCGCGATCGGACATGGGGACGACCCTACCGGGACCGGGTGACGCCCCTCGCACCCATATCCGCAGTCCGGGGTGGTTGCCAACGCACGACCACTCGGGCACGGTGGGGTGACCGGACCACCTACCGGAGGCGCCGATGTACCCACAGCACTTCTCCGACGAGACCCACCGGAACCTGCTCTCCCATATCCCACAGTCCACCGGCCGCGAGGTCAGCGACTGGCTCCGCGCCCTTGCCGACGGGCCGTCGTTCCTCCGCTTCGACGAGAAGGTCAGCTGGCTGCGCAGCGAGCACGACCTCTCCTACGGCCATGCCAAGGCCATCGCGCACGAGTACGACCTGCGGCGGGCCGCCCGCAATCTGCAGTAGGCCGCCCCGTCCCGCCCCGAACGCCCCCCGTGGACCTTCGTACGTCGCCGGACCGTTGCGGACGGCGTCGAACTCCCTGCCGTACGACCAGGACGACCACCTCCTCGCACGCGGGCCGACCCATGCCGACGGGCCCGGCCCGGAAAGCGGTGCTTTCCGGGCGGCCCGTCGGCGGTGCCGGACGGCCGGGGCCGTCAGTCGCGCAGGATGGAGATCAGCCGCAGCAGCTCCAGGTAGATCCACACCAGCGACAGCGTCAGGCCGAAAGCCGCCAGCCAGGACTCCTGCTGGGGCGCGCCGTAGCGGATGCCGTCCTCGATCTGCTTGAAGTCCAGGGACAGGAAGAACGCGCCCAGGCCGATGCCGAGCAGGCAGAAGACGATCCCGAGGCCGCCGGTGGTGATGCCCAGGCCGTTCGAACTGCCGAACGCGTAGAAGAGCAGATTGACGAACAGGGCCAGGACGAAGCCGACCGCGATGGCCAGCCCGATCCGCTGGTAGCGGGCGGTCACCCGGATCAGACGGGTGCGGTAGGCGATCAGCATGCCCGCGAAGACCGCCATGGTGCCCAGGACGGCCTGGACCGGGGCGCCTTGCCAGGCCTCGTTGTACATCCGGCTGATCACGCCGAGGAAGACACCCTCGAAGATCGCGTAGCCCAGGATCAGGGCCGGCGTCGGCCGCCGCTTGAAGTTCTGGATCATGGCCAGCACGAAGGCGATCAGCGCCGCGCCGACGGCCAGCCCGTACTGGTGCGGCAGGACGGTCCAGCCGAGCACCGCGCCGACCACGACCAGGCCGAGCGTCATCGCGGTGCGGGCGACGACGTCGTCGATCGTCATCCGGCCGGTCTGTGCGGGTCCCGCGGCCGGGCCCGCGTACATCCGCTCCATCTCGTCCGCGGTGAGCGGACGGCCCTGCGGCTGCTCATAGGGGTTGCGGGCGTACGGGTTGGCGCCCTGCCCGCCCACAGGTCCGCCGGCGGGGCCGCCGGCAGCTCCGCCAAAAGGATTGCCCTGCTGGGCGCCCGGCGCACCTTGCGCGCCGAAGCCGGCGTATTCGTTCCCGCGGGTGAAGCCCCGCCGGGAGAAGACCGGGTTGCTGCTCCTCATGTCACTCCTCCATGGGCCGCGTGCTGCGGCACTGCCGTCAAGAGTAATAGCTTGGCAAAAAAGCGGGATACGCCCGGAGGAGGATCTTCCCCTGACCTGGGCCCCTACTCGCGCCGGAGACAGCGGAAGAGCTCCCGGCGTGTCGCCTGCGGGCCCCGCCGCGAGGCGGTCCGCGTCCACCGGCCGCAGCGTACGGCCCGCCGGTGACAGGCCGGTGTACGGGACCGGTGCAGGGGGCCGGCGCAGGGGGGCGTTCACGGGGCGGGCGCACGGGGGCGGCGGCGATGGCGCGGACCGCGCGGATACGCGGTGGACGCGGGGGCTCCGGCGCGGTATCACTGAGACGTGGAAACGAACGTGCGTTCGAACGTCAGGGAGCAGGCCATGCCACGCCCCGACCACACCCGCGCCCTGCACGCGGCGCTGCTCACCGCCGCGCGCGGTCTGCCGGTGATCCCGCTGTCCCGGACCAAGCTGCCCGCCGTCCGCTCCCCGCACCGCGACGAGCCGCGGCCGACCGGCTGCCACGGCGAGTGCGGCCGGCCGGGGCACGGGGTGCACGATGCCAGCACCGACCCGGCCCGGATCCGCGCGCTGTTCGCCGTCGCCCCCTGGGCCACCGGATACGGCATCGCCTGCGGCCGGGCGCCCTATCACCTGATCGGGCTGGACCTGGACGTGAAGCACGGCTCCGACGGGGTGAGCGCGCTGGCGGCGCTGGCCGCGGCACACGGCTTCACCGTCCCGGAGACGATCACCGTCCTGACCCCGAGCGGCGGCCGGCACCTGTGGCTGTCCGCGCCGGGCCCGGTGCCCAACTCGGTGGGCAGGCTGGGCCCCGGCATCGACGTGCGCGGCGCCGGCGGCTACGTCGTCGGGCCCGGTTCGCGCACGGTGGCCGGCCGGTATCTGCTGCTGCCCGGCAGCCGGCAGCACACCCTCGGCGAGGCCCCGGCCGCGCTGCTGCGGCTGGCGGTGCCACCACCCCCGGCGCCGCCGCGTCCGGCGGACACCCCGGCGCCGCGGCACCCGGCGGAGAAGCGCGCCGCGGCGCTTGTTCGGTTCGTGCTGGACTCGCAGGAGGGCGAGCGCAACGGGCGGCTGTTCTGGGCCGCGTGCCGGGCGTACGACGCGGGCCTCGGGGAGGCGCTGGCGCCGGCCCTGGTGACGGCGGCGGTGCACACCGGGCTGAGCGAGCGGGAGGCGGCCGCCACGGTCGCCTCGGCGGGCCGACTCCGGGCATCCGCCGCGCCCTGAAGTGCCCGGAGCCGGACTTGAACCGGCACGCCCCCGAGGGGCAGCGAGGTTTAAGCTCGCCGTGTCTGCGTTCCACCATCCGGGCCGGCGGGGCGCAGAGAAAAGCGTATCCGGGTTGAAGCACGCGAACAGGACGGCCAACTGGCCATGTTGTCTGATTTTAGGGGTTACTGACGGTGTGTTAGCTCTTCCCGGAGGACCTCCATGCACCACAGGCGCTGTTCGCGGTGGCGGCCGCCCTCACGCACAAGTGACGTGAAATCGCTCTCCGCAGTCGCCTTTCGGCCCGGAATACGTCAAGTCCGGCAGCCGGCCGGCACCTTCGGCGCCCCGCGGCGGGGGCGCGGCGGGGGCGCCGGAGCCGCCCGCGGTCAGGACAGCCACGCGGTGCGGGTGGCCGGCAGGTCCGCGACGCCGTCGGCGGCGGTGCGCACCGCCAGCACCTGGTTGACGCCGATCCGGTTGCGTTCGAAGGACACCGCCGACGCGGCCATGTACAGCCGCCAGACCCGGGCCCGCCCGGGGGACGTCACCGCGACCGCCTTGTCCCAGCACGCCTCCAGATTCCGCACCCAGGCCCGCAGCGTGCGCGCGTAGTGCTCGCGCAGCGCCTCCAGGTCCCGCGCCTCGAAGCCGGCCTGTTCCAGCCAGGAGACGGTCGAGCCGACCGGGGCGAGTTCGCCGTCCGGGAAGACGTAGCGGTCGATGAACTCGTCGATCCGGTAGGTCTCCTCGTTCGCCAGCGGGCGCCGGGCGATCTGGTGGTTGAGCAGCCGGCCGCCCGGCCGCAGCAGCGCGTACAGCGTGCGGGCGTACTCCAGATAGCGCTCGCTGCCGACGTGTTCGGCCATCCCGATGGACGAGATCGCGTCGTAGGGGCCGTCCTGGACGTCCCGGTAGTCCTGCACCCGGATCTCTATCCGGTCGGTCAGCCCGGCCTCGGCGACCCGCTTGCGGGCGTAGGCGGCCTGCTCGTTCGACAAGGTGATGCCGGTGGCGTGCACGCCGTAGTGCCGGGCGGCGTGCAGGACCATGGAGCCCCAGCCGCAGCCGACATCCAGCAGCCGCTGGCCCTCGCGCAGCTGCAACTTGCGGCAGACCAGGTCGAGTTTGGCGTACTGGGCCTGCTCCAGGGTGCTGTCGGCCTCCGGGAACACCGCGCAGGAGTAGACCATGGAGGGGCCGAGCACCATCTCGTAGAAGTCGTTGCCGACGTCGTAGTGGTGCGCGATCGCGTCCTTGTCGCGGCGCTTGGTGTGCGCGATGCCGCTGCGTCTGCGGACCTCCTCCGGCGGGGGCGGCGGCGGCAGTCCGGGGCCGGCCAGCGCCAGGGCGCTGCGGGCCAGCCGGTAGGTCGCCGGGTCGCGCAATATGCCGCCGGCCCGGCGCAGCGTCTCGGCCCGGGTGGCGGCCGGTTCGTCGTCGCCGCGCTCCCAGAAGAGCCCGGACAGCGCGTCCAGCGCGAGGTAGAGATCGCCCTCGATGTCGAGGTCGCCGGCCACCCAGGCGCGCACCAGGCCCAGCTCTCCCGGCCGCCAGAGCAGCCGGCGCAGCGCCCGGCGCCGCCGGATCACCAGCACGGGTACACCGGAGGGCCCCGCCTCGCTGCCGTCCCACGCGCGCACGCGCAGCGGGAACGCCGTCGAGAGGGCATGTTCGGCGAGGTCGAGGATGCGATGAGCCGCGTCAGCCATGCTTCCGAGCGTACGACTGAAAACGCGCGCTGACTCCTCGGACGCGCAAATCTACGTTGTAGATACACGTAGATAGCCGCCGGTACGCCGGAAGGGCGCCCGCACCACGGATGGCAGGCGCCCTTCGGCTGTGAAGTTGTCCGGGATGGTCCCGATGTGCGGCGGACCGTCCGGAGTCGTACCAGGTCAGGAGGCCGCGGCGGTTTCCGCTGCCTTCTCGGCGGGGGCGGCCGGAGCTGCCGGGGCGACCGCGGCGGCGGGCGCCGGAATCGGCCGGGCTGCCTCGTAGAACTCCTCGCGGGGGTTCTCGATGGCGCCGAGCGAGACGACCTCGCGCTTGAGGAACATGCCCAGCGTCCAGTCGGCGAAGACCCGGATCTTGCGGTTCCAGGTCGGCACGGCCAGGCCGTGGTAGCCGCGGTGCATGTACCAGGCCAGCCGGCCCTTGAACTTGATCTTGGTCTTGCCGACCACGATCATCGCGACGCCCTTGTGCAGGCCGAGACCGGCCACCGCGCCCTTGTTCGCGTGCTTGTACTCCGCCTGCGGGAAGCCGCGCATCCCGGACATCACATTGTCGCCGAGCACCTTGGCCTGCCGCAGCGCGTGCTGCGCGTTCGGCGGGCACCAGGCGCCCTCGCCGGCTGCCAGGTCCGGGACCTGGGCGTTGTCGCCCGCGGCCCAGATGTAGTCGACGCCGCGCACCTGGAGGGTGGGGGCGGTGTCCACGTGGCCGCGCGGGCCGAGCGGGAGGCCGAACCTGGCCAGCGCCGGGTTGGGCTTGACGCCGGCCGTCCACACGATGGTGGAGGCGTCCACTTCGAGGCCGTTGGCGAGCACCACGTGCTTGTCCACGCAGGAGGTCATGGACGTGCTCAGGTAGACCTCGACACCGCGCTCGCGCAGGTGCTCCAGGCCCCACTGCCCGAGCTGCGGGCCGACCTCGGGCAGGATCTTGTCGGCCGCGTCGACGAGGATGAACCGCATGTCCTCGCGCTTGACGTTCGGGTAGTACGCGGCGGCGTCGCGGGCCATGTCCTCGACCTCGCCGATGGTCTCCGCGCCGGCGAACCCGCCGCCGACGAAGACGAAGGTCAGCGCCTTCCGGCGGACGTCCTCGTCCGTCGTGGAGTCGGCCTTGTCCAGCTGCTCCAGGACGTGGTTGCGCAGTCCGATGGCCTCTTCGACGCCCTTCATACCGATGCCGTTCTCGGCCAGGCCGGGGATCGGGAAGGTCCGGGAGACCGCGCCGAGCGCGATCACCAGGTAGTCGAAGGGGAGCTCGTAGGACTCGCCCACGAGCGGCTCGACCGACGCGACCTTGCGGTCCTGGTCGATAGTGGTGACCCGGCCGGTGAGCACCTCGGCTCCGGGAAGCACGCGTCGCAGCGGGACGACGACATGCCGCGGGGAGATGCTGCCTGCTGCGGTTTCGGGGAGGAAGGGCTGGTACGTCATGTACGAGCGCGGGTCGACGACCGTGACGGTCGCCTCGCCGTACCGCATCTTCTTCAGAATGCGGCGCGCCGCGTACAGGCCGACGTAACCGCCGCCTACTACGAGGATCCGTGGACGCTCCGTGGTGCTCATGCTTCGAGTATCCAGCACGTGGCGGGGCCCCCCTCGTGAGCCCCTTCACAAGGTACTGGACACCCTGTGCTACCCTGCCCGGCTTCACGATCCGGGGGCACCCGCACGAGGTGCCCCCCGCTGTCATCCGCACCGGTGCCGCCGGGTCTGAGCAGCGTCGATCAACTGTCGGGCGGCCCGGTGCGAACAGGTGTCACACCGCCGCAACACGGCCCCGGCGTGGATTTCAGGGGGTCGGCGGGGGGAGGACCGGCGAAAATCGGCCCCGGGGACGGGAACTTCATGTGAAGAGTTTCACAAAGCTTCTCCGGCGGCCGCGTCTCCGGGCCCGCGGGGCCTCAGCCGGCAGCGGGGCCGACCGCACCGATCACGCTCCAGGCGATGCCGTCGAGGATGTCGTGCTCGCTCACCACGACCTCCTTCGCACCGGTCCGCTCCATGATCCGCAGCAGGATCAGCGCGCCCGCGCCGATCACGTCGACCCGGCCCTCGTGCATGACCGGGATGGCGGCGCGCTCGGCGTGCGACGCGCCCAGCAGCCGGGCGGTGATGGCGCGGACCTGCTCCAGCGACACGCGCGAGTGGTGGATGACCGAGGAGTCGTAGCGTGGCAGTTCGAGGGCGATGCCGGCGATGGTGGTGACCGATCCGGCCAGGCCGACGAGGGTTCGGGCCCGGTCCAGCGGGACCGCGCCGGCCACGTCGGTGAGCGCGGCGTCGATGTCGGCGGTGACCGCCGCGACCTGTTCGGCGGTGGGCGGGTCGGCCGGCCGCCCGTCGCCCCGCAGGTGACGTTCGGTCAGCCGCACGCAGCCGATGTCCACCGAACGGGCCGCGCTCACGCTGTCCTCGCCGAGCACGAACTCCGTCGAGCCGCCGCCGATGTCCACCACCAGGTACGGGGCCACCAGGCCGTCGGCGGGCTGGAGTTCACGGGTGGCGCCGGTGAAGGAGAAGGCGGCCTCCTGGTCGCCGCTGATCACCTCCGGCTCGACGCCGAGGATGTCGCGCACGCCGCGCACGAACGCGTCCCGGTTGGCGGCGTCCCGGGTCGCGGAGGTGGCGGCGAACCGCACCCGCGCGGTGGGCACCGCGTGCTCCCGGATCACCTCGGCGTACTCCCGGCAGGCGGCGAAGGTCCGTTCCAGCGCCTCGGGGGCCAGCCGGCCGGTGCGGTCGACGTCCTGGCCGAGCCGCACGATCCGCATCCGGCGGTCCCGCTCGGTCAGCGTGCCGGCGGCCGGGTCCAGATCGGCGATCAGCAGCCGGATCGAGTTGGTGCCGCAGTCGACCGCGGCGACCCGTACGGGGTTACTCCGGCTCATCGGTGGCCTCCGGGGTCACACAGGGGCCCTTGGCCCACCAGTCGGGCAGCAGCGCCAGCGTCTCGTCGCCCAGCGGATTGACGCCGGGACCGGCCGCCAGCGCGTGGGCGGCCAGGACGTGCAGGCATTTGACGCGGTCGGGCATGCCGCCGGCGCTGGGGAAGCCCGGCAGCACCTCGATCGCGTCGCGGCGGGCGAGGTAGTCCTCGTGGGCGGCGCGGTAGGCCGCGGCCAGTTCGTCGTCCTCGGCGAGCCGGGCGGTCATCTGCTTCATCACGCCCTCCGCCTCCAGGGTGCCGATCGCGGAGGCCGCCCGCGGGCATGTCAGGTAGTACGTCGTCGGGAAGGGCGTGCCGTCCGCCAGCCGCGGCTGGGTCTCCACCACGTCCGGGTTGCCGCAGGGGCAGCGGTGGGCGACCGCGCGCAGGCCGCGCGGCGGGCGGCCGAGCTGGGCCCGGACGGCGGCGGTGTCCGCGTCGGTGGGCGGGGCGGGATGCTGGGGGGTCGGGTACCGAGGTGTGCTGTCCATGGGCCGATCTGCGTCGGGGGACGTCCCGGTCGCGGAACGTCCCTGGGGTAGGGGGATGCCCCCGCGACGGATACGGGGGGCGGCCGGCGTCAGTGGCGGATCGGGCCCGCGGCCGATACCGCGTCCGACTGATCGACGCCGTCCCACAGATTGTCGTACCACGGCCGGTGTGCCGCGGCCTGGTCGGTGGCGCCGCCCCGGACCCCCGGGCCGGCCGCGGCGGTGGGCACCGGCCCCGCCACCTCGTAGCCGGTCTCGCCGGGCAGTACGTAGTGCAGGCGCTCGCGGGCCTGGGCGCGGACGTAGTCCGGGTCCTGCCAGCGGGCCTTCTCCTCGCGCAGCAGCTCGACCTTCTCCTTGGTCCGCTGCGCCGCGCGCCGCTGGTCGGCGATGTCCGAACGCTGCGCGATGTACTGCCGCATCGGATAGGCCAGGGCCACCACCAGCGCGCACAGCACCAGCGCGAGCAGCGCGGCCCGGCCGGTCAGCTTGTTGCGGCCCACCGGGCGCCGGGCCGCCGCGCGGTAGACCCGGGACTGCGCCTGCTGGCCGATCGCCTTCAGCCGAACCGCGGTGGAGAACCGATCCGCCCCCACGCCGTGACTCCCCTCGCCGCCTCGCCCGTCGTCCTGACGCCGTTACGTCCCCGCCCACGGTACGGGACCGGGTGCGGGGACGTAGGGAGGCGGGCGCGGTAAAGGTCGGCCGCGACATGTCACGGCAGCTCACGGCAGGCCACGGCCGGCGGGAGGACCCGCGGGCGGACCGGCGCGAGGACCCGCGAAGGTCAGCGCTTGAAGCGCGGGAACGCGGAGCGGCCGGCGTAGACCGCCGCGTCGTCCAGGATCTCCTCGATGCGCAGCAGCTGGTTGTACTTGGCCACCCGCTCGGAGCGGGCCGGGGCGCCGGTCTTGATCTGGCCGCAGTTGGTGGCCACCGCCAGGTCGGCGATGGTGACGTCCTCGGTCTCGCCGGAGCGGTGCGACATCATGCACTTGTAGCCGTTGCGCTGCGCCAGCTCCACCGCGTCCAGCGTCTCGGTCAGCGAGCCGATCTGGTTGACCTTCACCAGCAGCGCGTTGGCCGTGCTGTTGTCGATGCCGCGCTGCAGGCGCTCGGGGTTGGTGACGAACAGGTCGTCGCCGACGATCTGCACCTTGCTGCCGAGCTTGTCGGTGAGGACCTTCCAGCCGGCCCAGTCGTCCTCGAACAGCGGGTCCTCGATGGAGACCAGCGGGTAGGACGCCACCAGGTCCTCGTAGTACTCGGTCATCTGGGCGGCCGAGCGGGACTCGCCCTCGAACGCGTACTTGCCCTCCTGGTAGAACTCCGAGGCGGCGACGTCCAGCGCGAGCGCGATGTCCTGGCCGGGCGCGTAACCCGCCTGCTTGATGGCCTCGATGATGAGGTCGAGCGCGGCGCGGTTGGACTCCAGGTTGGGCGCGAAACCGCCCTCGTCGCCCAGACCGGTGGACAGGCCGCGGGACTTCAGCACGCCCTTGAGGGTGTGGTAGACCTCGGCGCCCCAGCGCAGCGCCTCGGAGAAGGACTCGGCGCCGATCGGCGCGATCATGAACTCCTGGATGTCCACGTTGGAGTCCGCGTGCGAGCCGCCGTTGAGGATGTTCATCATCGGGACCGGCAGGACGTGCGCGTTCGGGCCGCCGAGGTAGCGGAAGAGCGGCAGGTCCGAGGCCTCGGAGGCGGCGTGCGCCACGGCCAGCGAGACACCGAGGATGGCGTTGGCGCCGAGCGAGGACTTGTCCGGGGTGGCGTCCAGGTCGAACATCGCCTGGTCGATCAGCCGCTGCTCGGTGGCGTCGTAGCCGACCAGCTCCGGACCGATCTGCTCGATGACGGCCAAGACGGCCTTCTCCACGCCCTTGCCGCCGTAGCGGTTCTTGTCACCGTCGCGGAGTTCGAGGGCCTCGAAAGCGCCGGTGGAGGCGCCCGACGGGACAGCGGCACGGCCTGTACTGCCGTCGTCGAGGCCGACCTCGACCTCGACGGTGGGGTTGCCTCGCGAGTCGAGGATTTCCCGGGCTACGACGACGTCGATGGACGGCACGTGGTCTCCTTCTAGAGATGTCTTCTCGTCTTTTTCGGGACGAGCCTAACCGGCTTCGGTGCCGGGGTCGGTGCTCGGCCCGGCGCTTGAGACGGAATACCCCGGCCGGGCACGACCAGGGGGGGTGTGTGCCCGGCCGGGGCGGTCAGGAGGCTTCGGCCGCCGTTCGTCCGGCGTTCAGCGGGCGGGGCGGAGCCGGTGTCAGCTCAGGTGCAGGTGCTGGCCCGGGTAGATCAGGTCGGCGTTGCTCACGATGTCGTGGTTGAGGGCGAACAGCTTGTGCCAGCCGCCGTGCACGTGGTGGGCCTTGGCGATCTTGGAGAGGGTGTCGCCGGCGACGACGGTGTACTCGCCGTTGCCCTTGCGCACCACGGTGTGGGTGCTGGTGGTGCTGTGGTGCCGGACGACCGGGGCGGCCTTGGGGGCGGCCTTGGCCGGGGCGGGGGTGGAGCTGCTGGCACTCGAAGAACTGGAGGAACTGGAGGAACTCGACGAGCTGGCGGACGAGGAGCCGGTGTTGATGGCGGGGGCCGGGCCGCCCGCGGTCAGGCCGCCGGCCGAGGCGCAGGACCAGGCACCGGGACCCTGCAGGGCGAGCAGCTTCTCGGCGGCCGCGATCTGCTGGTCCTTGGTGGCCAGGTCGGCGCGCGGCGCGTACTGCAGACCGCCGGCCGCTTCCCAGCTGGACTGCGAGAACTGCAGGCCGCCGTAGTAACCGTTGCCGGTGTTGATGGACCAGTCGCCGCCGGACTCGCACTGGGCGACGGCGTCCCAGGTGGACACGGAAGCCGCCGAGGACGAGGTGGCGCCGATCAGCGGAACGGCGAGTGCGGTGCCGGCGACTCCGGCGAATGTGGCGAATCGGACGAGCTTGGAGGCACGACGGTGCTTAGCCATGATGTTTTGTGTCCTCACCGACGCCTACGAGGTCAGCTGTCGGGTTCGGGCGTGAGTTGCCCGGCCTGAGCCGCGTGGTGCTCGTGCGGCGCTCGGCTTAACCCCTAGCCGGACTTCGGCCTTGAGTACGTGGCGCAGCGAGGTGTGCTGTCCGGTGCTGCGTGCGGCGTACGGCCTGGGTCCGGCGGAAGACCGTGGGTCCCCCGCTCCTGCCTGCGGCGCTTTCGCGTCGACTGTTCCCGTCGGGCGGCGGCAGGACTCGGCGTTCCTGCCCGGCGGGGCCCGCTGTGGCGAGCGTCAAAACGTTAAGCACAAGGCGGCAGATAGGACAAACATCCCGGTTCTGTCCGCCAACTGTGTCCGCTCGCTCGCCCGGTTGGCAGAACCGCAGGTCAAAGCGGTCGATTTCAGCGCTCTGCGAGCGAGCGGTCACAGGAGCCGGGGAGAGCCTTGTCACATCCCCCGACCGGCGATGCGCGAGTTACGTCCGCTTTGTCTTCCGGCCGTCAGCAGCCCTTTTTTCAGCCGAGGTTGAGGATCTGTCCGGGTTTGATGAGGTTCGGGTTGTCGCCGATCGCCTGGTGGTTGACGTCGTAGAGGTGGTGCCAGCCGCCGTCGATGTGCGTGGCGTCCGCGATCCCGATCAGCGAGTCGCCGGCGCCCACCGTGTAGTGCCCGACGGGCGAAGTGCCCGAATCGTCACCCTTGTTGGCG